>NZ_CM001844.1:970041-1190041 GCF_000384965.1 Bartonella bovis 91-4
GACCATAGCAAGTTCTTTCGCCATGTCTAAGGTGAGATGATATTTATTGCAAGACCACCCTAGATTTTGCGCTCCCCAATTTTGGGGACCGCAAATCTTGTGTTTTGATAAAGTCTTTTCCTTCTTCAAATTCATATTGATTAATACGATCTTTAATCCAAGTAGAAAAATCTTTTCCTACTTCCAAGAATGCATGCAACTCACGTGCATTGACTGTTTGTACAGTTTCTTGATTAATTGTATTGTTATGAATAGCGATAAGCGCTTCCATTGCAGACCTCATATTGCTTGGATTGATTTTTAGATGTGTTGGGAAGAAAGTGTTATTGCTTTATCTGTCAAACGCAAAACGCGAGGTGTTGATAGACTATTCTGGCTGCACCACTTTTCTCAGCTTGGGCAAGCTTTTTTGCCATGTCTACGGTAAGGTAGTATTTCTTTTTTGAATGGTCATTTGAATCTTCAAAAGGCAATATACGAAAGTCCTCCCCTTCCTCAAATTCATATTCTTGGATGCGTTTAGTAATCCAATCATTAAAGTTGGTTTTTATTTTCAAACGCTCATGTAATATATGAGCCTTCACCATTTTCACCATTCGCACGGTTTCTTGATCAGTTTTATTATTCTGATGAGTAATAGGAGCTTCCATTATTGCATCCTCCGATAATTCATGTTTAAAACATCGCAAGGACGTAAACGGTGTTGCTCTTCATAAGTACCGTAGACTTTATCAGCATATATCTGTTCTTCTACATCTTCTTTCAGAATATGATATGCATTACTATCAACTATAAAGGGATGTGTATTACGCTCTAAAAGAGAGGAGTCGCTATCCTTTACATAAATTTCAGCGATTTTTTCAGAAATATCATCATAGTGGTCTGAGTGAAGATCAATACGAAGAATTCTTACAACATCATCTACACCGTCAACAATGTTCATGATTTCAGTTCTATCCAGTGGTCCCGATCGAGCATCGTGATAACCATCATCACATATAACTAACAGAATCTCATGATCATCTACAAAAATCTGTTCGTTCATTTTTCATCCCCTCTAATCCGCGTTGGCAAATGGTTGTTTGTAGTGCATAGACACAATAAGTACGTTATGTACCAAATATAGTCAAGTACATAATGTACTTATTTGTAAAAAATGATAAAAAAGAGGAAATAATCTGTGTCTTCTTGTCGCTATAAGAATCACTTTATTATATAGAATGTAAAAAATGCTCAGGCTTGTTATTAGGAATCAACAAAATGCAACTGCGATTCCACTGATAGCATTTAATTTTAAGTAGACGAAAGATGATTGCAATATTTACATTTCAAGAATAGTACGCCGTACACGGCCTATTATTGAGATGGCGCCTTCGAGTTTTGGGGCTTTTATTGTTCTGTCATATGAAGCCGGTTGAAAAGGAGGGTTATCATTTGGTCTGTACCGCTTATATGTTGCTCTTCCAGTTTCATCTGCAATAACATAACAAGCATTTGGCACAAGTTTTTTATCGCGCATATTTACAAATATTATAGAATCTGGAGGGCTAATTTTATTCATAGACGAACCATCTACGCGTAAAGCAATCCACTCACCCGCTGGAAGGTTGACAGCTTCGATCATAGAACAATCTAAAAAATTCGTTATACCTTCTTGCTCACTTAATTCTCCAGCACTAACCCACGAAATTAAAGGAATGCTCTCATTGAGACTAGGATTATCCTGAGAAGACTCGCCATACAAAATCCATCCAGGATCTACATTAAATACCTCTCCATATCGCTTAGCCATTTTACGCGAGATATCACGATTTCCATTTTCATGACTAGTTAATGTATTAACATTGAGAATTGATAAAGCACGCGCGGCTTTGCTCGGTGTTGGATATCCAGCGCGCTTACGTGCCATTTTAAGTCTATCTTTTGGTAAAAGAATCATTTGTACATTATCCACTATTTTTTCTGTTCATTGTGTACGATTTTATCTTGATTTTAAATTGTACATAACGTACTGTAGCTATCATGGTTAATGATTTTTCTGTTAAAAATTTAATTGAGTCTTGGGGATCTATCCGCCAATTTGCGGAAGAAATTGGATGTAGTTATGAAGCCGCGCGTAAAATGCGCGATCGTAATAGTATTTCTCCAAAATATTGGAACATAATTATTCAATTGTCTAAATCTAAAGGGTTATCTTGGGTTACAATGAATTGGTTTCTTCATACATATGAGAATAAATCTCGTAAAGTCTACTTTCCAATGACAAAACACCATAAAGATGCTGTTTATTCCGAGAAAAATCTTACTGCACCAGATGGATCACAGTTAACAACATCTGCGTTTTTGGAAAGTTCCACAGATACTGAACATCAGCGAGATAATTCGCCTTGTCAAATAGAAGAAAGAATATGAAAGCAAAAGAGATGATAAAAGAAATTTATACACGATTTTACAGATTAGTAAGTCGTAACAAAAGAATTGAGAATGCCAGTAAGTTAATAGAAGGATACACAGATGCAACGTCATCTGAGGATAGTGCAGACGAGCTTATCATACAATCTTCTACGCAAGAAAATATTCGCTCACTACAAGAAAGTGCCCCTTCATTAAAAGAGAGGCTGCATAAGTTAAAAGTGAATAGTTGTCTAGAGCGCTATGAAGAAACTCTTGTAGAAGAAGATCAGTTGATTGAGGAAGAAAAAAGTGCACTTAAAACTCTATCCACTTTAATTGAGCAAAAAAATAAAGCATTACAAATGAGAAAGAAAAAATTAGCTTTAAATGTGAAGTTGTTTGATATTCTCAGTCAAAGCAATGGTAAAAGCAACATAGCAAAATCAGTTAAACCGATAGAGATTTCCCCACCAATAAAAGTCATTCCTTTTGAACAAAAGAAAAATCTGCAGACAAACAAACGTCTTCAAGCTTAACATCGTACTCCATTTAAACGTGGCCCTCTTATTATTTAGCGTTCAGAGTTTTTAGAAGGCTACTTTCAAAAACATTTTTTCAATAAAGCTACGCGCTAGACATTCTGTCATAGCGTGTATAGCCACGTATTACCTAAACTGAGGGGACAATTATGAAGATAAAATACGAGCTTACGGAAGAAAGTAAGCAAGTTCATATATTAAGATTTAGAATGGAGTACACCCACACTCTTTATCGAATTAGAGCATTAAGAAACTTTAGTAATGTTAAAGCTGGTGATTTGGGTGGTTTCATAAAAAAAGAAAACAATCTTTCTCACGAGGGTGATTGTTGGGTTGATGATGAAGCGCAGGTGTATGGTGATGCACGCATTTACGACAATGCTTTGGTTTCCGGTAAAGCAGAAGTTTACGACGATGTACGCGTTTACGAAAATGCACTCATTGGCGACCGTGCACAGATTTACGGTAATGCAGAGATTTTTGGTGATGCACGCGTTTACGACAATGCCTGGGTTTCCGGCAGTGCAGATGTTTTTGATAATGCACAGGTTTATGGTGATGCTTGGGTTCATGGCTTTGCAGAAGTTTCCGGCAAAGCGCGGGTGCACGGTGATGTTTTAGTTTACGACAATGCGCGAATTTCAGGCAATACAGAAATTTCTAAAGGTGCATATGGCTATGTGTACGGTTAACAACACCACAGAAACTGACACGAGTGCCTCTACTCAATGTGAGCACAACAGATAGGGTGTGATAATCGTCCCCATCAAAAAAGAAATTTAATTCACAAACCATTCCTTGTTTTGATCTAGGTGCGAAGACAGGCTTGGCAATTTTACATTTAAAGAAACAAGGAGGTATGTGATGTCAACGAAATCACCCTGGGTGAAATTTTATCCTAGTCAATTTTTAAAAGAGCTTATGGGTTTGAAGCCAGCAGAGACTGCTGTTTACACAATGTTGGTATTACTCATGATTGATAAGGGCACACCTATTTTTAACAATGCTTCTCATTTATCAAATTTGTGTGGCTGTTCAGTACAGACGTTTAACAAGATATTAGAAACTTTAATAAGCTGTGATCATATCACTCGTTTAGAGAATGGCCGTTTGTGGCACACATCATCAGCATTTGATCTTGATATCAACAGTGAAAATTCAAACACCGTAAAACGAAGTGAGAAAAAAGAGGAGGAAAATTATGGCAACTAAATTACCTTGGGTTCGAAATTTCTATGAAGAATGGATCATGGATTTTTCTGGTACGAGTGCAGCAGAGAAAGCTACTTATATGACACTCACTGCTCTCATGTATCGAGCACAAGAACCAATTTGGGAAGAAATTTCTACATTAGCACGTTGTATTGGCTGTTCAGTAAATACTTTGAATAAGGCATTAGATGTTTTGTTGCGTAAGAAAAAAATCACCCGTTTAGAAGATGGCCGTTTATGGAGTTTGCAAGTTGAAGAAGAACTAAAGAATTGCAATGACAATTTAAATAAGCTTTCAGAAAAAGCTATCAAAGCTGCAAATACCAGGAGAAATAAGCATCAAGATAACTCATCAAAAGATCACGATGACATAACAATGAAGTCATCACAAAGTCATGATGAGGTCATGATGAGTTCATCACGACAACACATTAACAATAACATATATAAAAAAACTAACACTATCGTGTTATCAAAAAAAGAAAATGTTTCAGAAGATTTAGCAACTGAAGTTTCGGTTCAGAGTGAAACAACCGATGAGATGGTTGAGAAGCATTTGGATCACGATACGTCCTCATCAGAAAATCAATCACCCGTTTCACAGCAAAAAAGCACTGAAAAGAAAACCAAGCGGTCTAGGAGTGAACGAGGTTGTCGCTTGCCTGAGGATTTCGAACCTGATCTGCAATACGCAATCGACAGAGGCTTAACGCATGATGAGGCGTTGTTAGAGTTTGAGAGGTTTAAAAACTACTGGCTAGCAAGACCAAAAAAATGTGCAGAGATCAAGGATTGGCAGCTGACATGGTACAACTGGGTTACTTCTGACTATGGAATTTTAGCTAAGAAAAAAGCGAAATTGGAAAAGGAAAAACAAAATGGTAGGGATGGAAATTATTCTCAGCGACAAAAAAGTTTCACCGAACGTCTTACAGAAAGTTTCGAAAGCTCCAGACATGATTTTTCATCTGGAGATGATCATGAAGAGGATCAGCCGAGGGTATCCATCGACCTTCAAGAGTGGGAGCGAATTGACGAAGCAGGAGGAGATGACAGCATTAGAAGCTTGCAACCGTCTGCAGAGACTGTTCAGTGTGAAAGCTTCGGATGAGCAGATTAAGAAAGCAGGTTTTTTTCTCTCAAGTTTGAGAGTTCCAGCCAACACAGATCCCAATGCAGTTGCTTCGTCTTACAAGCTAACACTCAAGCATGTTTCAGCATACGCTCTTGCAAAAGCCGTTGAAAATATTCTCACTGGTCAAGTTGAAGAGATGTCAAAGGTATTCATGCCCACATGTGCAGAACTTGTTTCTTACTGTCAGAAGCTAGAAAGTGATGTGCTTGCAAGAGCTTGGTATGTGCACAGAGCGATTGAAAATACACAAGCAAAGGCTCTGAAAGAGCAAGAGAGACGAGAGAACGTCATTCCATTCACAAAAACAGGTTGATGATTTTAAGAACAGCAAAGTAGAGAAAAGTGCTGATCATTTTTGGATTAGATATGCGTTTAAATCAACAGAAAGGTACCGTAGAGAAAGATTGAGAAGTTTTTTGATGGAATTCTCACAAACACATCTGAAACATAAAACGTTCTGTACGAAGTTAATTTAAGAAAAATAGAACAGATGCAAAAATTAGGGCAATTGGATATGTTTAAAAAAATTAGAACTGTAGTAATATACAGCGTAGGATTTGCGGTGTTACAGTTTTTGCAAATAGAAAAAAACACCGAATTTATTCAAGCTGTTTTAATATTTTCATCTCTTGCTATTTTGGTAACCATGGTTTTCATAGCAGCTTTCTTTAGATCTCGAGTTTCTTCAGAGTTGCATCACAATCCTCAACATCAACATAAAACAACAACAGATCTGAATATCCTAACAGTTTATTTGCGCGAATATTTGTATAGTTTTTTGCATATAGTCTTTATAGCACTTTTGTTGTTACTTTTACCAAGCAATCTCAGACAAGACATTGTTTTACCTTTTTTCTCTTGGGATTCAAAATGGGAGTTTCATTTTTATTGGGATGTCTTGTTATGGTACTTTTTTCTAATTTTTGTGTCTGATATTGCCTTGCAAATGCGTGGTTTCATAAACAGTCTTGTACATTTGTTTAACTTAAATGCTGTCTACTCTCCTTTAGAGTAAATGGTATTATGTTTGAAGGATTATACCCTGCAAGCACTGACCTCAAATTTGAGGGCACCTATATTTAGACAAGCAAAGAAAGACGCAAAACTGCTTTAATCTTTCCAAACGTGAATGTTAATTAATGAAAAAAAAGACTTTATAACCGCGGTAAATTTTTACCGGGGTGGAGAAATAAAAACTACTACCTTACTTACCTAACTATTTATACAGTGCGTCAATATTTCATTGAATGCGAACGACGTGCAAAACAGCCTTTAGACCTCTTTTTAGAATTAATGATATCTTTCAAGAATTCGAACCACTGCAGCAAATCTGGGGATTGCATTGAATTCATAATTCCATGCTATACCAGAACGGCGATTGATCTGACATCCTTGGTATGTAATACTAGCTGATGCAATTTGTGTCCAAGTAATTCGTTCATTCTTTTCAGGGCTTTCAAATACAATAGCTTGATTTGTTACTAGGAGACGACCAAAAGGCTTGGTCTTTTTACTGCTAATGAAGGTAACGTATTCTTGAATACCCAACAATTTTTCATTGCGCATTAAACGGTAATCATATTCATACGCGTCAAGTTCAGGAAACATCTCACTAGCTTCGGAAAAATTAGAAGGAGAGACGTTTGAGAGTAACATTGAAACTTGTTCTTCAAAATGTTTTTTGCGTTTATATTGTCTGTAATGATATAAAGTGGACAATGTAAAAAGCGTGAGTATTACTAGTAAAAACCATCCTAAAAAACCTATTCCATCATTATTTTTTGATTCCTCGATTTGAGGTTTGGTGACTTGATCATTAGTATCCTCAGTTGGTGTATGAATAGCGTTTTCGTCTTGATTGTTGATGTCTATTAATGCTGTTAACGATGAAGCGGTAATTTCATTATTGTGGGTAATTTGATCTGATTTAATTTTATCTACAAGAGCCACACCTGCTATTAAAGAGCTTAAAAACAAAAAAATACCGAGCCCAAGAGTTTTTAATCCGTTTTTTCTGTGTTTTTTTATGCACACTAGAACCAATCCGGTAATCATTACCGGTAAAGATAATAACCATATAATCATCATAATTATGTTAAGTGTGGTGTACATCGCCTCTCCCTTCGCTACAAATAAGAAAGCGGACTAACAGATTCACAGTGGGCTGGCAAACAAAAGTGCCGATTATCTACTTAAAAATGTATTTTTTACCTATTGACAATATAACAGGAATACGTCTATATGCGAATCAGGTGCTTAAGAAACACCTTAAAACATCTAGCGGATTGGTTGCCGAAATAATCAGTTTTCCGCACATATTAAAGACTTTGACTCATTGTATGCGTGTAGCGTATAGTGCTTTTGTCGGGTGTAGTTATGCGATACAATACCCTTTATGGGGAAAGCATAACGACGGACTAGATGCCGTGTTTCTTAACACCCGGCGCTCTTTTTGAGTGTCATTAAGAAACGCTAATTACATCTAGGAGTTCATCATGAACAATCTTATAACAATATCAGAACAAACTGTTGGGCAGGAAACTGTTCAAACAGTCAACGCACGTGACTTACATTCTTTTTTGGAGATTACATCAAAGTTTGCAGACTGGATTAAAAATCGTATTAAAGAATGTAACTTTCGAGAAAATATCGATTTTGTAACGCTTTCTAAAAATTTAGAAAACGGTGGGAAAGTAAAAGAATACCACGTTACACTAGATATGGGCAAACACCTCGCTATGATCGAGCGTAATGAAAAGGGACATCAAGCCCGTCAATATTTCATCGAGTGCGAACGAAAAGCAAAACAGCCTTTGGACCTCGTAAGTGCTTTGCAGAATCCTCTTACAATTAGACAACTACTTTTAGAGAGCATTACACAATTGGAAGATTTGAGAACTGAAGTTAACACGCTTAAACCAAAAGCAGAAGCGCTTGAACATTTAAAACGGTCTGATGGTCTGTTTGGTATATATGAAGCTGCAAAGGATTTAAAAGTAAAACCCAAAGAGTTTGTTAAATACCTACAAGGCAATGATTGGGCTTATCGTCGTTTTTCAAGTGGACCTTTGTTACCTTATCAGGACAAAATCAAAAAAGGATTGATGGATTGTGTAACCAAAACCATTCAAAGACCAGACGGGACGGAAAAAAGCGTTTCCAGTGCAAAAATCACATCCAAAGGATTGGCATACCTGAGTGAAGAATTCCATGGAGGTGTGCAATGAGTAATAGTATCGACTTTTTATGTGATTTGTGGATGGCTTTGTTTCAGTTTGCTACTCGTGAGAATATTGAAATGGAGGACTGTAATACTCTGGTTGAAATTATGGACGTGGTAGAAAAAGCTTTAATTGCAAAGCTTCAAAGTGAGACTCCAGATACTCTCAAGATTCTGGCAATTCTTACAGGTTTTGGCAATTCAGAACTTCCAAAAATGTTGGATCCTTTGTTGAAAGCTTATAGTCCGTGTTCGGATGGAGTATCTTATCAAGTGTAAAGTAAACAACATTCCCCTTCCCATCTTTTAAAGGTGGGGAGAGGTTAAGTTTTATATTTGTATGCTTAACAGGCTCCTTACATTTCTGAATAGAGAAACATCATGTCTACAAAACAAAAGAAAACCAAGGCCTATTTACCACGGGGGTTTGTTGATCGCACGAGTGTAGAGTTACAAGCGCTTGAAACAATGATTGCACAGATACGTGAAGTTTATGAACTTTACGGTTTTGAAGCACTTGAAACACCGATTTTTGAATATACAAATGTGCTTGGAAAGTCTTTGCCTGATGTAGACCGCCCGAATGCAGGTGTGTTTTCTTTACAAGATGATGATGAACAATGGATGTCTTTGCGTTATGATCTCACAGCACCTCTTGCTCGCTATGTTGCTGAGAATTTTGAAGCTTTGCCAAAACCTTATCGCAGTTACCGTTTTGGACCTGTTTTTAGTAATGACAAGCCAGGGCCAGGGCGCTTTCGTCAATTTATGCAGTTGGATGCCGATATTGTAGGAGCATCAACAGTAGCTGCTGATGCAGAAGTCTGCATGATGGCAGCAGATAGTTTAGAAAAATTAGGAATTAAGCGTGATGAGTATGTCATTCGTTTAAGTAATCGGAAAATTTTGGATGCTGTTTTGGAAAATCTTGGTTTAGGGGAAGATAAACAGGCAAACAAACGCTTAACTGTTTTTAGGGCAATTGATAAGCTTGATAGACTTGGTTTGGAAGGAGTGCGTTTACTTTTAGGAAAAGGTCGTTTGGATGAAAGCGGTGATTTCACGAAAGGAGCGGAACTGACTGATGACCAGATTGAATATATCATTAGCTTACTGAATGCGAGGGGCGAAACTGCAGAGGGAACAATTGATAATCTCAAAAACATAGTTGGCCATAATACTTGTGGGGTTGAAGGAGTTCGTGAACTTGAAGAAATACAGGAGATTTTTGTCGCTAGTGATTATAAGGACTGTATGAAAACTGACCCATCAGTTGTACGTGGGCTGGATTATTATACGGGGCCTGTTTTTGAAGCTGAATTACGTGACATGTGCGGACAAAAGCTTACTTTTGGATCTATTGGTGGGGGTGGACGCTATGATGGTTTGATTGCACGTTTTCGTAATGACAACGTCCCCACAACGGGTTTTTCAATTGGTTTATCACGCTTAATAGTAATTTTACAAAACACTGAAAAATTGCGTGTGATAGAAAAAACAGGCCCGGTTGTGGTGTTGATGATGGATAAAGAACCAGGCAACGTTGCACGTTATCAGAACATGGTGATGCAATTGCGCAATGAAGGCATTCGTTCTGAAGTATATTTAGGGGAGTCAGGTATTAAAGCACAAATGAAATATGCAGATCGACGCCGTGCACCTTGTGTGGTGATACAAGGGTCACAAGAATGTGAGCGTGGAGTAGTTCAGATTAAAGATTTGGTAGAAGGTGCGCGTTTAGCCAATGAAATTAAGGATAATCAAACATGGCGTGAAAGCCGCCCAGCGCAAATAACTGTTAAAGAAAATCAATTGGTTCAAACGGTGCAGGATATTTTGAGAAAATAAAAACAGCACAAATTCCTATGTGAGTGGAAGCTGAACACCCAATCTATGTTTACGCATAACTCTGTTTTTGCGAACGATTATGTCAGCCTATCGTATCGAGCGGAGCATAGCATCGCGTAAAATAGCATTAATTCGCGTCTGATAACCTTTACCTTGACTTTTAAGCCATGCCAACACATCGGAATCTACACGCACAGTCGTTACAGTTTTAGTTGGCTTGTAAAATGGATTACGGACAACGTTTTTCCAAAATGCGCTATCTAGTGGTGGAATATCGCTATAATCAATTTCATTGTCGGACATTTTAGCCAATTTATTAATTTCAACTTTCTGCTCATCAGTCAAAGGCGGTAGATTATTCACATCAACCTCATAACGAATTTTCTTCTTCATAACGTTTTCTCTCTTTCAAACTGGCACGTCGTGCCGAAATAATACGAATTACCTCTTTCCCATCTTTATCGTCATAGATAGTATGAGCTACCAGTAGTAATAAAAAGCCATTTACAAGTCCCAAAGTTTGCCAACGATATTCTCCATTTTCAATACGATCCTGTCTAGTCATAGCAAATGGATCTGCAAAGACACGAACAGCTACCTCAAAACTTATACGGTGCTTTCGGAGATTGCTTTCCGCTTTAGTTTTATCCCACTCAAATCTTATTTTCATACTTTATTGTTAATACATTTATGTATATACGTCAAGAGTTTTAATTTTGATATATTTTATACTCTATGTACTTTGCACTGAGCTTTTATTATTTTGTCTTGCTAATGGGTTTCCACTCACACGAACGTTTTTCGTATTCATTATGCTTTAAAATATCTCTTGCTAAGTTTGAACTGATCTCATTGTAATGAGGCATCTTCATTATTAGATATGTTTTATGTTATAATTCCAGTGATATAATTTAGAGAGCGCGTGTGCAATTTGTCCCCTATGACACATGCATACATGTACTTCAAAACAAGTAATTGCAATGCGTTTTTTTATCTAAAAACAGCTGATTGCACTGGTTTATAATTTGCTTAACATCAAGCAATGAAATTATAGCACACAAAACATCATTTATGCACTAATAAAATAAACAATAAACTGTTTATTTTCAATAATTTATACCATTTTTTCTTTGGAAAATGCACTATATTATGATAGTGTAAAAATAGCTTTTCATATCCTCATTTCGTTTCAATTATTTTCCTTAGAAAAGATATAAAAACATGATCAATAAAGTAATTTTAGTCGGCTATCTGGGTGCCGATCCAGAAAGCAGAATAATGCCATCTGGAGTAGAAGTGGCAAATTTTCGTATAGGCACGTCTCAAAAGTATTTAGACAAAGCAACGGGGCAAAAAGTAGAAAAAACAGAATGGCATTCTGTCGTTGTTTTTAATCCACATCTTGCAAAGGTTGCACTTCAGTATCTGAGTAAAGGTTCCAAGGTTTATGTTGAAGGTCAATTACAGACGCGTAAATGGCAAGATAAAAGCGGGCAAACACACTACACAACAGAAATTGTCTTGTCTCAATATAAGGGTGAATTGAAAATCCTTAATAATGTTCAAAAAGATAATGTTGATATGGCCGTTCAAGAGCAAACAATGGCGTGGGAGAACAGTAGACAACAACAGTATTCAGAAACGACTTTGAATGACAAAATCCCGTTTTAATCAGGAGAGTTATCATGAAAAAACGCAAGAAACGGGGAAGACCTAGAATAGTCGGTCAAAGAAGAGAACCCAATGGACGTATCTCGCGTGCAAAAACACCTCGTGAGCCTGTTGATCAGTTAACTCTTGAAATGCGTGCCAAGCGTTATGGGGTGAGTGTTCAAGAGGCAAAAAACCCGCTTATGGGCACTTATGTAGGGCGGTTATATTTATTGGAAAAAAAGATTAATCAAGATCAGTATGATGCGTCACAACAGTATATTCAGGTGTTAAACGATTATCGGTGTGCGAAAGGATTGCCCGGAGCAATATATAATGAAATGCCAACATCTTCTGATGATAGAGAAAGGGACAAGTGGGTTGAAATAGCAACCGACCGCTATAAAGCTATGCAAGAGGTTATCAGAGAAACACAGGGGATATATCGTCAATATAATCTTCATGCTGCATTGCAGTATATCGTTATTGAAGACCAACAACTGGAATATCTTGTCAATTCTCTACGCATCGCTCTAAACGCTCTTCAGAAATACTGTCCGGAAAAGAAAAAAACTTTGTAAGTTCCAGCTTTAATGTGGTTTTCAAATAATATGAATAGTTGGAACTTTACTAACATCTGTTTCACGCTCAGCATGCCAAGCATCATAAGCTGCTTGCATACGCAACCAGACAGCAGCACCATCCCCAAACAATTTACCTAGACGAGCTGAAACGGAAGGAGAAACTGGTTTTTTTGTTTTCAAAATATCATAAAGATGCTGGCGTGATATCCCAAGCATTTGTGCAATTTCTAATTTTGTTTTGCCAGTTGCTGGAATAATTTCTGCCAGTAAATCACCTGGATGAGAAGGACAGCGGTTTCTTTTGCATTGTACAGGAATATCATTCATAATTTTACTCCTAGTGATATTGTTCAAGATTAACACGATAAGCATTACATGAGTCAAATTCAAATGTGATACACCATGGCCCATTCACATGTACGGTGTAACGAGTGGGGTGAAATCCAATCAAAGCGTGAAAATTAAATCCTGGAAGATTCATGTCTTCGGGTTTTTCAGCAACATCTAAACGGTCAAGACGGACAATGATCCGTTTAAAAAGTCTCTTGTCAATTTTGGATGAATTTCCCGTCGCAAATAATTCAGCCAGTGTTTTGCTTTTAAACGTTTTAATCATGTCATATTTTATAGTATAAAAAAAATAGAAACGTCAACAGAAAGCTTACATTTATACTTAGAAAGTACCAGATTTAGGTTTGTGAAAATAAAAAATACCAGATTATGATTTTTTTAATTGACAGGGGGATAAAAATCGTATTTAATGACATTGCTGCACTAGTTTTATTGCGTCCAAAATTGAGTATTCATGTAAGTTCTTCTTGCCGTTAACGTCTTTGAAAGCCCTGCAAATGCAGGGTTTTTTGTTAAACAAATCAAATTCAGTCACTCCTATTTATTGACCTCCTCTCTTCCTCCCGAGAGTGAGGTCTTTTTTATATCTTAATTTCTCAAAAGGAATAATTATGGAAAAAGTACAAGCAGTCATCACAAGACCTATGTGCGTCCTTGGTGACAACAAAGCCACTGTCCGTTTTGAACCTTCCACACCAAGTAATCCATTCGTTGAGATTTCCTCGCAAGTCTATGATCGTCTTAAACGTGCTGGTGCTGCTAAGCTTTATCAAGAATGGCTATCACAAACTGTTGAGGAAAAACCAAAGCCTAATGAGCAAGAGGTCTCTACAGACGTAGATACGCAAGAAGTTACACAGGTTGTTGAAGAAACTGAACAAACGTCTATAGAAACCGACGAACAGTCTAAAAAAACGAAAGCTTCTAAATCATCAACGCGTGGAACAAAAAAGGTTTAGATTTTGGCGTTAAAGATCCATGCCAAGTGGTATCTGCAACAAGCAGAAAATACTTTTACAAGTCTTCAAGCCCCACGTCTTCATTGGGCTTTGCGTAATGCTATTAATACCACAGCCAAACAGGTTAAGCGTTTTGCTGAAAAGAAGGTTGCAGAGGATGCTTCAATTCCACCAAAACGCGTTAAAAAAGGTGTCTACATTAACGGCAAAGCCACAGCAAAATTTCTTGAAGCCGATATCATTGGTTCAGCTTCTCCCCTCCCTCTTAAGATCTTTAAGGCAAGGGAAACCAAGCGTGGCGTCATTTACAAAATCTTTGGCAAAAGAGAAGTCATACCTCATGGTTTCATTCGAGGGGGAAAGTTTCCAGAGCGTGTTAATCTAAAGATGGGAGGACACGTGTTTGCGAGAACAAGTGGAGATAAGTTTCCAATCGCAAAACAAGAAGGCACCTCGATTGCCTATGTCATGTCTAAACCAAAGGTCTCAAGTTCTATTGAACACCATGCTCGTGAGAGGCTAACTAAAAATATACAGAGCCAAATTGCTCGGCAAGAATATATGGTCAATCAAAAGGCCACACACTCTTAAACCATACCAATTTATAGACAAGAATATGATGATTTTAATGTTTCAAATCAAATTATTGAGAGAAAAGTTTTTAAAAGGTACTTTCCAGTGGGATGGGGGGGTGCGGGGCAATCAAGCGCGACATATCGCTAGCGACAAATTTTTTAAATGACTGTACATTGTACACATAAATTATTGATAAATAACGTATTATTATGCGCCACCTTCCTTCCATGGTGAGGTAGCTTTTAAGCCATAATATTCAATCACGGAAAATTATGAACAAAAAGACCAGAGAAGGCCTATCAGCTCGAGCGTTTGCAAAGAAGATGGGTGTTTATCCTAATGCGGTTATTGCTCGTTTTAAGACGGGAAAGTTTAATGAAGCCCTTTATGATGATGGTTCTATCAATGAAGAATTAGCAACAGCTTTATGGAATGAGAATCCCACCAAGCAAGCCTATGTTGTAGGCGAAGATGGAAAGCCTCGCACAAAGACAAAGCAAACTTCTATAGAAGGAGCTAATGAACACAAGATAAAACTCCAAAGAATGCAAGTTGCTCTTGAAAGTGAGACAATTGACCTTGAGCAAAAAAAGAAACAACACTTGACCGTGAAGAAGTAAAGAGGGCAGCACGTAATTTTGGAAGAGCTTATCGTGATATCATGCTGCATTTTCCTCATCGCTTTGGTGCACGTATTGCAGCTCAGGTTGAGTGTGATGGCGCAAGCCTGATTGGTGCCATTGATCATTATATCCGAGAAGCTTTACAGGAAATAAATAAAATTCCCGTTCCTTTCCATGATCAGGATACTCAAGGTCATAAGGAAGAGAAGAGTGACTGATACAGGAGAAGGTTTTTTTTATTTTCATGCCTGTCAAGCGTGTCAACCAGACCCTCCTTACACAGTTTCACAATGGGCAGATAAAAACCGTTATTTAAGCACAGTATCCAGTGCTGAACCTGGATTATGGAGAACTAAACGTACCCCTTATCTACGGGAAATCATGGATAATCTTTCCTCTTACGTCCCAATTGAAAAAACAGTTGTAATGAAAGGTGCACAGATTGGTATGTCAGAGGCTGGCTTGAATTTTTGTGGTTATGCCATTCATCATAGTCCTGGCCCTGCTCTTTATGTGATGCCCACAGTTGAAATGGCAAAGAAAGTGTCTAAAACGCGTCTTGATCCGATGATTAAGGCCAGTCCTGCATTAAACGAACGTATCGCCCCTGCCCGCGCTAGAGACAGTGGAAATACAATGTTTTCGAAAGAATTTGATGGTGGGGTGTTGATGCTTACAGGAGCCAATAGTGCTGCTGGCTTGCGATCGATGCCTATTCGTTATTTGGTCCTTGATGAAGTTGATGGCTATCCATTGAATGTTGATGGAGAAGGAGATCCTGTCAATCTTGCTGAAGCACGTAGTGCAACTTTTATTCAACGAAAGATTTTTAAATTATCAACACCAACTCATCGTGACACAAGTCGTATCGCTAAAGATTTTGTCTTAGGAGATCAGAGATATTACAATGTGCCTTGTGATGAGTGTGGCACACTTCAACCTATTGTCTGGTCGCAAATTAAATGGCCTAAAGGAGCTCCTGAACAGGCTGTGTTTGTTTGTGCCCATTGTGGTCATGAGCATGCTGAGCACCGTAAAGAAGATTTGTTGTCTGAAGAAAAAGGTGCTTGTTGGATACCAACAAAAGAGCCAATTAGACCTCGTTTGCGCTCTTACCATATTTCAGCACTCTATTCACCTTGGATGACATGGGGAGAGTGTGCCCTTAAATTCTTAGAAGCTAAAAATGATCCTGCGCTTTTACAGACTTTTGTTAACATCGTTCTAGGTGAGCCATGGGAAGATAAATCAGGAGAAGTCATTGATCCAGACGGCCTTTATGCACAACGTGAAGACTATCCCCTTGCCCCTGCTCAAGCAGTTCTCCTCACTGCAGGTATTGACGTACAAAATGATCGTTTAGAGCTTGAAGTTGTAGGCTGGGGACGTGGTGAAGAAAGTTGGAACATTGATTATCAAGTCTTTCCAGGAGATCCCTCTTCTCTAGACATTTGGGATCAGCTGGATGAGTATCTTCAAAAACGATGGCCCCATCCTGGTTTCAAAGATGGAATAAAAATAGCAGCAACTTGTATTGATACAGGAGGCAGTCATACACAAGACGTTTACAACTATGTGCGTCCTCGTGAAGGAAAGCGTATCTGGGGCATTAAAGGACAAGCAGGATCGCGCCCTGTATGGCCACATCGCCCCAGTAAAAACAACAAAGGACAAATTAATTTATATATCGTTGGTGTTGATTCAGCAAAAGATACCATCACAAGGCGCTTTAAGAAATCAGGTCCTGACGCCTCAGGATCTGGTGCAACGCACTTTCATAAAAGCCTTGATCGAGAATATTTTGAGCAGCTCACTGCTGAAAAAAAGGTCATCAAATATTTCAAAGGCCATCAGCGGATAGAATGGCATAAAAGTGAAACAGCAAGAAACGAGGCTCTCGATTGTAGGGTTTATGCTTACGCTGCCTTACAGGGTCTGATTTTAGCAGGCCTCAATCTCAATAAAGAAGTCGACATCTTAGAAGAGCGTTTGAAAAACATTGAAACCTCTTCAACAGCCCCACAGTACCCAAAAAGACTGAGACCAGAACCTGAAAAGAAACAAACCGCAATAAAAATCAACCCTTATGTGCAAGGAGGTTGGAGATAATCTATGTATGAAAAATCAAAGCAAGTGAACAGCAAATACGAAAGACTTGCAGAGCTTAAAAAACAACGAAAACAATTAGAAAATGCACTTTATTCAGGGGCACAATCTGTGCGTCACGGTGATAAGCAAGTCAATCATCGTTCTACTGAAGACATACGCAAAGCCCTTACAATGCTGAGAGAGGAAATAGCCCTTCTTGAAGGATACAAGCCTTCATATGTTTACTATCTTACCACATCACGGGGATATTAATGGCAAGTACTGTTATGCATCAAGTCAATCATAATCCCCATTTTGAAGCAGCAAGTCGTAGCCGTCGATTGAGTGGGTTTGATCCTGCCAAAAAACACATCAATAAAGCCATCGAAGAATGTGGTGATACAATTGTCGCTCGTTCAAGATGGCTCTATGACAATGAATCCCTTTATGGATCTGCAACAGATGAATGGGTTTCAGCAGCAGTCAGTGATGGAATTAAGCCCTACCCTAAGATTGAAGGCTTTCAGGAAGAAAAGAAAAAGCTTCTTGATCTTTGGTGGCAATGGGTCGATGAGGCTGATTATGATGAAGATGCTAGCTTTTATGGTCTTCAAGAAATGATTGCTCGTGAGGTTTTTTTAACTGGTGAGTGTTTTGTAAGATTGCACTATATCGACTTTTATGAACGCTCGCGTATACCGCTTCAATTGCAAATTTACCCCTCAGAAATGCTGGACTTAACCTATAACGGACCAGCAGCAATTAAAGGCAACACCATTCGTATGGGAATTGAATTCAATGCAAGGGGCAAGCGTGTCGCTTATCATTTTTGGAAGCGTCACCCTTACGATGATCATCATGTAACTCCGGTATTTACAGATCAAGAGCGGGTTAGAGTGCCTGCTGAAATGGTTATTCATATCAAAGAACCCCGCATTGCAAAACAATTGCGAGGATGCCCCAAAGCCACACGCTGTATGACAAAGATCTTCCAGCTTGAATGCTATGACGATGCAGAAATTGATAGAAAAAGAACTGCCGCTCTTTTTGCTGTCTTTATCACAGGATCAAAATCCTGGTGATATAGCAGCACCAGGCAATCATGATGAAAACAAATCCGCAACATCTCCACAGGCACCACCAGATCTTCCTATAACTGAACCTGGTGCAACACTTTATATGGGAGAGAATAGAGACATTAAATTCTCCAGTCCTGTGGAAGTTGGAGGTTCTTATGAAGCCTTTCAATATCGCAATACTTTAAAAATTGCATCAGCTTTAGGTATTCCTTATTCTGTTCTTACAGGTGATGTGACGCGGGGTAACTTTTCTAATGTGCGCACATCCATTATCCAATTTAGACGCCAAGTCAAAAAATGGCGTGAACACATCATTGCCTTTCAGTTCAATCGCGTCGTTTGGGAACGCTTTGTTCAACTGGCCGTGCTTGCTGGGTGTGTTGAATTACCAGGATGGGAAGAAAACCCCTTACCATGGACCCAATGTGAAAGCTTTGCAGCCCCTCTTGAGATGATTGACCCCAATAGAGACATCGCAGCTGAGAAAGAAGAAATCCGGGCAGGTCTAAAAACACGACGCATGGCACTGGCTGAGCGTGGTTTTGATATTGATACCATTAATGCAGAGTTGGCAGAAGAGCAAAAATGCGCGCAGGCACTTGGATTATCATTCGACACAGATGGTGACAACCTTTCTGCTGATTTGAGGAACACTGACGAAGGGGGTGAAAATGATCACAACAATGAGGTGCATGAAGATGATGAATAATGTTGATATGCCCTTTTTGGTTTCACGACTTTTTAATGTACCGCATATGCTTGCCCCTGCAAAGTTTGATGTCATTCTTAATTTCATGACACCACGCCTTTTTGAGGGGAATAAATTTCCCCCTGGAGCATTTTCTAAAGAGGATCCTCTCTCTCAAATTCCCCCTGAGACTTATGTGGTGAAAAACCATGTGGCTATTCTCCCGGTTCATGGCACACTTGTACGCCGTGGCGCGTGGCTTAGTGCTGCGTCAGGATTAACATCTTACGATGGTCTACGAGACGCTTTCCAAGAAGCCATTGAGCAACCTGATGTTGGTGCAATTTTATTAGATATCGATAGTGGTGGTGGCGAAGCAGGTGGTGTTTTTGATTTGGTTGACGCGTTTCGTGCACTTTCACAACAATACAATAAACCCATCTGGGCCCATGCCAATGAAATGGCGTGCTCAGCAGCTTATGCCATTGCTTGTGCGGCTTCTCAAATCTGGGTTGCACGCACAGGAATTGTTGGGTCAATTGGGGTTGTGTGTGCTCACCTTGATCAGTCGCGTGCTGATGAAATGGACGGATATAAATGGACATTTGTCTTTGAAGGGGATCACAAAGTTCACGGGAATCCTCATGAGCCATTGGCTGATAAAGCCCTTGAAAAGATGCAAGCAGATTGTGCGCTTCTCTACGACATGTTTGTCGATTTAGTAGCACAAAACAGACCTACGAGTGTTCAAGCTATCAAAGACATGAAAGCAGAGACATTTATAGGCGCCCAGGCTGTAGAGCTTGGGTTAGCAGATGCGCAAGGCACATTTGCACAAGCTTTGGAAGCCCTAACCGCTTCCATTCAATAATCCCTGAATATGAAATCAAACAAAGGAATTAAATATATGGTGAAATATATGTTACGGACAAAATATCGCGCCAAAGACGATGGTGAGCTTTCCGCGCAATTATCTGCAGGAGAAGAAAGCGAAAAGATTGAAACTTCTGCAGAAGTAAGCGCTGTTGACATTAGCGTTAACGCTGAAACTTTTACCAAAGACAGCAACACAAATGAAGACAAAGACACCATCATTCAAGCGACACTTGAACAAGAAAGAAAGCGTGCTCAGAGTTTTATGACTCTGGAAAAACAAGCCCAGCGTTTAGGCGTTTCTTTTAATGCAGCACAAGCTATTCAAGATGGTATGAGCTTAGAGGAAGCAAAGAGCATTATTTTGGCTAATGCTACGTCACAAAGCGAGGCTTTAGTCGTGTCGCCTTATGCACCCCATCCGGAAGGAAATACTCAGGCAAATATTTATGCAAAATGGGACAAGGTTTGGGGGACGATACAATGAGTAAAGTTTTTTATGAGGGCCCTCGTGATAGCGCTTATCTTGGGCGTTATAACCCTGACATGTCAAACGAGGAAGTAATCTTTGCAAAAGGATCTGAAGTTGCAGCAGGAACCGTCATGGGGCTCGTAACATCAACGGGCAAATATGTGCCGTTTAATCCCAATGCAGAAGATGGCAGTCAAATTCCAGCGGGCATTTCTTATGCCAATGTTGATGCATCACAAAGCGATCAACGGGCAACGATTACAGTGCGTTTATGCACGCTCAAAGCATCTGAACTGATATGGCCTGAGAAAATTGATGAAGAGAAAAAGGAAGTGGCCATTCAAACCTTAGAAAAAAACAACGTTTTATTGCGATAGGAGACATACAAATATGGATATGGATTTTTTTAATCACAATGCTTTTTCATCAACAACAATGATGAGAGCAATTGAAAATTATGAATTTAAACCTGGTTTAGTTGGTTCACTTAATCTTTTTGAAGAAGTTGAATCAAAGGCAAAAGTAGTTGGTATTGAAAGACGTGATAATACGTTATCACTTATTCAAACCAGTAAACGTGGCGCACCTTTAATAGAAGCCGATAGAGATGGCCGTAATCTTCGATTTTTCCAAACAACACGTATTGCTAAAGGGGACACTATAACATCAGAAGAAATTCAAGACCGGCGAGAATTTGGTACAGAAGATCAACTTGAAACGGCAATGAAATATATTGCTAAAAGACAAAAGAAGCTGATTGAGGAAATTGAGCTGACTTGGGAAAATATGCAGCTTGGAGCTATTCAAGGTGCTGTTCTTGATGCTGACGGATCAATGATCATTGATTGGTACAAGGAATGGGGTATCGAACAACCAAAGGCTATTGATTTTAAACTCGATGATGACACAACAGATGTTGCCAATATGGTTGATCAAGTCGTCATGAAGATGATTGAAGCATCACGCGGTGCATTTTCTGATCGGTCTTGGATTGTTGGGCTTTGTGGATATGAATTCTTTTCTAAGTTAAAAAGCCACAAAACAATTCGTGAAACCTATTTAAATACATCTCTAGCTCAGATATTAAATAGTCCAGGAGGGGTAGCAACACCTGGCGCTATAGGATCTGGAAGCTTTGGAAGTTTTGATTTTGCTGGTGTGACATTCATCAATTATCGGAGTATTTATAATTATAATGCGGGCTCTCAACAAGGTACCAAGCGAGCTTTGGGTATCAAACCTAATGAATGTCAATTCGTTCCTGTTAAAGCTCCTGGTGTATTCCAAAAAACTTTTGCTCCGGGTGAAAGCATGGAGTTTGTCAATACAGTCGGCAAACCTCTTTATACAGTTCTTGTAACTGATAAAGAACGCAACGCATGGGTGAAACCTGAGGTATACAGTTACCCGCTCTTTATTTGCACACGTCCTGAAATGCTTTTCAAAGCAGTGGTAAAGGCGCAATAAAATGCAATGGTATGGGCTGATCAGTCAAATGGTTGAAGATGTACGCGATACCTTTGGTCAGCCCATTATCTATACACGAAAGAAAACAGGGCAATCTTTTCATATCACAGCTATTTATAGTATTAAGCATGCTGAGCAAGAAGCTGGGGGAAGAGTCAAAACAACAATCCCAAGGAAAGAGCTCGATGTCTGTATCAATGATATTGGTGGCGTGCTCCCTGAACTAGGAGATTGTATTGTTATTTTACCCCCTAAAGAAATTGACACCAATAAAATGACTTCTTCCCAAGAAAATTTTACTGTCTCAAATGTACAAGCCTCGGAATCAAATATGTATAAGCTTATCCTACGTGAGGACGCTGTGGCTAACGTGAAGTAAAATATTTTGATTACTTTTCCATCGTCACAGATGGGGAGGTAGTTAACATTGTGGTTTAATCGCTTTTTTGCGTGTGGCTTTAGCAACCACTTGCTTTTGTTAAGATTTCACCCATACGTGTACGCCAGTCTTTACCTTGTTTCTTAAAAGAGGCTACAACTTTAGGGTCAAGACGTAGAGTAATTGCTTGTTTTGGAAATTTAACTGGTGGACGTCCACGCTTACGACGCTCTTGTATTACATATTTAAAAAAGGAGGTAGGTAAAATTTCTTTAGCTGGTTTTAAGCGTGCAAGCTCCTCGTCTGTAAGTGGTGGTGAATCCACGGCGTCCCAATCTTCTTTTGTGTAGCCACATCCTTCTTTAAAGGTTTCTTTGGTAGTCATTAAAAACCTCTCTTTCTTTCTTATTTGCTTGACGAAAACTGATAATAGATATTGCTTCAACACCCAGTTTTGCAAAAATAATAACTGCTGTGTTGTCAGCAAAATGTCCGATAGCTTTCATGCGGTTTGAATGTGTTGCATCAATAAAGGCACGCTCCCAGTCAAAATAAATAACATCTGCAAAATCAAGTTTATGTTTATCAATGTTCGAAACTCTTTTGGGTTCATCCCACACTATCTTCATACATTTTATGTACACCTAAAATATGATACCGTCAACAAAAAAGTGTACTTTAATTCACATAGAGCTATAAAAAAAGAACTACAATTTAGAAGAAATATATCTATTTAAACTCACACCATTTTCAGCAGCTTGAATTGCTAATTGTCTGTGGAGTTCTGGTGGTATTCTTAACTGAAATTTGCCACTATATTTTACATGTGACAAAGGTATAGGAACATCCTCTCCATTGCGTTGCATGTCCTCAACAACTTCTGTAACGAGATTCATAATACCCTTTAAAGCGTTCTCTGCTTTAACATCTAACCATGAAAGAGAAGGAAATTCAGCACATAAACCAACATATTCCTCATCTTCTTGCGACCACAGAACACGATACGTATAATGATTATTGTTCATTCTTTATCCTTTCTATCGCTTGTAAAATTTGTTTGACTTGATAAGCTTTTGCTTTGTTACCAGAACTTTTTTGAATATTTACACGAGGATCTCCAAACCACGGGGTTTTAAAAACAAAATGGCTTGAACCATTGTTCCGCGGTTCTCCAAAGAAATGTCCACATACAGCTAACAAAGGTGATGTTTTCATCAAGCTGACTATTTTTTCAATTTTATGACTCATAATTTCATGTTTAGTGTCATTATTAATACTAGTCAATGCTTTCATAGTTTTCAACTGATATCGCCTAAACAGGAATTAAGATGCATCCACGAGATACATTAAGAGAGACGTTTGTTGAGTTAATCAAAGCTGGCAAGACAGCTGCTGGTGATGAAATCTACAACATGCGAGACTTTAATTTCTCTCCTGAAGATCACCCGTTTGTTAATGTATCAACGCAAAACGAAACAATAGAAGATGGGCACGATTATGGGGTAAGACGACGTGTTTTAACAGTTGATGTTGAATGCTATGACACAAGAGAAAATGGAGCACGTTTTGTTGATCAATTAGCCTGGGAAATTGAAACTATTTTCCATAACAACCCCAATCTCAACAACACAGTTGAAAGCTGTCGCTTACAAAACATTGCCATGGCTTTTGGCGATAATGGCTCCTTAGCATTGCATGGTTCTATTTTAACCTTTGAAGTCACTTATGTAACCAATATCCCTCCTGAAGAAGAAAGCACTGTCTTTTTAAAACCTTGTGTCGGCTTTGATCCCGACACAGGGCCTAACAATGAGGATAAATATCAAACCACTGGAAATTCCCATGTTAGAGCGGCGTGACAGAGAAATTACAGATTTAAAAAGACGTGTGGCCAATATGGTTATGGTAGGTACGATTAGTCACGTTGATCATAAAAACGCACGCTATCGTGTTCAAAGCGGTAATATTGTAAGCGATTGGATTCCAGACACACAAGCTCGTGCAGGAAAAACGCGTTCCTATGAAGGACGTGATGTGGGCGAGCAAGTTATTGTCCTTTCCACATCAGGTGATTTATCGCAAGGGATGATTATTGGCTCTATTCATACAGATGCCAATCAAGCAGCTGATAAGGGCAATATTCATACAACCATATATCCTGATGGCACAACGGTTGAATATGATGATGAAACAAGCACTTATTCATTGACGATCAAATCAGAAGGCAAATTCATTTTAACGATATCCGATGGGGTTTCCATGAAAGGTGAAGGAGGTGAATTAGAAATCACCGCTCCAGATGGCATAAAGATTATTTCAGAAAGTGACATGACTTTAAAGGCAGATGGAAACATGACACTGGAGGCAGAGGGAAATGTTTCTATCAAATCAAGTGATGGGGTTTCTCTTGAATCAGGCAATGATATGTCACTCAAATCAAGTGGCAGTGCATTTCTTGAGTCAGGCAGTCATATGTCCCTTAAATCAAGTAGTGGCACCTCTCTCAAAGCGGGTGGTGAGGTGTCCGTTAAGTCGAGTGGGTTAAAGCACAACGGTGTTAACGTTGGAAGTGGCCATAAACACCCTGGTGTTACATCTGGTGGTGCTATAACGGGAGGCCCTATTTGAGCATAGGAATGAATTGTCAGACAGGCAAATCCATGTCTGGAGTTGATCACTTGCGTCAGTCCATTATGGATATTTTAATGACACGGATAGGAACACGGGTTATGCGTCGCAATTATGGTTCGCGTGTTCTTGATTTGATTGATGATCCAGTCAATGACACCTTTAAAGTAGCCATTTATGCAGCTGTTGCAGAGGCTTTAGATAGGTGGGAGCCTCGTTTTAAGCTTAAACAAGTGAATTTAACTTCTGTTGAGACAGGAAAAGTTTTCATGTCCTTTGAAGGAATTTACGCCCCTTCAGGAAAGCCCATCACGATGGAAGGATTGCAGATAGGATGAACGAGGATTTCATAAAACCAGAAATCATTCCAGAGCTTTCTATTGAAGAAATACGTGCTGCCTGTCTTGAGAATTTAAAACAACTTTTACCCAATTACACACCTCTGGAAAGTGATCCAGCAGTTAAAATTATTGAGGTTGCAAGTTACAGAGAATTTCTCTTAAGGCAGCGTATTAATGAAGCTGCACGCAACACCGTTCTTGACTTTGCAACAGGTGAATTTCTTGATGCTTTGGGTGAGTGGCATGGTGTTGAACGCTTAGAAGGTGAAAGTGATGACAGCTATCGTGAACGCATTAAGCTTCGTATACGGGCTGGTAAAGGGGGTGGAACAGAACCTTATTATAGATATTTCGCCTTATCAGCAGATAGTCGTGTGAAGGATGCAATCATTTATCGAAAAGGGAAAAACCCCACTATTCATGTGGCTATTTTTGGTGAGAATGAGCAAGCAACAGCGAGTGAGGATTTATTACAAAGAGTCAAAGAAGTGCTCACGGATAAAAGCGTAATTATGACCAATGATACAATTGAGGTTCACGCTGCAGTAACAACGGTTGTAGATTTAGAAGCAGATGTTTGGCTCTTACCTGAAATTTCTTTAGAGATCTTAACCCAAATGGAGGCAAATTTACGCACAGCTTGGAAGAAAGAGCAAGCTCTTGGTCGTGAGTTAAGTTTATCATGGTGGATTTCAAAACTGATGATCTCTGGTGTGCAGAAGGTTGTTGCTGTTACCCCTACAGATGATATTGCCGTCTCCAGTGAAGAAATTTTAGCCATTGGTAAAGTGACGCTTAACTTCAAAGGGCGTATATAGTCAATGCTTGGGCGCTTACTGCCAACAAATACAACAGAATTTGAAAAACGCCTTGCCGATGCTTGTGACTTTCATAAAAGTATTGAAAGTTCAATAGATTTTATCTCTCGTGCAAAGCTTGATATCATAGACCCAAGCTTCTTACCATGGTTGGTTGAAGAATATGGGCTTGGAGAGCTGACATCTTATGTGCCAGATCTTGCTGTTTTGCTTGAAACTGGACCACAGTGGCAGCGGGTTCGTGGATCTTTAGCGGCTATTGATAAAGGGCTTGAATGGTTAGACCTTAGTGCGTGTTTTGTAGGGGCATGGCCAGAGCGAGAATGGTGGAATTCATTTCAGCTTTATTTTGATCAATTGCCTGACACAGACAAACTTGAAGCTATTGAAGGGATCGTTAAACTTTCTAAATGTCTGCGCTCTGATCTTTGGCGTGGTGTTCATGGGTATGACGCACCCATTGCAGAGGGCAATATCTCTCGATTAGATGACAGCATGTTTGACACTCAAAGCGGTGTATGCGTGACAGAAGGCACCACAGTATTTTCCTTTGGGCGTTCTACAGAAATAAGTCTCACTTTAACCGAAGAAGATGGAAAACTGATTGGCAATTGGATTGATGAGCAAGAAGAACTCGTTTGGGAAGGTTTGAATTATCCATGGGATGTGATGAACTTTCCTTGGATGTCAGTGGAAAAAAACAAACATAACCTATTGAATTGGGATGAGGAGGAGGAAGAGCTTAGCTGGAGATGTTTAGATTATCCATGGAATGAAGCAAGTTTTCCTTGGGCATCAGAGCAAAAAAATGGGCGCGATATATTAATGGCGAATTGGTTTAAAGGTCGCACCCTTTATCTGGCTTTAAGAGATGACGATGATAAACTGATTGGTTATCGAAGATGTAACATTGTTCAGCAAGTAACAAGAGTTTCAGATGGAGTTTACAGTCATTCAGGTAATCGCTTTACACCCTTTATAAAGGGTACAAAAGTTTTGCTTGCAGCACGAACGCAATTTCATGATGTTGATGATAAACAAGCAGCATTTGTCTCCATTTTCGTTCATGCAACCCCTACAAAATACATCTCGCCTGGCAAACTGTGGTTAAAACCTGATGAGCTTATTGGTGGCGTGGAGATTCTTAAAAGCCCTATCTCTTTATCTTTACGTAAAGACGTTCGTGAACAATTCAAGATTTTATTGAGGTTTTAATATGGAGCATGAAAGCGGTTTACCGTTTGCAATTGACCGATCTGTAGGCAAAGATGAGCAACAAAGCGTTGTCTTCTATGGAGAGCGCCCTTTTATTCAAAGTGCAGAACTCAATGAAGTTCAAACCATCATTCGTGGCCGTCATGATCGTTTAGGAAGACTTGTCGCTAAAGAAGGTGACCGTATTGAACGTGCGGATGCTTTTGTTAATCAAGAAAAACAAAAAGTCACTTTGACAGAGGGGAAGATTTTTATTGCAGGGGATATTTTTCCTGTATCAGAAGCTATTTTAAACAATGTTCCCATGCTTGGACGTGTGGAGATTGGTGTGAAGCTTCAAAAAAAGTGGGTAACACATGAAGATGATCCACAATTATTAGGGCAAATTCCAGGTACATTGGCAGAAGGTGAACCAGGAGCAGCAAGGGAGACAGCAAAACTTGTATGGGCTTTGGAAAATGACAAACAAGAAGGTGCTTTCTTCCCCGTCTATGTCTTGCAAGATGGCACTTTGATTGATCAAAAACCCCCTTCATTGTTAGAGCCTGCCCTACAAGCTATTGCAACTTATGACCGTGCTCATGGGCATTATATTGTCAATGGTTGTCGGGTGACGGCTTTAGGACCAAATGATGGTAAACAAATCTTTAGTATAGAAGAAGGTGAAGCCAATATTAATGGTTTTAAACATAAACGCCTTGCTGCTTTAAGACATGAAGAGCCAGAAGATTATTCTGAAAGCATCGTGCCAAGCGAAACACATCTGTTTACATCTAAAAAAACCAAAGCAATTAAGTCAGATGAGACAAGTTTTACGTTTGAAACCTATTATTTTCCCATTGCGACTGTTCACTCTATTTTGCTCACAAAAGAAAAGACCACCAATGTTACCCGCGGTGCAGTAGCCTCAGGGCGTGATGGTGTTCCCGATAAAAGTGTTGTGAGTTTTATAAAAGTCGTGCAAGGGGATAAGGAATTTAAAGAAGGTGTAGATTTTAAAAAGACTGGTGATACGATTGACTGGTCTTTATCTGGCGATGAACCTAAACCAGGCAGCACTTATGAAGTCACCTATCACTATCGTGCAAAGGTGAATGCTGATAAGATCACAGCACGGGAAATTACTGTTTCAGATGGTACTCAGGGTGGAGACATTATTGTCAGTTACACCTATAAACTCCCCCGTATTGACCGTATAGGTTTAAATTCTCAAGGTGGAGTGGTTTACATTCAAGGGATTTCAGCAGACAATCCTATAGCTCCTAGTGTTCCTGATGATATATTATCGCTTGCAACAATCACAAATAATTGGCTTGATTATCCACGTGTAGATAATAATGGCACGCGTGTTGCTCCTTATACTGAAATGTGGCGCTATTTTAACCGTGTTCTTGAGCTTGATCGGTTGTTACAACTTGAAAGGATTAAGAGCAATGTTGACTCAAAAGAACCTGTCTCCAAAAAAGGGATGATTGCCGATCCTTTTCTTGATGACAACCTTCGAGATGAAGGAATCGAGCAAACG
This sequence comes from Bartonella bovis 91-4, assembly GCF_000384965.1. NCBI lineage: Bacteria > Pseudomonadati > Pseudomonadota > Alphaproteobacteria > Hyphomicrobiales > Bartonellaceae > Bartonella > Bartonella bovis. The sequence continues at coordinate 998,706 of NZ_CM001844.1, forward strand.
GGTGCAATAGGTCACGGCTTATTACGCCTTGCCATTGAACCCACATTTTACCACACCACCTTAAATGAGCCTGTTACTCTTGATTGGGACAATGAAGTGATCATTGCGCAAGAGTTGATGACTGCTTGCGAGAAAATCAATCCTTATCAAAATTTTGACCCACTACCAGGGACTCTTGCACTCACCCCTGCAACAGATTTCTGGAGTGTTCAGCGTACAGATTGGCTTTCAGGTGTGACCAATGAACTGTCTATGGGCAAACGTCCTGGCGGTGGACGTGAAACAGAAGTGAAGGATGAACTGGTCAGTACGCATCAAGAAAAAATTGATTTCTTAAGACAAATTGATCTCAACTTTAAGATTGAAGGCTTTGGTAAGGGAGAGGTTCTAGACAGCCTTACATTTGATGGCGTTAGTATTTTACCAAAGGAGACACTTACTGCCAATGCTCAAGGCGTTATTGAAGGGAAATTTAAAATTCCTAAAGATATCACAGCAGGAACAAAGAACGTTGTTGCTGTTGGTAAAGGAAAAACGATAGCTACAGGCCTTTTCACGGGGCAAGGCGTGATTGATGTACAGGTCATGCGGCGTGTCACAACAGTGCGTGTATGGAAAAAATCTGACCCGCAAGCACAAGTCTTTACACCTGATGAAACGCGGCAAATAACAGGAATTGATTTCCATATTTGCAAGATTGGCAATCGTTCTCATGATTTGATGATTGATTTAGTCACAACAGACAATGGCTATCCTACAGCCGACATTCAAGCACAAGCTCTTTATTCAATGAAAGAAGCTGAAACGGGATGGGCTGAAGCACGCTATAGTGTTCCATTAACCGTGCTTAATGACCGCTTAACGGCCTTTGTTATTAAAACAGATGATGGCGATCATTCTGTTTCTCTTGCAAAACTTGGAGATTTTGACGAAGAAAACCAAAGATATGTCTCCAGTCATCCTTATATCACAGGTCCTCGTTTTTCCTCTGTGAATGCGCAAACATGGACAGCTCATCAAGATGAGGCTTTAGCATTTCGTGTGCTTGCCGCTCGCTATACACAAACAGAAAAAACTGTTGATTTAGGTGAGTTTGATCTTAAGGAATGCTCTGATTTACAGGTGCGTGCGGCGATTGAACTGCCCTCCAGTGAGTGTTCTGTCATCTTTGAAATTGAACGCAACAATGGCACGATTTATCAACTCTTACCGTTTCAATTGCTTAGTTTAACGGAATATATCAGTGAAAAAGTCCAGTTACGAGCCATTTTAAAAGGGACAGAAAAGCTTTCGCCAGTATTGTTTGCTCCCATTGAATTGATCGCGGGCAAAATTAGAAAAGAAGCAACCTATGTTACACGTGCTTTTCCCTTTGGCGAAAAGTCGAGACTAACCAGCTATATAAAAACATTTTTACCGGGCGGTTCCACCTTCAAAATGGAGATCCAACTGGATGATGGTGATTTCACTTCCTTAAAATTAGAAGAAACAGAGCAACTCGCACAGCCACTTTGGACAGAACGCAAATTTGTCAGTGAAGACAAAACAGCTGAACAAGCGCGTTTGAAATTAACACTAACTGGTGGTCCTGCAGCACGTTCCATGGTGAGTGATTTTGGTGCGGGAATTATGTGACAGGAGTACTATCATGGCGAAAACAAAGAAGTTAGCAATGGAGTTACCATTAGAAGGCCGTTTTATCAGTGCTGAGTTTCCTATTTTACGTGAAAACCTAACAATCATTGATCAAGCAGTTTCTGATCTTGATGAAAAATTGGATAATAAAGCGCCTTCACAGCATACTCATGTAATGAGTGAAGTGAGCGAGCTTGAAGATGCGTTGAATGGCAAAATGGCAGCAGATCAGACATTTGCTCTGGTTGATTTAACTGATATTAAAGGTGCCAAAGATGCAACTGAAAATCATGTTTTATATAAATCAGGTAAGGATCGCTTTGCATTTAACAGTGTTAAATCACTCTTAGGCGAACATCAGCATACGATTGAAGATATTACAGATCTTGATGAGTATATAGCAACCATCAATGTAGATCTAAAAGATTATGGGTGTTTGTCTGGTAAAAACGAATGGAAAAATACGAATGTTTTCAAAGGAAACGTTAACATTGAAGAAGGTATTGAATTAGCTGAAACCTCTTCTTTGACTTTGAAACAAAATGATAAAGTGGTGACGAATTTAAACACAACTGGGAGCTTGCTTAAAGGCCCCCTTAAAGTTGATGATGAGCTCGTTTATACTAAGCCGGAAGCGGATAAAGCTATATCGGAAGAAATAGAAAAACTAAAACAGTCTTTGACTAATGAAAACTCGAGTTGCTCTGTTGTCATCAATAAGCTTGTTCATTGGCCTGAACGTGCTGACGCAGAATTACTTTATACCCAAAGTAGGAAGATTAAGTGGCCAGATTGGATAACAGATGAAACCATAGTTGAGATCCAAGCATGGGGTGGTGGCGGTTCTGGTGGAGGAGCTGGTAAAACATATTTTGGTGGCGGTGGCGGCGGTGGTGGCTGCTCAGTATGGTATGGACCTAAATCAAGCTTAAATGGACATGAAGATATCGTCATTGGTAAAGGTGGAGCTTCTGTGAAAGATAAAAATACCTCAGGCAATGCTGGAGGGAAAACAACTGTCGGAAAAAATCTTATTGTAGCCGGAGGCGGTGGCGGTGGTAAAGGAGCTTCTGACACGGGATCAGGACAAGGGGGGGCTGGAGGAGCTGGAAAAACCGTTACCGAGTTAATGGACGGTCGTCCAGGTATTGCCAAAGGTGGTAATGGTAGTCCTGGAACGCAAGGTTCCTCTAGATTTAAAAGTGGCTTTGGTGGTGATGCTGGAGGGGATACATCAAGGGGCGGCTGTGGAGGAACTGGCAGGGGGCACTGTATTTCAGGAAAACCAGGTCGAGGATTTGGTGGTGGCGGTGCTGGATCTCATTATCAAAATAATCCCAGTGGCAATGGAGCTAATGGTGCTGCTCTTATAAGAATATGGAAGAAACGATATGAAAACGATAAGTGAATCTAAATTATGAAGCTTTCAGTGTTTTAATGCGACAGGAGTAATATAATGGCGAAAACAAAGAAGTTAGCAATGGAGTTACCCTTAGAAGGCCGTTTTATTAGTGTTGAATTTCCTATTACACGTGAAGACTTGATAACTATTGATCAAGCAGTTTCTGATCTTGATGAAAAATTGGATAATAAAGCGTCTTCACAGCATACTCATGTAATAAACCAAATCAGTGGGCTTGAAGATGTGCTGAATAGCAAAATGGCAGCAGATAAGACATTTGCTCTGGTGGATTTAACTGATGTTAAAGGTGCCAAAGATGCAACTGAAAATCATGTTTTATATAAATCAGGTAAGGATCGCTTTGCATTTGACAGTGTTAAATCACTCTTAGGCGAACATCAGCATACGATTGAAGATATCACAGGTCTTGATGAGTATATAGCAACCATCAATGTAGATCTAAAAGATTATGGGCGTTTTTCTGGTAAAAACGAATGGGAAGATACGAATGTTTTCAAAGGAAACGTTAGCATTGAAGAAGGTATTGAATTAGCTGAAACCTCTTCTTTGACTTTGAAACAAAATGATAAAGTGGTGACGAATTTAAATGCAACTGGGAGCTTGCTCAAAGGCCCCCTTAAAGTTGATGATGAGCTCGTTTATACCAAACCGCAATTGGATGAAACTATGTCAAAAGAAATGGAAAAACTAAAACAGTCTTTACCTAATGAAAGCACAAGTTGTTCTGAGCTTGCCGATGCTGAATTATTTATTACGCAAAGTGGGAAGATTAAGTGGCCAGATTGGGTCACTAATAAAACCAAAGTTGAGATCCAAGCATGGGGCGGTGGTGGTTCTGGTGGGAGCGCAAAGAGTAACGATTATCCAGGTGGTGGTGGTGGCGGTAGCGGTTGCGTGGTATGGTATGGTTATAAAGCAAGTCTAAATGGACATGAAGATATCATCATTGGTAAAGGAGCGGAAGGTAATAAACAAGGTTCTGGCGGAAGTTCTGGAGGACATACAATTATAGGCAATAATTTTATTGCAGTTGCAGGAGGAGGTGGTGGTGGTGCAGGTACTGCACAAAATGTAGGAGTTAGTGGTTACGGAAGTAGAGGAGATAACTTTGGCTTGGTAACTGATGAATCTCCCGGTCTTGTCAGAGCTTGTAATGGTTATAGTGGAGGACATGGAGAATATAAACAAAGAAGCGGCTTCGGTGGCAATGCAGGCAACTCGATAAAAGGGAAAAATGGGGGGCAAGGAACAGGTACAGCACATCTTTCAGGAGTTGGAGGAGCAGGTTACGGTGGTGGTGGCGCTGGTGCTCGGGGAGCTAATGGTAGTGGCGGTAAAGGAGCTGATGGTGCTGTTCTTATCAGACTATGGAAAAATTAACACCCTAAAGATTTTTACAAAGGAGTTTTTATGCAATACGCAGTTGTTGAAAATGGTGTGGTAACCAACATTATTGTTGCGCCAGAGGATTATGTTTACCCGTTTGAAGGCGAGGCTATTGCCTCAAATGAAGCTCAAATTGGTTGGACTTATAAAGATGGACAGTTCTCTCCTCCCATTGAGGAGGAAGCTATTTTATCAATAGAAGACAAAGCAGAGCTAGAGTCATCTCAAGACTTCATAGAGGTGTAAAGAAGAACATTTTAGCTTCAGTTTAATCAAGCTTTTCACAAGCAATTCCCCCAAGGCCAAATAAATTTATTTGGCCTTTATTTTTAATCAGCCAATTATTTTAAGGAGCACAAAGAATGGCATCAGGTTTTTTACACGGTGTTGAAGTCATCGAAAATGACGATGGCACACGCCCTATTACACCGGTTCAATCAGCAGTTATAGGCATTGTAGGCACAGCACCTAATGCAGATGAGGACATCTTTCCTCTTAATACACCGGTTTTGATATCGGGATCTCGTTCCAAAGCAGCCAAACTTGATAGATTTGACAGAGGTGAAGGCACACTCCCCAATGCCGTTGATCTAATTTTCAAGCAAGCAGGTGCCATTGTTGTTGTGGTGCGGGTAGAAGAAGGCAAAGATGAAGACGAAACATTGGCTAATGTTCTAGGTGGTGTCAATGCAGATGGTGCTTATGAAGGTGTCCATGCTTTCATAGGAGCACAATCCATTGTTGGGCAAACACCACGCATTTTGATTGCTCCTGGTTTTACTCATAAAGGCCTTATTGGTGTAGATCGGATAATAATTACAAACAAAGGCAGTGGTTATACCAAGGCTACTGTTAAAATAGAAGGCAATGCCAAGGCAACAGCCAGTGTTAGTAACGGAGAAGTGCGAAACATTACGGTTGATGAGAGTGGAAGTGGTTATGAAAGAGTACCTCGTGTTACCATTGAAGGTGACGGAGAAGGTGCCACAGCTACAGCCACAATCAAACAAATGTCTAATCCCGTAGCAGCAGAACTGATTGGTATTGCTGAGCGTTTGCGCGCTATTGTGGTAGTTGATGGACCAAATACAACAGATGAAGAAGCTATTGAGGCAGCAAAAGATTTTGGTTCCAAACGTGTTGTCATGGTTGATCCATTTGTGAGCGTTTTGCGTAAAGGAAAGATTTCACAAGAACCAGCAAGTTCACTAGCTGCCGGTGTAATTGCTAAAACAGATTTTACCCACGGTTTTTGGCACTCTCCTTCAAACAAAGAGATCAATGGCATTAGTGGCACAGCCAGACCCATTGATTTTGCCATTGGTGACAGTTCTAGTCGCGCTAATCTGCTCAACGAGAAACATATCACAACAATCATTCGTGAAAATGGCTATCGCTTATGGGGTAATCGCACACTTTCATCAGATCCAAAATTTGCTTTTATATCCGTGGTGAGAACTGCAGATATGATCAATGATGCCATTTTGCGCGGACATATGTGGGCAGTCGATCGAAACATCACAAAAACTTATATGAGCGATGTCAGTGAAAGCGTTAATGCTTATTTGCGTGACTTAAAAACGCAAGGCGCCATCATTGGAGGGCGTTGTTATCCTGATCCAGAGCTTAATACACCAAGCGCACTTGAAAGCGGAAAAGTTTATTTCAATGTCGAATTCCAACCAACAACGCCAGCAGAACACATCACGTTTAGCTCGCGTATTGTCAATGATTACATAGAGGAGATCCTTTAATGATTGCACCCAGATTACCAAGAGCTTTGAAACATTTTAACATTTATGTTGATGGAATTCCCTATCAAGAAAAATGTGAAAGTGTTACTTTACCAAACTTAAATTTCGTCGTTGAAAGTTTCCGTGCAGGCGGCATGGATTTTCCCGTTGATATCGAGATGGGAATGGAACAACTCACACTTTCTATGACTATTGCAGATTGCTCTCCAGAACTTCTGGGGCTTTTAGGTAAACCCAATATTGATATTTGTCTGCGTGGGTCAGTTCAAGCACAAGGCGCACCAGCAGAAAAGATTGCAATCTCCATGCGTGGATTTTGCAAGGGCTATGAACCTGGACAATGGCAACCAGGTACTAAGGCCGTCACAACGATCAATTATACATTGAATTATTTCAAATACGTTCAAAATGGCGTCGAAGTTGTTGAGATTGATGGTTTCAACATGGTGAGAAAATTCAATGGCGTTGATCAATTAGCAGAACATAGAGAAAATTTAGGATTATAAAATGACTACACAACAAAACGTTACTTATCAATTGCTTTTTCCTTTTACATTAAAAGAAGAAGATTATACCGAAATCAGCCTTCGTCGCGTCAAAATGAAAGACATAAGAGCTGTCGATAAAAAGGAAAGCGCTGATCAGGTGGCCGCTATGATCACGCGTCTTTCTGGATGGACTTATGATGCTGTTGACGAACTTGATGGCAGTGACATGGCAGCTATTGGAAAAATTTTGGAGGGTTTTACCGAGCGGCTGAATACCTAACTTGGGAAACAGCCGCTGAACTCATGGCCGATATTGCTATCGTATTTCATTGGTCCCTTTCAGAGATGATGGAAATGGAACCTCAAGAGCTCTGGTTTTGGCGCCGTAAAGCTGCAGAAAGGTATAAGAAAAAGTGAGCAAAACAGTCGCAGACGCTAAGGTGCGGTTAACCCTTGAAGACAAGATAACCGCACCCATTAAGCGTATTCAAAAGCGTTTGACACACTTATCAAATAAATTAAGAGTCCCTCGCTTTATGGCAGCAACACGCAAAGTGACAGAAAGTTTAAAAGGGGTCGGCAATGCTTTGGGGGCAGTAACCAGCCGTGTTTCTGTATTGTCAGGCGCATTGGGCCTTGCTGGTGGTGGTCTTGTTGCAAGTTTAACTGCAGTGACTATGAAAACCATGCACATGGGCGATAGTCTTCATCACGCATCGCGCCATTTAGGCATGAGTGTTAAAGATCTTCAGTTATGGGGAGATGCAGCGGATAACTCAGGTTATTCTGCCGAGAAATTCCAACAATCCTTGGCTGTTTTAAACAGGCGTTCAGCACAAGCTTTGGCCGGACAAAAAAGAGGGATTATGGGGTTTCAGGCGCTGGGAATTTCTGTAAAAGATGCCTCTGGAAAACTTAAATCAAATTCAAACTTGTTGGAAGAAATAACCGACAAGATGAGTAAGATAGACAATCAAGCGCAAAGGCAACATATTGCTGCTCTTCTTTTTGGTGGTGATGGTAAAGAAATGGCTGCCATGCTCTCGCAAGGTATGGAGCCTATCAAAGAATTGTTTGAAAAGGCAAAAAAGAGTGGATGGCTGATGGGGGCTGATGTTGCCCACTATGCTGCAGATTTAAGCGATAAGCTTGGGGCTTTTAAGAAAAAACTGGGAGGTGTTGCCAATTTCATTGGGGCACAATTCATGCCAGTGATCAATGATATGATTGATGCCTTTTCAAAGCTGATTGATGAAAACCGTGATCTCATTCAAACAACTGTAGCAAATTGGGCGAGGATTGTAAGAAAAGCTATACAGGATTTATGTGATCCGACTTCTGAGTTAAGACAAAATATCACAAATGTTACAGAAAGTATTAAAGGCTGGTTTAAATGGTTAGAACCACTGACTGGCGAAATAAGCCTTTTTAAAATAGGTCTTGCAGCACTTGTTGCCTTCATTGTAGGGCCACTTATAGCCGCGATTGCTGCTCTGACTGTAGCCTTTTTTACATTTGGTACAGCCGTTATGACAACGCCTATTGGGTGGATTGCAGCAGCTATTATAGGGCTCATTGCAGCAGGAGTCGCGCTTTATGTTTATTGGGATAAAATCAAAAAATGGTTTAGTGCACTATTAGATGGGATTGCAGACGCTTTTTATAAGTTTGGAGCCATCATCATACTTCTCCCCGGCGGTTGGATTATAGGGCTTATTGCAGGGATATATAAGCTTTATAAGAATTGGGAGGCAGTCAAAGCTTGGTTTATTTCAGCTCTCAATAAGATTTGCGATGCTTTTGTTATGCTGGGTGATTTCATTATGAAATACACGCTCATTGGTTATATCGTTAATGGTATTAAGAAGCTTGTTGCAACAGCTTATTGGCTTTATGAAAATTGGGATGAAGTCATGGCCTCCTGTGGGCGGTTATGGGACTCTCTTGGGGAGGCAATTAATCAATTTTTTGAATGGTTTTCTAATCTCAGTTTATATGAAGCTGGTTCCAATCTGATTATGGGACTGTGGGATGGTATTAAAAGCAAATGGAGTGCCATGACACAATGGCTTTCTGGTGCGGTGCAACAATTAATGGGTTGGATGCCTGATTTTGTCAAAGACAAGCTAGGTTTCAGCGTTACAGTAAACAAAAGTACTACCGAGAGTTTAAAAAATCTCACACAAGAGACAAAAACATACGCACAAGAGATTATTCATTCAACTGTTGTCCCCAGCACCCTTCCAGAGAGCTATGCCTACAGACGTGGAGAGTATATTAGTAATGAGAGCAAACAGCCTTCTGTGGGAGACTTTAAAACGTTTGAACCGATTATGGCTCCTAACAAGTCCACTGAGGTTGATGCATCTATTACAATTAACAATTTGAACATCAGTGGAGCCAGTGGTTCACCGCAAGATATCAATGCTGCTGTTAACAAAGCTCTTGCAGATCAAGCTAGACAACAACGTTTAGCAGCTGCTTCCAATTTTTCGGATTAAGCGTCATGATGTTAGCGTTGGGAGACTTTATTTTTTCAGTTGAAACAGCAGCTTATCAAACATTCGACATGACTTATGATGTTCCATGGGTAGAACAAGGACGTCTGGGCAGTCAAGCAGCGTTTCAGTTGCCTGCCATTGCTAATGCCGAATATTCTTTATCAGGCGTGATTTATCCAGGTTTTAAGAGTGGTTATGGCCAGTTGGAAAGACTGCGTAGCATGGCGCATAGCGGACCGCATTTACTTGTAACTGGTAAAGGCAAGGTTGTCGGAAAATTTGTTATTCTTTCTGTCAATGAAAAACAGAGCTTTTTTGGTAAAAACGGCAATCCACGCAAACAAGAATTCACATTACAACTGAGAGAATATGGGGGAGATGGAGGGATCTGGTGAGTGATATTTACATTACCAAAGATGGCGATATGGTTGATGCCATTTGCTGGGAATACTATCCAAAAGGTCAGCAAGCACTGGCTGTTGAACGTGTTTATGCAAAAAATTATGGGCTTGCAGATCTTGGACCCATTTTAAAAGCAGGAGTGAAAATTGTTTTGCCTGCCCTACCCCACCCTCAAGCAACACCGGTCATTAGGCTCTGGGGTAGTAAACAATGAAGCCTTTTTGCAGAGTGATGTCTAATGGTGAGGATGTCACAAGAGCTTTAATGGATTATGTTTTATCAATTGAAATAACCGATGAAGCAGAAGACAAAAGTGACAGGATCACTATAGAATTGGATGATCGTGCTCGCATTAGTGATAATGGTTTTTTACAGATCCCTTTAATTGGAACAGTTCTTTCTATAACGCTGGGCTATGAAGAGGGTAAAGCACGTGACATGGGATCCTATCTGATTGATGAAATATCTGTCAGCAGTCCACCACAAAGTTTAAGTGTGACAGGACGTGCAGCTTCTATGAATACCTCTTACCGAACCCCAAAAAGCCAATCTTATCATCAGATAACACTGGGCAACATTATCCAACAGATAGCAACACGCAATGGCTATGTTCCCGAGGTTGATCCTTCTCTTGCAAAGGTTGTCGTGCGTCATATTGATCAAACCGGTGAAAGCGATATGGCTTTTGCAACACGCCTTGCTGCAGAATATGATGCTGTAGCAAAACCTATGGATGGCAGGCTTGTCCTTGCTAAACGTGGGGAAGGTAAGGCCATTACTGGAGAGATGCTCCCTGTGGTTACTATTCATGAAAAGATGTGTAGTGCTTGGGATTTTAAATATAGTGCACGCGATGAAGCAGGTGAGGCCCAGGGCTTAACACCAGGTGGAGGGGATGATCAAAAAGCCGCGTCAGCAGCACAAAACCCGGAAACAATTGAACAGTATGATGATGAAGCATCTATTCATATGGATGAGACCCCTCTGCGCTCATTAGCTCGATCAAAAAAAACACTTGGAAAACAAGACAAAGTTGAAAAACAAGAGGAAGAAAAGAAAGGAGGTGTGATAGCAACCTATCATGATTTACGCAGTGGTGAAAAGAAAGAGGTCAAAACCGGTCAGGCACCTTTTCATGAATTAAAATATACCTACCACAATCAATCAGAAGCCGTTGCAGCTATTGCAGCTTATCGTAATAAATCATCTCGTGGGAAAGCCACCTTTTCGTGTGATATGGGCGGAGATGCGTTCATTCAAGCTGAAATGAAGCTTATCCAAGCACCACCTTTCCGCCCTTACATTCCACAGCAATGGCGCATTAAAAGTGTCAAACATCGGTTGGATACAGCAGGCGGTTATACAACAAGTATCGAGTGTGAATTGTTTAATGAAGCGCAAGAAGATACAGCGCAAAACGTCATAAACACCACACCAGACAAAGATGACACAATAGATGATAACGCCCCACCTCAGGCATCTTATGATGAAGGTGAAGGTGTTATTGATATGGAAGGGGAAAATTCATGACACAGATTATCCAAAAATTACTCAGTGGTAACTGCAAAGCGCGTACACAAGGTTTGGTTAAATCCTTAGCACAAGAGATCGGGTGTGAAGAAGCTGTGGTTGCTGCGATTATTTCTGTTGAGTCAGATGGTAAAGGTTTTGATGATGAAGGGCGTGTAAAAGTCCTTTTTGAAAAACATCAGTTTTATAAAAATTTGCCCTTTCATAAGCGTCAACAAGCAATCAAAGAAGATCTTGCTAGAGAGGAGTGGATTAGCCCTAAAAAAGGAGGATACAAAGAACAAAAGACCAACACTCAAGCTTTAAAGTTACTCATTGCTGCTATAACACTTGATGAAGAAGCTGCTTTAAAATCTGCTTCTTATGGTGCAGGTCAAATTATGGGAAATAACTATGGTATTCTTAATTGGAACACTGTTCAAGACTTTGTCACTAGCATGTGTTCGTGTGAAGATGAACAAATAAAAGCGATGTTTACTTTTTTCAAAGTTCGTGGTCTTGCTTCAAGTTTGCGAGACAAGGATTTTGATGCCATTGCACGCGTTTACAATGGCACTGGTATGGTCAAAGAATATGGCCAACGCATGCGCAATGCTTACTTTGCCCTCACAAAAAAATCAGCAGCAGTCAGTAATCCTATTCGTGCCAATGGTTTGCGACTAGGATCCAAAGGCTACCGTGTTGAAGCACTGCAAAAACGTCTCAATGATCTTGGTTATCCCCTTGCGATTGATAGTGATTATGGACCAGATACACGCAGTGCAATCTTTTCTTTTCAAGCTGACCATAATTTAGAAGTTGATGGTGTTGTTGGTGCGAAAACTCAAGAAGCCCTCGATGTAGCAACTCCAATGATTAGTCCTCGCCGTTCTGGTGTAAGTATGGCCGATTTGAGAAAAAACGGTACAAACATTATTAAAGATGCAGATAAAACCCAAATGGTGGGAGGGGCTGTTGTTGCTGGTTCAACTCTCATAGAAGCAAACAAAATGGGAGCATTTGATAATCTCAAACTCTCTATAGGAAAAATGAGTGCTCTTGTAGAGCCACTTGCTCATATTGGTAAAGCAATTTCTGATCATTGGTGGATTGGGGCCATTTTTGTAGGTTGGATTATTGTACTCGTGTCAGATCGTGTCAAAAGAACTTATCTAAAAGCCTACAAGAGAGGCAGAGCAATTTAGAAAGCTATTGTAAAGTGCACAGGAGATCTGCGGATGAAAAAATATCTTGAGATTATACTTGATGCATCTGCTGCTCTTTTAGAAATTTTCGCGAATGTTTGTCAGATTGGAAAGAAAGTTGAACAACACAAACAAACAGAGGATCCTTTAAAGGCAACGACAACAAGACTGGAAATAGAAAATGAGATTAACAAGAAACATGATGATGATGTGCACTCTGATCTCTCTAACTGGGTGCGCGATAAATGAAAATTCTTCTTGTCTCGGGTGGATGCCAATCTATTTAGATCAAAAAGATTACAACGCTATCAGTTCAAACTTAGCACGAGATATTTTAAAACATAATCAGCACGGAAAACAGCTATGTGGGTGGAAACATGTTAGCAGGACAAAATGAACAACATACTGTACTTACAGAAACAAAAGAAATGACCATTACCTACCAAAGCGTAAAAATGATGTCTTATTTTTCAAGTAAATAGTTATGATCTTTTTATTGATGATTGATTTTGTACGTTTGATAGATGCAATGATAATATTTTCTCACATTTGAAATAGTGGTTCTCAAAAAATTAGAACCACCACGTCCCTCCTTTAAAATAACCAAACTTGTAAAAAATTTTGAGGATTCGGATTTGCTTATGAAAACAGTTAAGCCGCGTTGCAAAGTGATGGTATATTCTGTTCTAGTGATTGTGGAATTTTGATTTTGGGTGAGAAAATCATCAGTTCTTGAGCTTGTCTCTTATTTTGTAGAGAATAGCGTATATCAAATTCTATTTTAGGATATTGATCATACAAGAATTTAACTTCTTCTACGTTGTCATAAGTAATTAACCAAAGAGCATTTACATGTTCAGAAATGATATTTTCTAAATAATGATGATCTTTAGTTTTATAAAATGAAGTATACAGCCCTTTACCCTTTTTAAAATATGGAGGATCTATATAAAGGAAAATGTTTTTATCTTTATCTGTACTTCCATAACGTAGTAAAAACTCCTGTGCATCTAGCTGTGTTAAATATATCCTATCTTTTTTTGCGCTTATATTTCTAATTCTGCCAATTAAATTTTCTTTATTGAATCTACAGTCTATTTTGTAATTTCCAGTTTGCTCTTTTCCTCCAATGGGACCAGCATTTTTAATAATTCCTGATCTGTTTGTTCGATTCAAAAAGAGGGCAGCAAATCCTACGGCAAGCACATCTGCTTTTTCAGGAGAAATTTCCTTTTGTTTGTACCATTCTTCTAAGTTAATAGTCGTCGTGTTAATCTTTTCTATTAATTCTTCTGTTTTGTACAAAACACAATGCCAAAAACTCCAAATGAACGGGTCAATATCGTTAATGTAAATATCTTTCACATCGTCATTTAAAAGAAGTTTTAGAGCCAATCCGCCGCCACCAGCAAAAGGCTCACGATAAGAACACCCATTTAATTCATTTGTCTCAAAGATTTCTTTGATTTTTCCATAGAGTGCAGTCTTGCCGCCCGGATACCTTAATGGAGAATAACTAAAAGCCATCTCTCTAACCCCTACACTATTAGTCAAAATCACGTTATCATGTTTTGTTTGTATTGGCCAGTAGTGATTGAACCATTTTCTTGTTTCTCTTTTTTTCTTTCTCATATACTTCAGCGATTAATTGCATTAACAATGGCTTTAACGTTTGCATATCACTGATAATTTGTGTGTAACTTAAAGGTGCTGCAAAGCAAGCATGTTTAGCTGCATTGGCTTCTTCTCTAATCTTTGTTAGAGTCTTTAAAATATCTTTTGTATTATCTTGTATATACGATTTATTGCTAAAGGTGGCTGTTAATAACGGATGCTTCTTTAAAAAAAAGTCGAAAGATTCTCTATCTGAGCGCTCTAATGAGCGCGTAAGTCCTTCGAATAAACAACTAAATGCTATATACAAAAGAGGTGTATCCATGTCAGCATTTAATTTTTTCACTGAATAATATATACTAATAGGTTTTATATAACCTAATTTATTCAATTGACTTGCAATTTCTTCATCATAGCAAGATAATTTTTGTTTTTCATATTTTTCAGCTTTATTCGTGTCATTTATAAATAGGTCACATTGTTTTTCAGAATGCTTTGTTTCTTTTTTATTCTTGCTTTTTCTAATATCATTTTTTGAATAAACCTCAATCAGCTTGAATTTTTCAAATAATTCTTCAAAATATTGTTCAATACTTTCTTTATTATTATAAGAACGGGAATCTAATTCCCTTTCAAGTATATCTCGTACAAATTGTTTCAGAAAATTATCAAGCGCAGAATTTTCTTCATATGGGGATAGAAAGACAAGCTTATCTTCCTCCTTGTCATAATAAATTCCAGTATGTTTAAAAAAAATTGGCTTAGAAATAAAACGCGTCACAGTGCTAATATTATAGTCTTGTGAAACATCCTCCAGCAGACGATTAAATAATAGATACGCAAATCTATTCACATTTAATGGGAAATAACGTGCTTTTTGTATAGCATCCCATGGCTTCACGCCTTTTCCTTTGTTTTGACCTGAATGTTTTGTCTCTATCCAGTGATTAGCCTCTTTTCTATTAGAAACAATCACGCATTCTACAGAGCTTATTAGAACTTTACGGCTTGCACTATACTTACTAAATTTTTTGGAAAGGCGTTCTGGAGCTAAATTCGGATTATCAAGAAATTTGAGTGCAATTAGCCGACGGTTACCTTCTACAACAATATACTTTTCTCTATCTTGCAATACTATAAATTTTTCACATGGAGATATCCCGTTTTCGGCAATATCTTCGGCTAATTCCAAAATTTGTTCTTTATTGCAGAGAAAATTTATAGCATCTTTTTCATTTGAGAATCTAGGAATTCTAGGATTTTCTGGATCAAATTCAAGTTTTTTCAAAGAAACTTTTGCGGTTTTTACCATTACCCCTCCAGAAAGCACAAATATCGAATCATAAAACTAACATGATAAATTAATAAACATCCTATATTATTGTAAAATCCATTTATTATATATAAATAACACTTTTGAAAGCTTTCTTTGAAACTCTTTGACTTAAAGGAGAGCGATGTTGTGTAAACATTACTTAACTGTTTCTTCTCCTTTTAAATGAAGAAAAAGACTCATCATTTGGAATCTCGTCAAACTATTTTGACATAAATGCAGCCCACTGTTCTAAGAGAGCATGTCGTTGTTCTAAAAAATCTGTTCGCATGTAAGCTTTTGTTACTGAACTGCCAACTGAGTGAGCAAGGACAGTTTCTGCAATCTCAAATGGTGTTGACGTTGTTTCTGCTATCCAGTCTCGCAAACTTGAGCGAAAACCATGAGGACGATACTTTAAACCACAAGAGGCCATATACTTTGACATACTTACATCAGAAATCGGAGTGCCTTTAAGACCGGAAAATAGAAAACCATTTTTTTCAAAGGGGAGAGATTTTTCAATCACTCTTAAAGCTTCACCACTTAATGGCACACGAAAGTCTGAAACTTTTCCTACAATACCCTTCATATTTTCTTTTGGTATCGTCCATATATTTTTATCAATTTGCTCAAGGCGCAAATATCGCAAGGGATATGACCGTACCCCAGTCAAAATCAGTAATTTCAGTGCCAAATTTGAAAGAAGATCATCCTTTAAGTTTTGATAAAAAGCAGGAACTTCTCGCCATGGCATAGCAGGAATATTGGTTGATATAGCACGTGACTTTCCTAAAAGGGCTCGCGCTTTCATACAAGCTTGTAAATCAACATCTAAACCAAGAGCAGCAGCATATTTTAAGCAAATATTGATACGGTTAAGGGCTTTTTGTGCTGTATCTCCTTTTTTATGCCAAAGTGGAGCAAGAACATTGCGAATGACATTGGCTGTTAATTTTTCTATAGGAAGATTACCTATATGTGGAATGACGTGTAATTCTAGGGGAGAAAACCAACGACCGTTTTTACCTTCATTTTTTAACTCAGCTTTTTTACTTTCAAAAGCCGCTTGAGCAATTTCTTGAAAAACATTACTTTGCTGTTTTAAAATGCTTTGTTCTCTAAATACAATAGGATCATTGCCACTTTTAAGAATATCGCTATAATGTTTAACAAGCTCGCGTGCTTCTTTTAAAGAAATTTTGGTAACAGAACCAAGCCCCATTTCACGGCGTTTATTGCGGTATGTATAACGAAAAAACCAAGAGCGTGTATTGTCTTTTCGAACATTCAACCATAAACCTCCTCCATCACAATACTTACCCTGAGGAGAGACCTTTACAAACGATGCTGATAACCTATGAATTGCTCTCACTTAATTCCCCTTCTCGTCCACCTTTTTACACGTTACCCGTCCACCTTTGTCGGTCCACCTTTTAGACCACCTTGAATTTTTGATATCAGATTTTTTATTTAATAATTAATTTTCTTACTGAATCATAAAAAGCTATATATAGCAACACGTCTTGGCACTATTTTATACAATTGGATTCTACTTGCTAAAACATGCTTCGCCCGCCGTCCGCACCATTATATAAAATCTTTTCTTATTTCAGTCTTATTGAAAATGATAAAAAATCGCTTTTTAAATTATCTTATGTAAAGAACTATAGCATTATCAATGCGGCACAGTAATTACTAAAATTGTAAATTAAGAGTCCTATGAAAACATCTTTTAGTTTTACCCTCTTGGGTAATTTACTAATAATGCTCCGCTAAACAGCTAAAACTGCCACCATGCAGCAAGTATAATACACCCAAAACTTAAAAAGGTAATTTCAAGTTCTACAATTTGAACATTTTTTCGTATTTAATGAAATTTTAAGATCTGTATAGATTTTTTAAGTAACTGATTTCACACATCTAAATTGAGCATAATAAATGCGTATCAGTCTTTTCTTATTTTCTCTTTGATCTTTTTTAAACATTGATAAATCCTTTTATAAAGAAGTATCAAAATTTTCACAAATATATCAGCAACTTCATAACTAAATAGATCAGAAAGCTTTATTAGAAAACTCTTCCAATAAGCACCTATAACAAAAGAATCGTAAACTATTTACTACTTAAAAACTACCCTACCTTCATCTATCTCTATGGTATCGTTTGCTTTTATTGCAAAATTATCCTTATTGGAAAAAGTAATAAAACAGCCCTTCGTACAAACTGTAATCACCTGGTCAGTATTTAGCGAAATATTCGAACGTGTACTTCCTTCAGCAATAATAAGCAACTGTACCGTTAAATCATTATTTTTTACAGTTGCTGCAAAAACTTTCATAGAAAAAACACTTAACAGCATCACTGTAATAAAAATATAAAAATATTTTAACACTCCAAAATCCCTTCTTCAAAAAAACGTTTATAAAGCATAAAGCGAAGAGCATTATTTACCTTAGAAGTAGAGGTAATATTAGGTACATAAATAGCCAAGGTAAATGAAAAGTTTTGTTTATCAAATCCAGTAAAATTCACCTGCGGTGCAGGGTTTTTCAAAACCCCTTCTGTCGCAGAAGCGATTTCTAGCAACATTTTAACGACGTATTCTGGATCAACATTAGTTGAAACAGTCAAAGGTATATCAATTCGTCCCATTTTACTACGACGGGTCCAATTATTTACGTTGTTATTAATGAGATTTGAGTTAGGAATAATGATTGTCTGACGCTGAAATGTTTCGAGTTCAGTTGCACGCACACTAATACGTTTGACAATACCACGAACTGATCCTGATTCTACATAATCACCTAATTTAAATGGCCGCCCGATTAAAATAATAAGCCCAGATACAAAATTTTGGACAATATTTTGCAAACCAAAACCAATACCAAGCGAAAGTCCCCCAGCAACAAGCGCCAAACTACTAAGATTAAAGCCTGCTGTTGATACTCCTAATAAAACCGACAAAGCAATACCCCCATAGCTTATGACTGTTTTAATAGAATTACGTACACCCAGATCGAGTTCTCCACGCTCCATTACTGTGTTGTCTAACCAACCAATAAATAGACGAATAAGGAACAAACAAACAAAAAAAACAACTATTCCCATGACAATGGAAATCAAAGAAATAGATATATTTCCAATTTGAAAACCAGTCATTAATTGCCAAAACACTGTCCCTATCTCAGAATACGAAACCCCAAACTGTCCAATAATTGGTACCGCACAAAATACAAACACGATTAAATTAAGAAGAATACTAACAACAATCCCCAATTGATCCATTGTTGTCTCCTCGAAATGAAACCATTTCATCAAGGTGTGACCAATTCGTGTTTTGATAAATTTCCCTTTAGATGCGATAGCACGTGTACTTTGTATTCCCAAGTACATCAAAATCAAAAATGCACTACTGACAACAATTAGTTGCACAACGAAACGCACCAAACCAATATAACCTAAAAAATCCATCACAATAAGAAACAATCCCAATGCTAAGAGAGGAATACGTATATAAAGTGGCCAAGGTAGCGGTTTTATCTCTTTTTGAAAACGCCCACGTCTAAACTGCAAAGGTATAAATGAAATAATAAACAGCAAAACTCCTACGAGAAAAACAGCAATAAAGCTTTTAGCAATTGTCAAAGAAAGAGATGCTGAAACCACCCAATAAATACTATCAAAAATAGCATCAAGCGCTAAAACTCCACCTAACAGAGTAAGCAAAACTATTAATTGATATGCTGCCGATGGTGCAATATTCAAAAGGCGGATAGGTGCCATTTTGGGTGATAAAAGAGCAACTGCTATACGATTTATCAAAAAAACCATAATAATTTGATGCCCAATTGTATGAAATACTTCTGTAAGCTTTCCCAAAGTTAAACTAAAATAATTCAATAGGAAAAACGTCAAATAAATGCAAAGAACACATACAAATGAAGGTAAAAGAATTGAAATAAAAGCAACCAATAAACGCTGTAAATAAGGAACTTCGTCATTGCCTTTGATAACGCGACGTCTTACGTGCGCAATACTTCTGTGCGAAAGATAAGAAAGGCCTAAAACAATAACAAGTGGGATAAAAAAGGCAGAAAATAATTGTAATGACTTGAAATAATATACAAATTTCCACCAAGAATTAAACAACGAAATAAAATCAAATGAAGCTTCTTTGGTTTTTGTAATAATATCTTCAAGCATTGATATTGAAAATTCAAATTTGTATGTAAGCGCGCGTGTAAACAGTGCTCGAGATTGAGAAATAGCGCGTTCCGTCATCTTATTTGCAGTCAAAAATATCTCTTCAAACTGACATACTATACTATTAATTTTAGCCTTTTGCTCTACCAGACTAGAGTGCTCCTTACTCTGACTTTCTAAGTTTGTTTGATCATCTTGTAACTCAGCCAACTGACTAAGAAGTATATTAATATTATTAAGAGGAGCACGTAAAACAAATGCTGCTTCTAAAGCACGCTTACTGATATCTTGTGCCTGCAACCGCCATTCTTTTAAAACGTGCTCATCTTCTGATTCGCTTTCAAAGTTTTTTTGTAAAGATTCAATGTCTTGTTTCAGAGTCTCAAGAATTGGCTGTTGTTGGTGAACAATTTCTTCAACCAATTGTGAAGTTATTGATTGTCCATTTACTGCAGTTGAAGATGCTAAATTTCCCCATGAAAAAGCACTAAATAAAACACTAATCGTAATGATCGAGAAAAAAACGTATAATTTTTTTTAAAAAATGAATACATATCCGCCCTAAAAATAAGTAAAAAGAGTAATTTCTTTTTAAATATGGCATAAGATAATATTTCCAACTCTTACTAAAATAATCCCAAAAGCTTTTCCTCATCTATGCTAATAAAGGAGGCTAATAGGCCAAAATCAATAAGATAAAAAATATTTTAGCATGTTTTTTCTTTTATATTGCAAAAAATTTTCTCTTTTTTACAATTTGTTTTTTTATTCAACTTGAGTATGTAGCTGATAGTAGCTTAGAAATGCGCGCGTACTTGATCAAAGCACGACATACTGATAATATAATCAGTAATTAATATTCTTCATATAAAAATAACTATAATCAATTAATTTCACGACGATTACAAACAAAAATGTATAATAGCTTATACTCATTATGATTTACCTGTTGCAACTTTCCAAAACAGGCATTGAATATATCTTTATATCCTATAATTATTTCTCGTATAAGGTGTTATAGTCTTCAAAAATAATACTTTTTAAATTAATATGCTCCTTCCATTGCTTGAGCTGCAAAACTATCATTTTAATTTTACTTTACGCGCTTAACTTTAATAATTCTTACAGTGTCTATTAGTTGGAATATATCATGCGTACACCTGGCTGGCTAATTATTCTTTATTGTCTTATCCTTTTAAGCGGCATTTACGTTGCATTACCTAATTTGTTTTCCCAAGAACAAATTAAAGATTCTAAATTCTTGCCTAATACCCATGTGACGCTTGGACTTGATCTCCAGGGAGGATCTTCTCTCTTACTCGAAGTTGACGTAAAAACATTAAAGCGTGACCAGTTACGCACAATTTTAGATAATGTACGCACAAAATTGCGTGAACAAAAAATTCGTACATCAAATATTCGTATCATCGAAGATGACATTATTATTGTTGTCTCCGATCCTACACAAAATCAAAAAGCCGTCACTGCTTTAGAAACATTGGTCATGCCGATACAAAATAGCTTTGGTACTACAACCAATGATATTGCTATTAACACTGAAAATGAGAATATCCGTGTAACATTAACTGAATCTGGTATTAAGGATCGTATTAAAAACACTGTCGAACAAAGCTTAGAAATCATTCGCCGCCGTATTGATCAGATAGGTGTAGCAGAACCTGCTATCCAAAAAGTGGGAACTAATCGTATTATGGTTCAATTGCCTGGTCTTCAAGATCCGAAACAATTACGTGATCTTCTAGGAACAACCGCAAAAATGACCTTCCACCTTGTTCCTTCCAATGTAGATGTAAACACCCCACCTATAGGTGTTTCAATTCTTCCTGGATATACTGATGAAAATCAACATTATGCAATTTATGATCAAATTGCTTTGGATGGAAATGTATTAAAAGATGCACGTGCAGGTTTCGACCCACAAATGCCAGGACGTGCTATTATTTCATTCACCATGAATTCAATTGGCTCTAAAATATTTGCGGAAATAACACGCAAAAACATCAATCGCCCCTTTGCAATTGTTCTTGATAACAAAGTCTTAACCGCTCCTGTCATTAATGGCGTTATCCCCAATGGACAAGGTCAAATTACAGGAAACTTTGATATAAAAGAAGCATCAACCCTTGCTGCTCTACTCCGAGCTGGCTCTTTGCCCGCACCATTAATTGTTATTGAAGAAAGAACCGTCGGACCTGATCTTGGTGCAGACGCTATTAAAATGGGACTTTATACAGGAATTATAGGCTTTATTCTTGTAGCCATTTTCATGTTCCTTCTATACGGTATTTGGGGCATTATCACTGATATAGCTTTAGCATTGCATACTATTTTAACTCTTGCAGCGTTAAGTCTTCTCGGTGCTACACTCACCCTACCAGGTATTGCTGGTATTATTTTGGGTATTGGCATTGCTGTTGATGCTAATATTTTGATTAATGAACGTATTAAAGAAGAAAGCCGAAAAGGTGTCAGTGCTTTTGCCGCCTTAGATCGTGGATTTAAACAAGCTTTTGCAACCATTGTTGATGCCAATGTTACTGCGATTATTGCAACCATTTTACTCTTTTGGTTTGGTAACGGTCCTGTTCGCGGTTTTGCAATTACAATGTTGCTTGGAATTATTATCTCTATGTTCACTGATATCACTATGGTACGTATCATCATGGTGTGGGTTGTTCGTAAATGGAAAATAAAGACATTGCGTATTCAACCCTTTTTTGACTTTACCTTACACAATACAACTTTCCACTTTATGAAAGCCCGTTTTATAGGTATTGGTATTTCAATTATTTTATCACTTTCTTCAATTTTTCTGTTCTTTAAACCTGGTTTAAATTTCGGTATTGATTTTATTGGGGGCAGCCAAATGAGTATAACAACAAAGGTGCCAGCAAATTTGGCCACTTTGCGCTCAACGCTTTCCACTCTTAATATTGGTGAAGTAAAATTGCAAAATATTGACAATGAACGTACAGTTTTAATTCGTATCCAGAAACAAAACGGTGATGAAATACAACAAACCATTGCTATGGATAAGGTTAAGGAAGCCATACAGAATATCTACCCAGATGCTATATTTGATCAAATAGAAATTGTTGGCCCTAAAATTTCAGAGGAATTTGTCACAGCTAGTGTTATTGCTGTTATCCTAGCAGCAATTGCTATGTCGCTCTATATTTGGTGGCGTTTTGAATGGTTTTTTGCAGTTGGAGCAATTGTTACACTTATTCTTGACATCACAAAAATGATTGGTCTTTTTGCTTTATTTCAATTTGATTTTAATTTAACCGCTATTGCCGCTCTTTTAACGATTGTTGGTTATTCGATTAACGATAAAGTAGTTGTCTATGATCGAATGCGTGAAAATATGCGTCTTTATAAAAAAATGCCGATGTATCAATTGATTGACCTCTCAATTAACCAAGTTTTTACACGCTGTATCTTCACATCAACCACTACAATATTAGCTATGCTGCCTATGGCATTGTGGGGTGGAAGTGCTGTTTATAATTTTGCATTGCCTATGGTCTTTGGAATTATTATTGCGACATTATCTTCTATCTTTATTGCAGCACCTATTTTATTATTGTTAAGTAATTTGGGTATAAGCAAAATAAAAGAGAACGTATAAATCATACAATTCTATAAATAACAAACTAAAACAAAATGGTGCATCAATTTATATGGCGTATCATTTTTCTCTTTTTATTTTCACACAATGGTTGATTTAAGATTTAGGGCATTATTAGTCTACCCCTCTTAACAGTCATTGCACTACGCAAGAATCCTTATCATTGCGCAAATGTCTTTTGTATTTTCTTTTTTATCTCTGCAAGCATATTATTTATTTTAGTAAAGAGAATCTTGTCAACTTTCTACCGCTTTTAGAGACATGATTAATGATCATGCTAAGCAAATTTATTATTGCTTTTTTCATTATTAAATATGCAAATAATTCTCAATATTAATGGAAATTCTAATCTAAAATTTGTATTTACTATTTTTAAAAATCAATCACGTTGTGATGAGTGCTTACAGTTATATTTGCAAATACGTTGCGTTTTTCCTTAATAAAAAAGATAAACTTGTAATTGTAGTGGAAAATTAATGTATTTTGTCAATAAAATAATAGCAGATAAAATCAAAACGATTAGCAGCAAATACCATAAAGCAAAAAATTATTGATGCAACCAATTCTAAAAAGACAATCAAAGATGTTATTTTACTATCGAAGTAGAATAGTGCATAACCAATATACTCAACCTTAAAGCTTATGCACTACTTAAAACAAAAACAGCCTATTTTACTAATTGATGTGTAGCCATTGTAATGATAATGACAAAAAGCACTTGATATATATTATGGAAAATGTAGCGAGATAGCAATTTTGCAATCGAGATGAGTAAAGTCATAAAATTAAATTTATAAAAACTATGAATAAAAACCCACAAATGGATAAAGAAGTGTGAAATTAAAAAAATTTATATGGCCATTTATCGGCATCCTAACAATGCTGATATCGATCCGCATTCTTTATATAAAGCTATCAACTATTTTTCTTGTTGATGTCCTGGATCGTTTAGTCGATTTAAAGATGCATCAGTGGTTACTGGCCTTTTTTTGCTCACTTGTCGCTTACGCAGCTCTTGCTGGATATGACCGAATTGCCTTACAACATCTTGGTCGTAAAATTTCTTGGGTATTCATCGCTATTTGTTCATTTACCACTTATGCACTTTCACATAATATCGGCGCTTCAGTTTTTTCTGGTGCTGTTGTTCGCTATCGTGCTTATAAAATGAAAGGACTAAGTGGAACAGAAGTCGCAATATTAGTTGGCTTTTGTTCCTTTACTTTTGCAATTGGAACAATTCTGCTCTTCGGCGTCGTTTTAATTCTGCAGCCTGAAATTATTACACTTATTTACGAAGATCTTCCCGTATGGCTCGGTACAATAATTGGCGTAATTTTACTTGCCTTTATAGCGTTATACACTTTCGGCAGCTGGTTTCAGTTAAAGCCTTTACACATAAGCAAAAAAATTCAACTTTCTTATCCTCAGCTTAAAATTGTCATCCAACAGCTTCTAATTAGCCCATTAGAACTTTTAGGAGCGGCGGGAATTATATATGCTGTACTGCCTCATAATGCTGATATTTGTTTTATTTCTGTGCTCGGCGTTTTCCTTGCATCTTTTACCATTACCCTGCTTTCCAATGCCCCCGCAGGAGGAGTAGGTGTACTTGAAGCTTTATTCATGGCAGGTATGCCTCAAATAGATCCTACTAACGTTATTGCAGCACTTATTGTATTTAGAATGTTCTATTTGATTATACCACTTATCATTTCACTGTTCTTTGTAGCAATTTTTGAGATTCACCAATATCGGAAACGAATGCAGCATATTTCGCCTGAATAAAAAAGCTAACCCCACTTTACTTTTTTTGTGCTTAAAAACAAAACAAGAATTATACTAAATTTAACTAACACTGAAACCAATATATTTACTCAATTTTATAGATGCACAACATAACAACACACTAAAATAAAAGTGTATTTTTTACGGTTACAGGTACAAATTTCAATTTAAAAATAATATTTTGTACAATGTACTGACAGATCTCATTTTTTACATAAATATGCAAAAAATCACAGAATGAATACTGTCTTTTTAAGGTAAAAGCTTTTTTACAATTTTATATATTCGTCAATTTTCATTTAAGAACTTATTAAAGCCATAGTATTAGTATAAACAATAAATTATCTCTCTATTTCTTGACTATTGATAATAAGAGAAAACTTGGCTATCCCTTCGTTTTCCTAAATCATCACTTCATTTTCTATAAAATTAAGTGGAGAAATGAGTACTTTAGAAATATTTCGACGATCCATTTCAATCACTTTAAAACACAAACCTTCAGTTTCAAAACTTTCACCCTCATTTGGTAAATGACCAAAATGCCAAAGCATAAATCCTGCAAGCGTAGTATAACGATCTGCCTCATCAACAAAATCACGCTCAAGATAACCACTCAAATGACGAATGTCCACACACCCCTCAACAAGAAAACTTCCACCTTCAAGTCGTTCTACTACAACAGGTTCTTCATCATCATCAGGAAAATCACCAGCAATCGCCTCAAGAATATCTGTCGGTGTTGCAATACCTTCAAAAGATCCATGCTCATCAACAATAATCGCAAGCTGGATCGAAGAATGGCGTAATTGTTCCATCAATCGTAAAACACTTGTATTTTCGTGAACAACAAGTGGTTCGCGCATAGCTCTTTGCCAATTAATCTTTTTATCTTCAGCCCAATTTAAAATCAGATCCTTAGTTAAAGCAACTCCAACAAATTCATCTACTTTTTCGCGTGCAAGAATTAAACGACTATGTTTAACTTTTTGCAATTCCTCACGCATCTCATTTTCATCACCATTCAAGTCCAACCATTCAATCTCATTACGGGGCGACATAATAGAGCGCACAGGGCGATCAGCTAAATCTAGAACACCGCGTATCATTTCTTTTTCTTCCGGTCGAAAAAGCTCAGAAGTAGCTGCTTGTTCAGCAATGACATCTACAGTCTCACTAAGATTACCGTCTTTTTTTCCGCCTCCTAAAAGCCTTAACACAGCATCGGCTGTCCGCTCACGCAAATCATTTGTTGTAATCATCTTTTCACGATTATGACGCCCAATTTGATTCAAAACTTCAATGAGAACCGAAAAACCTATAGCTGCATATAAATAACCTTTTGGAATATGAAAGCCCAATCCTTCAACAATGAGAGTAAAGCCAATCATCATCAAAAAACCAAGACAAAGAATGACAACAGTAGGATAACGACTAATTAAGCGTACAATGGTGCCAGATCCCCACATCATCACACCCATTGCAACGACAACCGCTATGTACATAACCACTGCCTGATCTCTGGCGATCATACCTGTTGCAGTAATAATACTATCAAGAGAAAACACTGCATCAAGTACAACAATTTGGACAATCACTTGCCAAAAAACAGCATAAATAACGCTAGTTTTCCTTTCATGTGCTGCCCCCTCCAACCTTTCATGTAACTCCAGCGTTCCTTTTGCTAACAAAAAAGCTCCACCACTAATTAAAATGAGGCTATGCCAGCTAAAACCAAAGGATGCGATAGAAAAAATTACTTTATCAAGGCTTATTACCCAGCCAATGACCATGAGAAGGCAAAGCCGCATAATTAATGCTAAAGTTAAACCTACCAAACGCGCACGATTACGCAAATGTAATGGCAATTTTTCTGCTAAGATTGCAATGAAAACGAGGTTATCTATTCCCAAAACAATTTCGAGAAAAATTAACGTAACCAAACCAAACCATACATGGAGATCAATGATCCATTCCATCATAGTTCATCCTTTGAAAAGGTTATAAAAAACTTAAACGCGCATCGTTGATGAAACAAATTCATAAGCTTTCATTTGCACAATTGATCGATAGCATTGAATGCAAATAAGCACCCAAAAGCAGGAAGCTACAAGGCATTACTTAAACTCATATGGTTGTTGATAAGATTCATAGAATGAAAGAAAAGCTTACACCGCTTAATATTATAAGAAAATTCTTCTGAATTTTGCTCGGGCATTACGCTCGACAATCCTTTAGCTATCGTCCTACATAGATAATTAAAACATTTATTAGTAAAACCTCTTATAATGGATATTTTTGTACAAGATCAAGAGGAAATACTCTATAAAACTTATATACCTTACCTGTTTAGCTATATAGACTTTATCATCTTACGCAAAAAACAATAAAACCATCTAGACATCCTCCTCTAGGAACGTTATAGAACCGCTCATTCTCTTCTTTTAAAGAAGAGTGGGTGATTAGCTCAGTCGGTAGAGCAGCTGACTCTTAATCAGCGGGTCGTGGGTTCGATTCCCTCATCACCCACCAGTTGTTCTATATGAATTTATCATCAAATCTGGTGATAATATCACGATATTTATTTCTATTAAAAATCGAAATTCTTCCCTATTTTAACCAACAACTTTCAATATTCATTATGCTTGTTCTCTTATAATTTTTATAGCAAAAATGCATTATAAGATTCATCATATTTAAATAATAAAGCAAACTGGATATTATGACAAAACTACGAATACAATAACCTTCTCAATAAAAATAAACTAATAATGAAAACATATTTATGAATGTTTAAATAGACTATATTAATTCTTATTAAGGTTTGCTGATCATAACTCATTTCAGCATATATTCATTTTGCCAATAAACTTTACTCATAAAAATATAGCAAGTAAAATAGTTATAATTAAATTTCCTTTGTGTAGAGAATATAATTATAGCTATCACTTGAATAATAAATTTTCACGCTATCTACCAGTTATCAGTTTACTTTACAAAACTAATTGGTAATTTGTCATATTACAATTGCCAATTAACTTATTAAGAATGATAGCTTAAAGTTCATAGTTTAACTTCTATTATTCCATTTGAACAAAATAATGCAGCCTTACCAATCTTATATTCACTTTTTTTCTCTATGAGCCATTTGATCTTCAAAGTCATTAAAAATATCTTTCTACTTTACGACTCACTTGTATCATGCTTCCATATGAGAAATTGTCTTTTCGTTAGCGTAACTTAGTCTTAAATAATAAAGGGGATCTCCTAAAAATGGATTATAAACCAAATTTAGATGAAGATTATCAAAAGGAACTACAACGTGGACTAGATAATCGTCATGTGCAACTTATTGCTATTGGTGGTGCTATCGGAACAGGTCTCTTTATGGGATCAGGAAAAACAATCAGCGTTGCAGGTCCTTCAATTATACTAGTTTACGCTATTATTGGTTGCATTCTCTATTTTGTAATGCGAGCTATGGGAGAATTGTTACTTTCCAATACACAATATCGATCCTTTATGGACTTTTCATCTGAGTTACTGGGACCAACTATTGGTTTTTTTATAGGGTGGACTTATTGGTTATGTTGGATTGTAACCGGAGTTGCAGATATTATTGCTATTATCAGTTATGCACAATTTTGGTGGCCTACACTCAATCCATGGATTCCCGTTCCTATTTGTATCATTTTCTTCTTAATGTTTAACCTTGTAGCAGTAAAGTTATTTGGTGAACTTGAATTTTGGTTTGGTCTTATCAAAATCATAGCAATTCTGGTGTTAATTATTGTTGGATTTTATATGATCTCTATCGGTTTTACCTCCCCAAATGGCACTGTTTCCTCTCTTGGTAACGTATGGAATGATGGAAATATTTTCCCTCGGGGGATTACTGGATTTTTTGCTGGATTTCAAATTGCTATTTTTTCTTTTACTGGTATTGAACTGGCAGGAACAACCGCAGCTGAAGTTAAAGAACCTGAAAAAATATTACCAAAAGCAATCAACTCAATACCTATTCGTATTGTACTCTTTTACATCTTCTCTCTTGTTGTGATTATGTCGGTCATACCTTGGAATCAAGTTGTTCCAGATAAAAGTCCATTTGTAGAAATGTTTTTACTTGCTGGTATTCCAATCTCTGCTGGTATAGTCAATTTTGTTGTTCTCACATCAGCAGCATCTTCCGCAAATAGCGGTATTTTTTCTACTAGCCGTATGATATATGGCCTTGCCACTAAACAGGGAGCTCCTGCTCTTTTAGGAAAACTTTCCAACAACCACGTCCCAGCTAATGCATTAGTCTTCTCTTGCCTATGCATTTTATTAGGCTACACTTTTTCATCATTATCTCCAACAGCTATAGGTGCTTTCACAATCGTTACAACCATTTCAGCAATTTTATTTATATTTGTATGGTCCGTGATTTTAATCAGTTATATTACTTACCGTCGCAATTATCCTACGCAACATGCTACATCCACCTATAAAATGCCAGGAGGCGTTTTTATGTGCTGGATCACTCTAGCTTTCTTTGCTTTTATTATTTTCTTATTGACGTTAGAATCCGATACCTTAGCAGCTTTAAAATACACATCATTTTGGTTTGTTTTCTTAAGCTTTATGTACTTTATATTTGGAAAGAAGAATTTTATCAGACACAAAAAATAAAGTTTATGCGTAAAAAGGACATCGCAAAAAAGAATTTTTTGCTACCCAGTTTATATTTATCTTTTTACATATAACCCAACAAAACTCAGTTACGCTTCTTATCAACCAAAGCATTAGAGCTAATCCAAGGCATCATAGCGCGCAGCTTTTTACCAACCTCTTCAATAGGATGTGCATCATTTAAACGTCGAATACTTTTAAAACGGGCCGCACCAGCTTTATATTCTTGCATCCAATCTGATGTAAATTTACCTGTTTGAATATCTTTTAAAATACGTTTCATCTCTACTTTAGTTTTATCCGTGATCACGCGTGGACCAGACATATATTCCCCCCACTCAGCTGTATTGGAAATTGAATAATTCATGTTCGCAATACCGCCTTCATAAATGAGATCAACAATCAATTTAACCTCATGCAAACACTCAAAATAAGCCATTTCAGGCGCATAACCTGCCTCTGTCAATGTTTCAAAACCTGCACGAATAAGCTCAACAAGCCCACCACAAAGAACAGCTTGTTCGCCAAAAAGATCTGTTTCACATTCTTCTCTAAAAGTTGTTTCAATCACACCGGTACGTCCACCACCAATACCGCAAGCATAAGACAACGCCACACCATGCGCATTACCCGAAGCATCCTGTGCAATCGCAATTAAGCAAGGAACACCCCCACCGCGTTGATATTCGCTACGCACTGTATGACCTGGACCTTTGGGAGCAACCATAACAACATCAATAGTTTTTTTAACCTCAATCAAGCCAAAATGAATATTCAAGCCATGGGCAAAAGCAATCGTTGCTCCATCACGTAAATAATCATGAACATGCTCTTTATAAATATCAGCCTGCAATTCATCAGGTGTTGCCATCATAATAAGATCGGCCCATCGTGCTGCTTCAGAAACATCAACAACTTTAAAACCATCAGTTTTAGCTTTTTTAGCTGTTTCCGATCCTGGGCGTAAAGCAATTTGTATATTTTGAATACCAGAATCCTTTAGATTTAACGCGTGTGCACGCCCTTGTGAACCATAACCGATAATTGCTACTTTTTTTTCTTTAATTAAATTAACGTTGGCATCACAATCATAATAAACACGCATAAAAATATTCCTTTATATCTATATTTAAACTGAAGCTTAAATTTCTTTCACTCACATAAACAACCAGTAAAAAATACTCTACGTATTTTGCACCTTACAAAGGCTAAACTTTCACTCATAATAGGACAGTAATTGAATAATTTTTAAATTCGTATATTGCAAACAACAAAGCTTTAAATCTGGAGAACTTTTTTAAAATATACTCAGATTTCAAAATAAATAGCAAAACATCATAATAAACATAATAGCCTAGTCATATTTGGCATTAAAACCAATCTCATCTACCCTATGATAAAATACAACTGCTCTAAAATAATTGATAACCATTTGTATAGTTCCACTTAGTTAATAAAAATAATTTTTAAAATCTTATTCTTATCTTTATTTTCAGATTAAATAGTAAAATATCATGTCAAACACCTGATAACAATTACAAAAACACTGGCTATACAATAAAATATTTTCCTCTACCATAAATTGGTACATTTGGCACATTGTAACATTTTGATTCCGCACTTATTAAAAGTCTATTTCAAACTGAAATCAAACATTCAATTCACTACTTGAAATAGAATTATTAAAGGGAAATAATACCAATCGAGATTTTTCAATGACTATGATTTTGAATAAGTCATAAAAATAAATAACTTTTCTAATTTACAGAAAATTTCACTCCACATAAATAAAGTAAATATAAGTAAAAATTTATACTAACAAACGGGTGAATCGCTGAACAGTCTCATGTATTCCATATTCTAATGCATCAGCGATCAGCCCATGGCCAATGGAAACCTCATCAAGCCAAGGTATTCGGTCAACAAGAGCAGAAAGATTAAAAACTGTCAGATCATGTCCTGCATTGACACCTAATTGCAACTCTCTAGCTTTTTTAGCCGCTAATACAAGTTTATCTAACTCCTGCTCCTGTTTCTTCTTATCTTTAAATGCTCCACCATAAGCTCCAGTATAAAATTCTACACGATCGGCACCAATCGTTTTAACAATGTCAAGGTCATCTACAACTGGATTAGCAAACAATGATACACGAATTTTTTTTTCTTTTAAGCGTTGTACAATAGGTGTTAAAAATTCCGCATCATTAGAAAAATCCCAACCATGATCAGATGTCGACTGATCTGGATCATCAGGCACAAGTGTAATTTGATCAGCATATTTTTCTGCTATATCTAAAAACATATCACTTGGATAGCCTTCAATATTAAATTCAGCAGTGGGAAAATTATTGTTAATTAAAAAACGTATATCTGGCAAATCGGAAAAACAAATGTGTCTTTCATCCGGTCGTGGATGAACAGTTAACCCTACTGCACCAGCTGTAAGTGCTTTATACCCAATATCTGTAACACTCGGCCATGGCAGATGACGGCGATTACGCAAAACAGCAACAGCATTGAGATTAACTGAAAGTTTTACTGCCATGCACGCTTCCATTTCTATTAAATTTTAAAGATAAAGAAAAATATAATCCCCTATAAGATCAAGCAATAAAAATTATTTCTTATTTTATCGAACAATTGTTAACTGTTTTGCTGCGCGCGTAATCCCTGTATAAAGCCAACATGCAGTCATATCACGAAATGCAAAACTTTCATCAAATAAAACCACATTATCCCATTGAGATCCTTGAGCTTTATGAACAGTCAATGCATACCCATAATCAAAGTCGTCGTATCTCTTTTTTATTTGCCATGAAATTTCACCTTCAGGATTTTCAAAAATTGCTTTGAGAAGTTTAATTTTTACAACTCCCCATTCGCTTTCTTCCGAATTAACAAGAAGATGAATACTTGGCTTAACAAGTTCCTTCTTTGAAGTCATAACTGTCCACAAAGAGCCATTTAACAAACCTTTTGTTGAATCATTGCGCAAACACACAAGCCTGTCTCCAATCTGCGGATATTGCTCTATAAATCCCTTTAATTCACGCAAACGTTTATTATAAAGATAGCGCGTTCGATTCATCCCTACCAAAAGTTGATCAGCATCTAATACTAACTGTTGATCAAGCTCTTTACGCTTAACAACACGCGCCAGCCCATAATCACCATAAGCAATATCACGCCCCTCACGTACATCCATAGCTAAGCGAATAATTGGATTATCATACGCTTGTCGATGAATTTCTGATAAAAGAAAATCTGGTGTACCACCAGAAAAAAAACCACCTCCCGATATGGGAGGCAACTGACCTGGATCACCAAGGACAAGAATTGGAGTGCGAAAGCTCATCAAATCGCGTGCTAATTGTTCATCTACCATCGAACATTCATCGACAACAACGAGCTTAGCTTGCGCGATTGGACTTTGTCGGTTTAATGAAAATGTTGGTGTTATAGATGTTTTACCTGTTACCTCATCTGAAATTTCTTGCTCACCACGAGGACAATAAATCAATGAGTGAATAGTACGAGCATTACTCGCCCCTTTAGAACGCAAAACTTGCGCTGCTTTACCTGTAAACGCAGCAAACTGAACAGAACCATCTATTGTTTCTGCAAAATAGCGAGCAAGTGTCGTTTTTCCCGTTCCTGCATAGCCAAAAAGGCGAAAAACAGGAGAGTTCCCGTCTTTCAACCATGCGGCTACAGCCTTCAGCGCATTATCTTGTTCTGATGAAAACTGCATAGTTTATCAAGACAAGATTCGCACAAAAAGAGCAAGCATTTTGAAAATAAAAACTATTATCAAAGATAAGCCTATTCCTATAGTGTTCCTAAAACCTCAGCTCATTTTTGGAGTCACCCATTTGGTATATTTCAACAACGTAGAATATTACCAAATTGATTAATGTTAGATAGCCTTCTAATAATTTAAAAAATTAAAATAGTCTATCGTCATACTAACAACTTTTGCACAAAATATTTTCACCACTTTACAAAGCCTGTACCTACCCACCGCCTATTACCTCTTTTACTTAAAACTTATTCTTGCTGAAGAAAAATACTCCTATTGACCAACAAATAACCAAATCAACACATAGTATAAACGGCAACAATTTTTATATTCTAAAAATAACTCAATGATATATTTTAAATACCTGACTCATCATCAACTCAAAACCGATATGCCAATTCCTATTAAATCATGATTAGGAATAGTGAAATAAGCTAAAATAAATTCTCAATTGAGTATAATAGATTTCAAACTCCTTACACAAATAATTGTCCTGTAACAGGAACAGCATTAGAAACTACTTCATCACTGGCCTCATCAGGCAACAGCATATCATTATGTGCACACCCAGACGGGATCATAGGGAGACAATTTTCTAAATTATCAACACGGCAATCAAATAAAACCGGCTTATCGCAATCAATCATTTGCTGAATTTTATCATCAAGCTCATCTGGTTTTGAGCAACAAATACCAACTGCTCCATAAGCTTGCGCTAATTTAACAAAATCAGGCATCGATTCCATATAAGAATTAGAAAGACGATTACCGTGTAACAATTGCTGCCACTGGCGGACCATACCCATATACTGATTGTTCAAAATAAAAACCTTTACAGGTGTATTATGCTGAACTGCTGTTGCAAGCTCTTGAATATTCATCTGAATTGAAGCATCACCAGAAACACATATAACAAGCGCATCAGGATGTGCAATCTGAACACCAATAGCAGAAGGAAAACCATACCCCATTGTTCCAAGACCACCAGACGTCATCCAACGATTTGGTTTATCAAAACGGCAATATTGTGCAGCCCACATTTGATGTTGACCAACATCAGTTGTAATATAAGTATTGACATCTTTGGTAAGGGCATGAAGCCGTTCAAGAGCATATTGTGGCATAATAACATCTTTTTTTTCGACGTATATTAATGAATTACGTGCACGCCATTGATTAATTTGTGTCCACCACTCATCTCGAGTTCTCTTATTAAATACAGGTTGTAGTGCACGCAAACATTGTATTATATCTTTTAAAACATAGGCAGCATCCCCAATAATAGGAACGTCTACTTTAACTATTTTATTGATAGAAGAAGGATCAATATCAACATGTATAATGCGTGCATATGGTGCAAATGCATCAAGTCGCCCAGTAACACGATCATCAAACCGTGCACCAAGAGCTAACATTACATCACAATGGTGCATAGTCATATTAGCTTCATAAGTTCCGTGCATCCCGAGCATTCCAAGCCAATTTTTTCCTGAAGCAGGATAAGCACCAAGACCCATTAATGTTGAAGTAATCGGAAAATCCCCCAGTTGAACTAAATCACGCAAGAGTCCTACAGCTTCAAGTCCTGATGAAATAACGCCACCACCAGAATAAATAACAGGTCGTTTAGCTTCTGCTAAAAGATAAACGGCACGCTCAATAGCTTTTGCGTCCTCTTTTGGCCGAGAATGACAATGTATAGATATTTTAGCTTGAGGCGCCTTATAAACACCTGAAGCACATTGAATATCTTTAGGAATATCAACTAAAACTGGCCCTGGACGCCCCGATTGAGCAATATGAAATGCTTCATGAATAATTTGTGCAAGATCATCCACATCTCTAACTAAGCAATTATGTTTAGTACAAGGCCGCGTAATACTAACTGTATCTGCTTCTTGAAAACCATTCGTTCCAATCAAAGTTGTAGGTACCTGACCAGAAAAACAAACAATAGGAATAGAATCCATCAATGCATCTTGCAAAGGAGTTACAGCATTGGTTGCTCCCGGACCAGAAGTCACAAGCATAACGCCAACTTTTCCAGTACTGCGTGCATAACCTTCCGCTGCATGACCTGCCGCTTGTTCATGACGCACCAAAATATGCTGAAATAAATTTTGTCTATAAATTGCATCAAAAATAGGAAGAACAGCTCCACCAGGATAACCAAAAATATGTTTAACTCCCTGATCAATGAGGGCCTGAACGACCATTTCAGCTCCCGACATTATTTTCTCATCTGCTCTTTTTTTTGTTCTTGGATGATCCGTCATTTTTTCTACTCGCCTATTCTACAGCATAACAAAAAAGGCTCCAAAGGGGAGCCCATAGCATATAAGGAGAAAATATAATAAATCGAACTGCTTATCTTTACATACAACCACGATAAAAGCACTTCTATAGGCAAAAGTTTTAATTTCATTAATGTTATTCGTCAATTGAAAATTGCTTTTTGAAAAATTTTTCATTCAAAATACTCTCTTCTCCTTAAACAATTTTGATATTTTTCTCTACCCTTTGTTTTATGAATAAATAAGATTCCATTGGTCATCAAATTGGTTATTAAACCACGTCATTTGCCTTTTTGCATATCTCCTAGTTTGCATTTTTGCTTCCTCAATAGCATCTTTAAAACTTTTATATCCATCTAAATAAGCCATAAGCTCACGTACCCCTATAGCTTTCATCGCTGGCAGTAAAGGAGAAAGCATGAGTTTTTTCATAACAACTATTTCTTCTAACACTCCTCTTTCAACCATATGGTTAAACCGCTCATTAATGCGTTCATAAAGTAAGTGCCGCGGGGGAATAAGAAGAATTTTTTCTAAACAATCTTGAGCAATTAAGGATTTCGTTTTTTGCTTTTGCCACCAACTTAATCTTTTACCTGTTGATTCATAAACTTCCAAAGCACGAATAATTCGTTGTCCATCTTGTGGAGCAATTTTTTCACAAAGAACAGCATCAACCTGCAACAACTCATGATAAAGACTTTTAGCTCCTTCTTTACAAAGTCGAATTCGCCATTTTTTTCGTATAGCATCTGGAATAGAAGGGATTTCTGAAATCCCTTCTAAAAGTGCACGAAAATAAAGCCCTGTTCCACCGACAAAAATAAGAGGTTTTAGTGGGAATGCACTTAAAAGTTTGTCAACATCGCTCAACCATTGCCCTACCGAATAACTAAAAGCAGGACTCACATAACCATAAAGATAGTGTGAAGCGATCATGCTATCAGCTTTTGTCGGTCTTGCTGTCAAAATATTCAACACATCATAAATCTGCATCGAATCAGTATTAATAATAATAGCATTTTTTTCTTGAGCTATTTTTAATGCAAGTTCTGACTTTCCGCTTGCCGTTGGACCAGCTATCAATGTAACCATTCTTTGTATCATGAATGGAAGCCTTTTACATGCATTAATCAATCACTTAATTGTGATTGCTCATCACTAATATCAAATCCGGTATTTGCCTATGATGTTGTAAATAGAATTTTTCAAAATGTGAATACAAGAAACATTGATACATTTAAATAAAGAAAAAAAGCTAACGGTATTTATTCTTTAAAAAGGTAAAAACAAACAATACGATAGCTTTAGCAGATTAAAGTATTATGATTAATAGGTAAATTAAAATATTCTCTATAAAAACTTTTTCTTGTACATATGAACTTTAACTACAATAAAATATACTCTAAATGAACTAAACGTGAGAATTCACATACAGATACTGTTAACATCGTTGCATTATCTATAAATGATAACAGTTCTTTTAAATCAGCATTATGCACAAAAGCACTGCCTTATAAAAATTATCTCTTACAACAAAAACAAAGGTATCGCAAAATATCAATCCATTTGGATTGTTACAAATCGCAATTCTCCATCAGAACGAGCAACAATAAATAAAGCGTTTTTGCGCCCTGCTTCACGTAATTTATGAAAACGTTTTTTAGCATCATCAATTGTTGTGACCGCACTTTGATTGATATCAACTATTACTTCACCAACACCAATACGTTTTTTATCAGCCGCACTATCTTGTGCTACAGATGTCACAACTAACCCATTAAGCTTATCAGCAATCGAATAGCGTTGGCGTAAATCAGCATTAAGCACCGATAATGTCATACCCATAAATTGCATTGTAGTAGGATTTGCGCTACTTTTTTTCTTATCAGATTTTTCTGCTTTATTTTCATCTGAATCAGTTTCAACTAAACGACCAAGTTTAACTTTTACTGTTTTTTCCTGTCCATCACGTAAAACCGTAATATTCACCACTTTTCCTATAGGACTTTCTGCTGCTAAACGCGGTAAATCACGTGCATTTTTTATTTTAGTATTTTCAAAATAAAGGATAATATCACCAACGTGTAATTGGCTATTATCTACGTTTGCATCTTCGATTTTACCAGCAACTAATGCCCCAACAGCCTGGTCCAGTTTCAAACTTTCTGCAATATCATCTGTCACAGGTTGAATACGAATAGCCAACCAACCGCGTCTTACTTCTCCAAAATCACGTAATTGATTGATAATAGAAATGGCCATATCAGATGGTATAGCAAAACCAATCCCTATCGATCCTCCAGAAGGAGAAACAATTGCTGTATTAATCCCTATCACTTCACCATTTCTATCAAATAATGGACCTCCAGAATTTCCTCGGTTAATTGCTGCATCTGTTTGAATAAAATTATCATAAGGACCAGCATTAAGATCACGATTACGTGCAGAAATAATTCCAACCGTTACACTACCACCAAAACCAAAAGGGTTACCGATAGCCATAACCCAATCACCAATACGTACTTTTTCTGAATTGCCAAAACGTACAGCTGTTAATTTTTTGCTTCCTGGTGTTACCTGAAGTAAAGCTAAATCCGTCTTACTATCTTTTCCAAGTAATTTTGCTTTTAGCTTTGTACCATCAGTAAAATTCACCTCAATATCATCAGCATCCATGATAACGTGGTAATTTGTAACAATAAGCCCTTTTTGTGCATCAATTACAAAACCTGATCCCAGAGAACGTACTTTTTGAAACTGACTCCCCTCTTGACCGTCTTTTGGTGTAAAAAAATCATCAAAATATTCCTGTAGCAACGAATCTTTCGAAATAACAGGATCAGGAGTATGTTCATCTTGCTCAGTCCCATCAACTATTTGCGTTGTGGAAATATTTACGACTGTTTCTAAAAGGGTAGAAGCTAAATCAGGAACTGATAGTGATGTATCTTTCTGTAAGATAACATTAGACCAACTTACTGATCTTAATAAAAACAAAACCACACAGATAATGATTACCGTGACAAAGCGCTTTAGTAACATATTTTTACCTATAACACGCATTTGCTCAATGCTGAAAAAAGCATTATTAAATTCATTTCTGCAAAACCAACATATCCGTTACAATACCATACAAACTTCACCATACAAGAAAATAGCCACACAAGCTTTTAATGAAAAAACAAAGTCTATAACTGCGATCTATTCCTTCATTTTCTTATCAGTTTTATTACCCCATATCAACCATCAGTGCTAATATTTGATTTTGTTTGCGGTAAATTGCGGAAATAGAAAAAGAAATCTTCTTTTGGTGAAATTACCATCGAAGTTTGCTCCAAATTCTTATATTGCTCCATCGCCAACCAAAAATCGTAAAACGATGGGTTGATTTCTCTGGCATTTAATAAAAGACGAATACTTTCAGCCTGCCCCTCACCACGTGTAATTTCAGCATCACGTTTTGCTGCCGCTACAATTTCTTCATATTCACGGTTAGCTTCCGCCACAATACGATCTTTTTCCTGTTGACCACGAGCACGAATATTTTCCGCAGCCGCCTCACGTTCAGCCGCCATTTGCCGATATACATCTTCAGAAACAGCATCAGTCAAATCAGTTTTGCGAATACGCACATCAACAATGGTAATACCCAACGAACCTGCATCCACAGAAAATTGTCGCTGTACTTCAGCCATCATTGCTCCACGTTCGTCTGATAAAGCCGCTTTGAATTCGCGCTTACCATAAACAGCACGCAAAGCATCAATAAAACGTGGTGCAAGATTTTCACGCGCAGCAATTTGCGGCCGACCTGATGCAATACGCTGTAAGAATAATTTAGGGTCTGTAATACAATAGATAAAGAATGCATCTACTTCATAATAGGCGCCACCACGAACTTGTACAGATTGTGTAGGCAAATCATAACGCAACAGTCGGTTATCAATAATGACCGTCTGATCTAAAAAAGGGACTTTAAAATAAATACCAGGATCAGACTCTACTTTAACGATCTGTCCAAAGCGTTTAATTGCCATTTGCTGACGAGGATAAACAACAAAAATAGATGCCCATAAAGTAACAAGAGCAAACACTACAATACCAAAAATAAAAAAGAAACGAGATTGCTGCATAATTAACGTCCTCCAGAAACACTAGGCCCCAATAATGAGGAATGTGTTGATGTTGTCGCTGTTTTTTCTGATGAATTACGCAACAATTCATTCAGTGGTAAATAAGGTATTGCCGAAGAATCCGTCTGATTCAAAACTAATTTATTGGGTGAAGAAAGAATACGCCCCATTGTTTCCATATAAAAACGGTAGCGAACAGCCTCTGGCGCAACTGCAGCCTCACGAGCTATAGCCTGAAAACGTTTAGCGCGTCCCGTTGCTTCTTCAATCATCCATGCCTTTTCACCTTTTGCAATTTCTCGTGTGCGTGAAGCTTCACCATTAGCTAAACCAATCTTAGTGAAACGCACGCGATTACCCTCCTCAATCATCCGCCCACGTTCCTGCTCTGCTTGTTGGACAGAGTTAAACGCAGCAGCAACTTTAGTAGGGGGAGCAGCCTCACTAATTGACACACGGTTTATTTCAACACCAAGTTGATATTTATTTGCAGTTAACTGGATAATCTTTTTGACATCATTAGCCACTTCTTCTTTCTTATTGCGCAAAACATCATCAACAGGTCGTGAACCAATCACTTCACGCATTGCACTCTCAGCAACTTGACGCACTGTTCCTTCTTGATCGTTCACATTAAATAAAAATTGGCTAGGATTTGAAATTCTATAATATACAGAAAAATTTACATTAACAATATTTTGGTCACTTGAAAGCATCAAACCTTCACTTTGTTGTGCCTGATTAGATTGGCTACCAATTGCAATTGTTTTTTCCGTTAAAGGCACTTTCATATAGGTTTCAATTGGCCAAAAATGAAAATGCAAACCATCACCAATGATACCTGCTTTAGGAACACCAAAGCGCAATTCTACTGCTTGTTCATTTTGCTGTACAATATAAATAGACTGGAATAACCAAAAAAGAACAGCAAGAAAAAATAACACAATGAAAATACCGCTCTCACCAAACTGCTTAAGCTGATGCTGACCCTTACGTAGAATATCATCAACATTAGAGCCATTATCACCACTGCTATTGCCACCAGAACC
The DNA here is from genome assembly GCF_000384965.1 of Bartonella bovis 91-4. Lineage (NCBI taxonomy): Bacteria > Pseudomonadati > Pseudomonadota > Alphaproteobacteria > Hyphomicrobiales > Bartonellaceae > Bartonella > Bartonella bovis. The sequence continues at coordinate 1,039,530 of NZ_CM001844.1, forward strand.
AAAAGGATTCTTAGGTGGTAATTTTTTATCACCACTAAGTTTATTTTTATCACCACCCCATGGGCCATTACCATTTTGATTTGTCCAGGGCATCATCACCTCTTTAACTAGTAGCTATCAATCTAAAACCAACTATTTGCAAAACTTAATCACTCACATCTTATAGAAGATCTATGATCTGTTTACAATCAATTGGCAAATTCTTTTATCTAAATAGCTATTGCCGTTCATAAATTACAAAACGCGTCGGATAATTGTCTTTGTCTCCTTGTGGAATATATTGTGTTTCAATAATAGTCCACTTTTCTTTATCAAAAATGGGAAAAAAACTATCACCTTCAATAGATGCTAAAATTTCTGTTAAGAATATTTTATGAGCAATCATTAATCCTTGTTGAAAAATTTCCCCACCCCCAATAATAAAAACTGCGTCTGCACCATCTTGAGTAGCCACTTCTTCTGCTATATCACAAGCTTGAAACAAAGAATGAGCAACAACAGCACCTTCAGCTACAAAAGTACGATTGCGAGTAATTACAATATTTGTGCGCCCTGGTAAGGGATGTCCGAGAGAATCCCAAGTTTTGCGCCCCATAATAATGGGCTTACCCAAAGTTAAAGCCTTAAAACGCTGTAAATCTGTTAATAAACGCCAAGGCATCGTGCCTTCACAACCGATAACACCATTTTGAGCAACAGCCGCAATTAAATAAATTGGAACCTTCATACTGCCACCGGTGCCTTGATATGAGGCTGAGCTTCATAATTAAGCAAATTAAAATCCTCAAATTTAAAAGAAAAAAGATCTGTTACTTCTGGATTTATCAACATCACAGGTAAAGCACCCGGTGTACGGGATAATTGCTGTTTTGCCTGTTCAAAATGGTTGGCATAAAGATGAGCATCACCAAAAGTGTGAATAAAATCTCCCACTTTCAATCCAGTAACTTGTGCAATCATCATCGTTAATAACGCATAAGAAGCAATATTGAATGGGACCCCTAAAAAAATATCTGCCGAACGCTGATAAAGCTGGCATGACAATTTGTCATCAGAAACATAAAATTGGAATAAACAATGGCAAGGCGGCAAAGCCATTTCGTCTATTAATGCAGGATTCCACGCTGATACAATCAAACGGCGCGAATCAGGATTTGTGTTAATCATATCTAAAAGATTGCTGATTTGATCAATATAACGCCCATCAGGTGCAGGCCAAGAACGCCACTGAAAACCATAAACAGGGCCAAGATCTCCATCTTTATCAGCCCATTCATCCCAAATAGATACGCCATGTTCCTTTAACCATGCAATATTTGTGTCACCTTTAAGAAACCACAAAAGCTCATAAATAATTGAACGCAAATGTAACTTTTTTGTTGTTAACAGTGGAAATCCTGCTTGCAAATTAAATCGCATCTGATATCCAAAAACTGATCGTGTCCCTACACCAGTCCTATCTGAACGATCAACACCACTATTTAAAACATGGGATAAAAAATCAAGATAAATTTTCATAAAGATATTATGGCTGATTCTACTTATTACAAGAAATTGAAATTTGAAAATTAATAAAAACACAATTCAAGCAAACAAAAAACACCTTTTACAGAAAATTAATTATAATGCGATTTAAATTTTGATGACGCAAAAGGTAAAATATTGTAGAAGGAAATAAGCCAATATGAACTCAAGAGGGATAATATGGAAAATAATGTAACTTTAGCAGCACATGATACAAAAAAGCGTATCATGTCTATCATGTCTAGTGCATCAGGTAATCTAGTAGAATGGTATGACTTTTATGTTTACTCCTTTGCATCTATCTACTTTGCGTCACAATTTTTTCCCTCAGATGGTAATGTTGTTGCCCAACTTTTAAAAGCTGCCGCAGTCTTTTTTATTGGTTTTCTTATGCGCCCAATCGGTGGATGGCTTTTTGGTTATATAGCTGACCGTTATGGCCGCAAACGTTCAATGCTTATTTCTGTTTTTATGATGTGCGGAGGTTCATTCTTAATCGCTATACTTCCCACCTACGAAACTATCGGAGTAACAGCAGCAATTCTTCTTCTTTTACTTCGTATGCTTCAAGGGCTTTCTGTCGGTGGTGAATATGGCACGACAGCAACTTATATGAGTGAAGTCGCTCTTAAAAATCACCGAGGCTTTTTTAGTTCTTTCCAATATACTACACTGATTGGTGGTCAGCTTCTAGCTAGCCTTGTTATATTCATTCTAGCATTTTATCTCACAGAAGATCAGTTAAAAGCGTGGGGTTGGCGTATTCCATTTGCCATCGGTGGACTAGCAGCAATTGTTGCAATTTTTCTACGTAGCTCTCTCCATGAAACAACCACTAAAGAAAGTCGTTCTAAAAAACAAGCAGGTAGCCTTATGGAACTTCTGCGCAACCATCGAAGAGCTTTTTTTCTGGTCATTGGTTTTACAGCTGGAGGATCGCTCACATTTTATACCTACACAACGTATATGCAAAAGTATTTGATCACTACCAGCGGATTTGATAAACACACAGCTACAACTATAATGACAATAGCTCTTTTTATTTTTATGTTATTCCAGCCAGCATTTGGTGCTTTAGCTGATAAAATTGGAACAAAAGCTTCACTTTTTATGTGGAGTCTTTTATCTATTATCTTTACAATCCCAGGACTTAAAATAATTGGTAGTACCGATAACATGTGGTTTGCCTTATTAATCATTATCGGAATGTTATGTATTCTAAGCTTCTACACATCCATTTCTGGTATTATAAAGGCAGATATGTTCCCCTCTTCTGTACGTGCAATAGGGGTGGGGTTATCTTATGCCATCGCTAACGCGCTATTTGGTGGTTCTGCTGAATCTGTAGCGCTTGGATTAAAAGATATGGGATATGAATCTATTTTCTATTTTTACATAACCGGTATGATGATAATTGCATTCATCGCAATTATCTTAATGCCAGATCCTCGAAAGAATGGATATCTTCAAAAAGAAGAAAATCATTAAACCTTTATTTTTAAAAAGCCCGAGAAAATCGGGCTTTTATTTTATAAGAGCTTGATATTAAAACTAAAATTTATCAGGCGTACTTACTTTTAGTGACTACAATAAAAAGCTGTATAACTTTTTTACGATTTTTCAATATACATAACCACTTTTGAAATAACTATTTCAGTATTTTATTTTTATCATTCCAATAAATTTTAAATTCACTTTACACTCTCTTTGATCCAACAGAAAACAAGCCTATTTAGTCACTCTAGGCAAAGCTACGCTACGGTATAAGCTATTTTTAGTCTATTCCATCAAAATTACTTTATATAAGTTATTCTACTAAATTATATGTCATTTAATAAAGTAAGACAAAAACGAATAATTATCGCTTTACTAGCACATTAAAAATCTTGAACTTATCAATAATGAAAAGATTTAAAATATTAACAATTCCCCTCTTTCCCAAAGACTGTTCTTCATCTATATTTAAAAGGCTGGTTTATCAGCTATGGTAATAAATGGACAATGGAATAAGCCCATTGGACCCGGGGGCGGTACCCGGCGCCTCCACCAAAATATAATCAATAAAGCTTATACTTTGGTGGGGGCGAAATAGGATCGACAAGGGTGTAAAGATTGCTCTTTTACTCGGCATTGTACCACCGTCATCGGACTAAATTAGTAGTTGCAAACGACAACTATGCGGAAGCACGTCTCGCTGCTTAAGCAGTGCGAAGGCTTCAAATCAAGCCTTAAACCGTCGCAGGTTTAAGCGGGGTCCGGAGGCACCTGGCAACAGAAGCCTTCACTTTTATAAGTAATTTATTTTGACCGACCAGATACAAATTGTTATGAAATGAGTGGTAGAAAAAATATTGCGAGCTTAAAGAAACATTTCATCGCGCTATGTTGTTTGACTTCAACAGCTGCATAAATTAAAAGGAATAAACTTCGATGGTTCAAGATCAAATCCGTTACGATATTCTCGTTCAGGATGCGCTCCGTGGAGTTATCCGTAAAGTTTTGCTAGAAGTCGCTAAAGCAGGTCTTCCAGGTAATCACCATTTCTTTATTACCTTTTCAACAAAAGCGCCAGCAGTAAAAATCTCTTCTCGACTCAAAAGTCGCTATCCTGATCAAATGACAATCGTATTACAACATCAATTTAGAGACTTGAACGTATCAGAAAATGCTTTTGAAGTCACTTTATCCTTTGGAGAAATTATTGAAAAATTAATTATTCCTTTTACCTCCATTCAAGTTTTTTATGACCCTATAGCGGCATTTGAAGCGGCATTTGATTTGCCCGCTAATCTCACCTCCGAAGAGAATGAAAATCCAGGAAATGCTTCATGTACACCCGAAGTTTCTTCAAACAAACAAAAAAAAGAAAGTGAGCTCATAAAAGCACAGAATCTCAAAATGGATAAAGAAGCTTCAAACAATGATATTAAACGTAGTGCTGATGTTGTTTCTTTAGACTCTTTTCGAAAAAATAAATGAACCGTGCCTATGACTAAAGTGATCAACCTTCGCCAATTTCAGAAACAGCAGAAACGTATCGAGCAAACTATTCATGCAGAGGAAAATCGTTATCGTTTTGGGCGAACAAAACTTGAAAAACTTTTTGATAAAAAAGAACTTTTAAAAGCTCAAAAATTTCTTGATCAAAATCGTTTATCTAACAATGAATGAGAAAAAATGAAAATAAATATTTAGCTAAAAATGCTCGTAAAAAACTATTAGTTTGCATTGATGCTCCCTTTACAAGTACATTTTAAAATAACCATTTTGGGATTAAAAAATAGTTCATAAAAAAATAATTTTTATTTTTAATAATCATTGATATTGACAGTAAAAGAATTAAAAAATTAATCTTTCAGTTTTATTATGTGTTTACGTATTTTATAATCTCTCACCTAATAGTTTTAATACTGCTTTTGTCTCTTTTTTATTATTTTTAAAATTTATTCATCTGAAAATGTTGCGATTTTTTCTGAGAAGATTTTTTTAAACTAGCGTTTCAATCAAAAAATAATACATAAAAATACAATGAATGACCTTTCTAATCACATACCATTTTTTGAAGATGAAGAGCTCCCCCATAAGCCTGAAAATAATTCTGAATTAACTGTTAGCGCTACAGTAGCAAAAGAAAAAGTACAATATAAACCCGACTATTTGGAAAAACTTAACCCAGAACAACGAGAAGCTGTCATAAACACAGAAGGACCTCTGTTAGTTCTTGCTGGGGCTGGCACGGGAAAAACACGTGTTCTTACTACTCGCATTTTTCATATTTTGCACCTTGGGCTCGCTCACCCTAAGCAAATATTAGCGATTACCTTTACAAATAAAGCAGCACGCGAAATGAAAACCCGTATTGCTGAACTTGTTGGTGAAACTATTGAAGGTATGCCATGGCTTGGAACATTTCATTCCATTGGCGCAAAAATTTTACGCCGCCATGCAGAGCTTATCAACTTAAAAAGCAATTTCACCATTCTTGACACTGACGATGTTGTTCGTCTTTTAAAACAGCTCATTCAAGCAGCAGGTTTAGATGACAAGCGCTGGTCAGCACGTAGTTTGGCAACAATGATTGATGCTTGGAAAAACCAAGGACTCTTACCAGACCATATTTCAGAAAGTGATTCCTATGCCTTTGCTAAAGGTATGGGGCGTGAACTCTACCACAGCTATCAGGATCGGCTAAAAAGCCTCAATGCTTGTGATTTTGGTGACCTATTGCTTCATTCCATTAATATTTTCCAACATAACCCAGATATTCTTCATGAATACCATGCTAAATTTCGCTATATTCTTGTAGATGAATATCAAGATACGAATACAGCGCAATATCTTTGGCTTCGTCTTTTGGCACAACAATCTGCAAGACGGGAGGTCAATCTTTGTTGTGTCGGCGATGATGATCAATCTATTTACGGATGGCGTGGTGCTAAAGTTGATAATATATTACGCTTTGAAAAAGACTTTCCTCCTGCAAAAATCATTCGTTTAGAACGCAACTACCGTTCTACATCACATATTCTTAAAACAGCTTCTCACTTCATTTCTCACAACCAGGGAAGACTTGGAAAAACACTTTTTTCAGATAAAATAAACAATAAAGAAAAAAAAGTAAAAGTCCATGCCGCATGGGATTCAGAAGAAGAAGCGCGTGCCATCGCGAAAGAAATTGAACAAGCACAACAATCTGGGCATTTATTAAATGATATGGCTATATTAGTGCGAGCATCATTTCAAATGCGTGCATTTGAAGAGCGTTTTATAACACTTGGTCTTAACTATCGTGTCATTGGAGGACCACGTTTTTATGAACGAATGGAAATACGTGATGCCTTGGCTTACTTGCGTGTTGTTGCTCAACCTTCTGATGATTTAGCCTTTGAACGCATTATCAATACACCCAAACGTGGCTTAGGAGAGACAACGCTACGCCATCTTCATAATAATGCACGTACACGCACTATTTCTCTTTTTTCTGCTGCTATTAAAATAATCGAAACAGATGAACTAAAACCTAAAGCACGAAATGCTTTACGCAATATTATTGAAGACTTTCATCGTTGGCAAAACCTATCACCACGCACACCACTTACAGAGCTTACTGAAATGATCCTTAATGATTCAGGCTATATGGAAATGTGGCAAGAAGATCGTTCACCAGAAGCACCAACACGTCTAGAAAATCTTAAAGAAATGATTCGTTCTATGGAACAATTTGAAAATCTTCACAGTTTTTTAGAACATGTTTCATTGGTTATGGATGTCGAACATAACGAAAATATGGATGCAGTTAATATTATGACCCTTCATTCAGCTAAAGGGCTTGAATTTAAAACAGTTTTCCTTCCTGGTTGGGAAGAAGGACTCTTTCCCAATCAACGCTCACTAGATGAAGGTGGCCGTGCAGGACTAGAAGAAGAACGCAGGCTTGCTTATGTAGGTCTAACAAGAGCACAACAAAATCTGCATATATGGTTTGTCTCTAATCGACGAATTCATGGACTTTGGCAGTCCACCATTCCCTCCCGTTTTTTGAATGAATTACCAGAAGAACATATAGAAGTTCTAGAAAATGAAACATCTTATGGTGGTTATGGCCAGTATTCAAAGCCAGGGTGGAAAAATGCGCACAAAAATCAAACAGAAGCAAGACACAATAATTGGAGCTCACAATCATCCAGTTATATTCAAAAAATTGGTTATGAAGATAGTGATTTAGATTTTAGCCCTATCCAATTTCATCAGAAAAAAAATATTGAAAGAAAAATTATCTCTCAATCCGCATCTGATACACCATCAGCTTTTTCAATTAATGATCGTGTTTTTCATATTAAATTCGGTTATGGTCATATTTCAGCAATAGGCGGTAATAAATTGACTATTTTGTTTGATAAAGCTGGAGAAAAACGTGTTCTCGATAATTTTGTAACTAAAGCTTAACACATAAAATATAGTACAGCTATTTCAAGTAACAAACCGTTTTCTTTTGCTACATTATTTTATAATCAAAATAAAAAAATAACCACCAGTTCCATTAGGCAAAGCTATTAGCGTACTCATTTCAAAATAGCCGTATTTTACACAATTGTATTGTCGTTTAATATGAGAATCGTTTTTACAGCATCAAAAATCTTTTAAAAATTCATTCATTCCATATCAATTGTTTTTGTATTACAAAACAATGGCAAAATATTACTGATTTTTGGATAGCAAAATTATTCCTAAAATAGAAAATACAATACTTTATTGCTCATCTGTGATGCGATACTTTGTAACTCATATTCTTTATGAAACTTGCAGTATAAATCACGCTTCGTAATGTTGAAACAAAGATTGCAAAACTAATTCGTCAGGATTATAGCATTTTCGATACTTTAAAAAGTTAAGCTATAAAATCAAAAAGGTTAAGCTATGAAAAATGTAATATACATCTTTGGGCTAACAGTCATATTTCTCGCTGGTGTTTTTACTTATGACGCGTGGAAAAATAAGCCCTTAGGTGATAATTTTACACTCATTGCTTCCACTGGCCAAACGGTTACTGAAGCTGATATTAGAAATAAACCTTCAGCAATTTTTTTTGGTTTTACCATGTGCCCTGAAAGTTGCCCTACTACACTGACAGATCTTGATCGATGGCTTACAGAAATTGGCCCTAACGCTGATAAATTAGGTATATGGTTCGTAACTGTTGATCCTGAACGTGATACACCAGAAGTACTACGTGATTATCTAAGCAATTTTACCAATAATATTATTGGTATAAGTGGAGATCCTGAAAAAGTTCACAAAATGGTATCCTCTTTCAACATTGTTGCAGAAAAAGTGCCTGGAACAGATGGTAACTATACTTACGATCATACAGCTGCCATTTTCTTACTTAAAAAAGGCGGAAAACTAGCTGGTATTATTCCTTATAATACTGCAGAAAATGAGAATCAATTAAAAGATGATATTGCCATTAAACAGCTTAAAAAGCTCACCTCAAACTAAATAAAAAGCATTTAATAAGAAGAAAATATGTCTCAGCAAATTCGTCTATTCTGTACAGCCTTCAAAAACGAGGCAGAACAGTTCTACACCCTTATGGAAACAGCCTTTGAGGAAGAAGGATATCCTCTTGCTCTGGTAGAAATAGATGAGAAAAATGCCATTTATGAGTTATCACTTTATGTCGACAAAGAAAATCAAAACAGTGCGCACAAACGCTTTGCAGATATTCTTGCTCTGCCCCCTAATAAAATTAACATAGAAATTTTGCCTGATATTGATTGGGTTCAACAAAGCCTTAAAGAGCTAAAACCTGTATATGCAGGCCCTTTCTTTCTTTATGGAAGTCATGATCGAAAAAACATCCCGCCTAACGTTTTACCAATTGAAATTGAAGCTAATCAGGCTTTTGGTACAGGCCACCATGAAACAACATCCAGTTGTTTAGAAATGATCACCAAAATTATGCAAACTGAAAACCCGCAAAATGCCCTCGATCTTGGCACAGGTAGTGGCGTATTAGCCATTGGTATGGCAATGCTTAAGCCCATTTCTATACTTGCATCTGATAGTGACCCAATTGCTGTTCAAATTGCACAACACAATATTAAACTCAATGGTGTTAAAAGATATATCACAACTATTACAGCAACAGGCCTTAATCATGATACAATTGCATCACATGCACCTTTTGACCTCATTGTTGCTAATATCCTCGCCGGCCCTCTCATTGAACTTGCACAAGAAATGGCCCAAGCTTTGCAAAAAAATGGATCTATTATATTATCGGGCATTCTTGAAGAACAGCACGACCATGTCCTAAAAGCTTATATAAAACAAGGCCTACAACACATTGAAACACACCATCGCCAAGGATGGGTTACTTTACATCTCAAATAAAAAGAAAAGGATATTGTGTGTATCAATCTTTTGAGGTTATAACAAATCCAATCCATGCTGCAGAGCGTATTTTTGCCCTTCGTCAAGAACTTGATCGTATAGGACTGGATGGTTTTCTGGTGCCAAGAGCAGATGAACATCAAGGAGAATATATTCCACCCCACGCTCAGCGCCTTAGCTGGCTAACTGGTTTCACTGGCTCAGCTGGTATGGCTTTAATTTTAAAAAATAAAGCCATCATATTCACAGATGGGCGTTATACACTTCAAGTTCGTCAGCAAACTGATCCTCAAATTTTTGATTATGAAGATCTAATGACTTGCTCACCCTCGCAATGGTTGGAAGAAAATGGGCACAAACTTTCTATTGGTTTTGACCCATGGCTTCATACTATTACTGCTACCGCTACATTGAGAAAAGCTTTAGAATTTAAAGCAGAAGGAAAGCTTGTAGCAACAAAAACCAATCCTATTGATCTTATTTGGCAGGATCAACCACAATTACCGCAAGCTACTTTATCGATTCATCCTCTCGAATATGCCGGATGTAAAACAGACGAAAAATTAGCATTGATTTATGAAAATATACAGCAAGCCGGAGCGAATGCTTTTATTTTTACAGATCCTGCATCTATTGCGTGGACATTCAATATACGGGGCAATGATGTCTCCAACACACCCTTTGCCCTTTGTTTTGCTCTCATTTCAACAAAAGAAACACCCTCCTTATTTATTGATAGCAAAAAACTTAGTCTAGAACAGAAAAACTATCTGGAACAATATGTAAAATTATATGAACCGGAAAAACTCATTCCAAAGATCAAAAATCATGTTCAAAAAGGAATGGTTTTTGCTTTAGATCCACTGCGAACATGCGAGAAATTGCGTACTATTATTGAAAACGAAAATAATTCTTTCATTACGCTTACCGACCCAGCTGCTTTGCCACGTGCTATTAAAAATATCACAGAATTAGAAGGTGCACGCAAAGCTCATCTGTGCGATGGTGTATCACTTACCCGATTTTTGGCTTGGTTGGATAAACAAACACCAGGTACAATTAGTGAAATTTTTGCTGCCCAAAAATTAGAAGAATTTCGTATAATAACAGCAAAAAAAATGGGAACAAAACTCGAAGACCTTTCCTTTGATACGATTTCAGCAGCAGGTGCGAATGGTGCAATTGTTCATTATCGTGTAACCACTGAAACAAACAAACTACTTAATGCCGGTGAGCTTTATCTTGTTGATTCAGGCGGACAATATCGCAACGGCACAACAGATGTCACACGTACAATAGCAATCGGCCCTATTGGAGAAGAAGAAAAACGTTGTTTTACCCTTGTTCTTAAAGGTATGATTGCTCTTTCAACCGCACGATTCCCAAAAGGTACACGCGGACAAGATATTGATGTTCTAGCGCGTATCTCTTTATGGAAAGCCGGTTTTGATTATGCGCATAGTACTGGCCATGGAGTTGGCTCTTACCTCTCTGTTCATGAAGGACCACAAAATCTTTCACGTTATGGAAGCCAAGAACTTATTCCCGGCATGATTATTTCTAATGAACCCGGGTATTACCGTGAAGGAGCTTTTGGTATTCGTATTGAAAATTTGATGATTGTGAAACCTGCACAAAAAATTACTTCTGGCGATATAGATATGCTATCATTTGAAACACTCACAAATTGTCCTATTGATCGACGGCTAATCCTACCAGAGCTTTTAACAACTCAAGAGCGACAATGGCTCAATGACTATCATGCGCATGTTTATCAAATGAATGCACCTTATCTTAGCGCAGAAGAAAAAAAATGGACAAAAGAAGCCACAATGCCTATTTAATTGAATAAAAATGCACATTTATTATTCCTCTTTCTAAAGCACATCTTTTTGATGTTCTGGAAAATAAATTGTGTATTTCTCATAAGCAGACATAAATAAACTCATACATCATAACTTGTACAAAGGAGTAAATAATTAAAACACATCATCAAAAATAAAACTAAATATAATACTCCTTAATCAATTGGGACCAGCTATCTTCATCAATAACCTCAACGCCTAACTCTTTTGCTTTGGTCAATTTTGATCCTGCTCCAAGCCCTGCAACAAGAAGATCAGTCTTTTTAGAAATAGAACCAGATGTTTTAGCACCTAAACGCTCTGCTAATGCTTTTGCTTCATCTCGCGACATAGACATTAAAGTCCCCGTAAAAACAATTATTTTTCCTGCTATTGGTGAATAATCTGTTGCAATAGCTTCTTCAGGAAGAGGTGTTACTTCTTTAAGCAAAGCTGATAACACATCACGGTTATGTGCTTCTTGATAAAAATCAATAATTGCCCTGCCAACACGAACTCCAATTCCCTCAATACTGATCAGATCTGCCCATTCTTCATTACCTTCATCTGCCTTATCATGTGGTGCAATAGCTGACATTATTGCAGACTCAAAAGCAATATAATTTCGATAAACACGTGCGAGACGTTGTGCATTAACTTCACCAACATGGCGAATACCTAATGCAAACAAAAAACGACTTAAAGGAATCTTTCGGCGTGCATTAATAGCATCAAAAAGCTTGCGGACAGAAAGACTGCCAAAACCCTCTATATTTTCCAAACGTGTCAAAGCTTTTTTTTGACGCTGTTCTAAAGTAAAAATATCAACCGGCGAATGGATACAAAGCGTTTCATCTTGAATATGAAAGAAAAATTCCACCTGTTTTTTACCAAGCCCTTCAATATCAAAAGCATTGCGTGAAATAAAATGACGAATACGCTCAATCGCTTGTGCTGAACAAATAAGCCCACCTGTACATCGACGCACTGCTTCACCCACTTCACGAACAGCGCGGCTGCCACAAGCAGGACAATGATGAGGAAAAACAAAAGGAATTGCATCCTTTGGACGCTTTTTAGAAATAATATCAACAATTTGAGGTATCACATCACCAGCACGCTGTACAATCACTGTATCACCTACGCGGATATCACGTCCCTCACGAACTGACTCACCTTTACGGCCAATTCCTTTAATATAATCCTCGTTATGCAAAGTTGCATTAGTAACCACAACCCCACCTACAGTAATAGGTGTAAGGCGTGCAACTGGCGTTAATGCTCCAGTTCGACCCACTTGAATATCAATACCTTCTAAAAGTGCTGCAGCTTTTTCTGCTGGAAATTTATGTGCAATTGCCCAACGTGGTGAACGAGATACAAACCCCAAGCGCATTTGCAGTCCCAAATCATTAACCTTATAAACAACACCATCAATGTCATAGCTTAAAGATTGCCGCTGTTCTTCAATAAAATGATAATATGAAATAAGATCTTCTACTTTTTCGAAAACTTTTGTAAATGGATTAACAACAAAGCCATATTCTTTTAGCTTATTCATCATCTCCATTTGGCTTCTAGCCGGCATTTTACTCACCTCCCCCCAAGCATAAGCAAAAAACTTAAGTTTTCTGTTGGCAGTTATTCGTGAATCAAGCTGGCGTAAAGAACCAGCCGCTGCATTTCTAGGATTTGCAAAAGCTAACTTTCCTTCTTTTTGCTGGTTAGTATTGAGTACTTGAAAATCCTCTTGCCTTATATAAACTTCACCACGAACTTCGATAATATCTGGAAATTCCCCCTGTAAAACCTTTGGAATATCAGAAATTGTCCGTGCATTTGCAGTTACATTCTCACCTGTATACCCATCACCACGCGTTGCAGCGCGTACAAGCTTCCCTTTCTCATAACGCAAAGATAAAGATAAGCCATCAATCTTCGGTTCAGCTGTCATTTCTAATGTCTGTGTTGATGGAAGTCGTAAAAAACGGCGAACACGCTCAACAAATTCACTAACATCTTCAACACTAAACGCATTATCAAGAGAAAGCATCGCTTGTGTATGAACAGACTTTTCAAATTTTTCTGAAACTGGCGCACCAATTTTATACGAAGGGGAATCTGCTCGAATTAATTCAGGAAATAAAGTTTCAATTTCCATATTGCGACGACGAAGAGCATCATATTGTGCATCAGAAATCTCAGGTTGATCATTATTATTATAAAGAACATCATGACGTGCGATTTCTTTTGCTAACCACTCTAACTCACTTGCCGCTTCAAGGGCAGTCAGATTTTTAACCGCATTTTTGTCCATATACTTTATTCCGAGTCGTACAATTGATAATTATATGAATCTAAACTCTTTTATATCAATAGAACCCAAACGAATATATTGTCGTCTGTGTTCCTATCATCAATCAATTATATCTGTGCTAAAAGTTTTTGGGCCGCCGCACGCGCCTCTTCAGTAATCTGTTCCCCTGCTAACATACGTGCAATTTCTTCAGCACGTTCACATTCTTCCATTTTATGGATACGCGTAACAAAATGCCCTTTATCACCACTTTCAACTTTTGAAACAAGAAAATGACTATGAGCTTTGGACGCAACTTGGGGGGCATGTGTGATAGCAAAAACTTGAACACTTTTTGATAAACACAGTAATCTCTGCCCAATCGCAGCAGCTACAGCCCCACCAATTCCTGTGTCAATTTCATCAAAGATTAGTGTGGGAGCTGATCCACGATCAGCCAAGACAACCTTTAATGCTAATAAAAAACGAGACAATTCACCACCAGAAACTACATTCAACATTGGCCCAGCTCGTGATCCAGGGTTTGTTCTTACCCAATACTCAACCCGGTCTATACCATCTACATTACGCTTTTCAGAATCACTTTGCACATTAACAGTAAATTCTGCCTTTTCTAACTTCAATGCTGGTAACTCAGCCATAACGCTTGTAGATAAATGCTGTGCTACTTCTTGACGTTTCATGGAAAGAGCTTGTGCACATGTATCATAATTTTTTTGTGCCTCCTGTGCTTGTGCTTCTAAATGCTCCAACGTAGTCTGAGCAGAATCAAAATCAGAAAGTTCAGCTTTCATTTTATCACATAACTGAGGTAATTCAGTTACAGAAACATGGTATTTGCGCGCCAATCCCCGAAGTGTAAAAAGGCGCTCTTCTATTCGTTCCAATTCATCAGCGTCAAAATTCAATGCTTGCATTGCCGTTTCAATACCATCTTGCGTTATTGAAAGTGCCTGCAATGCATCGTCAATGGACTTAACCACAGGTGTAATGAGTGTCTGTGCTTCAGGGATTTTTCGCTCCAAACGTCTCACTAAACTGGACAAAACAGAAATTGGTGATTTAGGACCATTGAAGAGATCATCAGCTTCTTTAATATCGGTCGCTATTTTATCTAGTTTCAACATATCTGCACGACGAAGAGACAGTGTATTTTCCTCATCACTCTTGAAATCAAACTTTTCAAGTTCTTCCACACTTGCACGAAGATAACAAGCCTCACGTACAGCAGCCTCTACTTTGATACGCTGTTGTTGCACGTGTTCTTCTAATTCATGCCATATTCGATAACATTTGCGTACATTTTCTGCGTCACTCTCAAGCCCACCAAAAGCATCTAACAACCGGCGATGCGTATCAATATCAACAAGTGCACGATCATCATGCTGGCCATGAATTTCAACTAACATACGGCCAACATTGCGCATCAATGCAATACTAGCCACCTGATCATTAATAAAACCACGGCTACGACCATCACTTGATTGCACCCGTCGTAAAATGATATCACCTTCATTATCAAAACCATTCTCATGTATAAGCTGGCGTGCAGGATGTGAAATCGGCACATCAAAAACAGCTGTCACTTGCCCTTGCGCTGCACCATGACGTACAAGTGAAGCATCCCCACGTCCCCCAAGAGCTAATGACAAAGAATCAAGCAATATAGATTTCCCAGCACCCGTTTCCCCGGTTAAAACCAATAAACCTGCGGGAAAACTCATATCGAGCTTCTCGATCAAAACAATATCATTAATCGAAAGCTGTACCAGCATATGAAATCAACGCGCCTCATTTTTATCACCACTTAAAGTACGTGAAATCCAAGAAGACTTATGCTCTTGTGGTGACATACTATTCTTCTGTAACAAATCATAAGAGAATTTATACCATTTACTTTCTGGATAATTGCGCCCTAAAATAGCCGCTGCTGTTTGCGCTTCTGCAATTAAACCAAGAGCAAGATTAACTTCAGTCAAACGGAAAAGCGCTTCTTCAATCTGGTTTGTATCCGAATACTCTTCAACTACCGCACGAAATCTTCTGCTCGCTGCTAGATATTGCCGACCTTCTTCATAATAACGGCCAATCTGCATTTCTTTACCAGCCAATTGTTCTCGACCAAAGCGTATTTTATCTTTAGCATCTTTTACATACTCAGATTCTGGGTAGCGCTCTACTAAAAGCTGCATAGCAGCAATAGCACGTTTGGTATCTCGTTGGTCACGTGTAATATCGCGAATTTGATGAAAAGAAGAAAGACCAACAATATAATAAGCATAGGCAGAATCGCTTGCATTTGGATAAAGAGTAATATAGCGCTGGGCCATACTAATTGCATCATCATACTTACCCAGCCGATAACTTACAAAAGCACCCATAACTAAAGATTTACGCCCCCATTCACTATAAGCGTATTGCTTTTCAATAATAGAAAACTTCTTCAATGCCTCATCAAGCCGTCCTAGATCAAGGTTAGCAAGTGCTTGATTATACAATACATCTGGTGGATCCATTATTAAAACATGCATAGCTGGATTAAAAGTATCTTTATCTTTGCTTAAACAACCCGCTAATAAACACAGCCCCCCTCCTAAGATCCCAATCAATACTTTGCGTACAATGTTAGATTGTCTATGTGCCACATTTTTAATATACATATTAGACCTTTTCATAGTGTTTCTAGCCTCCCGAAAATGCCATCTCGGAGTAAAAGCTATTTATAAAATATGCCATATCATTTTAAAACTCACTAACTAATTTAGCAGTTTTAGGTCAATCATCCCCTAAAAACCAAAGAAGCTTAAGTAAAATTTTTCAAATTCTTTTTATTCCGACTACAAAATACTTTTCTCGTAACACGACTCATCTGTCAAAACAGCCTTAACTAATTGTGAATTAAGCGCATGCCCACTACAGTGTGAACGAAATAATCCAATGAAAGGCGCACCAAGCAAAGCAGTGTCACCAACTGCATCAAGAGTTTTATGCCTAACAAATTCATTTTCAAAATAAGGGCCACCTGAATTAATAATTTGGTTATTAAGACCAATAATAAGAGAATTTTCTAAAGAAGCGCCTAATCCTTTTCCAGAAGTCCATAATTTTTCTACATCTTTAACAAAACCAAAAGTACGCGCACGTGATAAATCATCTCGAAATCCCTGGGGCGTAAGATCAAAACTTAACTGCTGCTTGCCAATAGCAGACGAAGCAAAATCAATTGTAACATCAAACCGACGCCCATCAAATGGCAAAAATTCTGCAAACCCCTTAGTTGTTTCAACTCGCATTGGTTTTTTTATAATAAAATAAGGACGCAACACTGCCTGCTGTACAATGCCTACTTTTTCAAAAAGTTGACAATACTGCCACGAAGCACCATCCAAAATAGGTATCTCATTACTTGATACTTCAATGATAAGATTATCTAAATCATAAGCAGCAATTGCCGCCATCAAATGTTCAATTGTTTCAACTCTTACATCTCCATGCCCAAGCACTGTTGATAATTCAGTCTTTCCTGTTTGCGATACATGTGCCTGAAAAGTTTGTTCTTTTCCATCCTCCCCAAAACGCCTAAAGATAATACCACACCCAACATCAGCTGGACAAACTCTCACTACAGATAGACACCCACTATGCACACCATATCCTTTAAATGTCACTGCATTCTTAAGAGTCGATTGATACCTTTTCACCAAACGCATAAATACCACTTCTTAATTTTCTTGATGATTTTTAAAGGTCTTAACAAAATCCTCAACAAATTATTTCTACGTAAAATAATAAACCCGCTCATTATAAGCGGGCTTATTAAAAATATAGAATTTTATATAAAAACTCAATATGTCTTACTTATAATTTATCACGATAAAAAGTCTTCTCTTCCTACCCTTTTATCTATCAATGCGCTTGACGACGCAAAAATGCAGGTATCTCCAACTGATCCTCTTCACTTACCAAAGTACGTTGATCTTGTAATACGCGTGAGCGTGATTCAGTAGAACAACGCGGAATATAAACAGAAGCATCTTGAGAGAAAATTTGACTGTTTTTATTAGAAGTTTGAGCTTCCTTATCCTGAGAAGGTCTTACAGCAGGCTCCAATCGGGCTTCTGGCTCAGCTTCCTCACGATATGTCAAGCTCTGCTTCAGGCGCTGCCAAAGATTGCGTGGCCCGTGATCAGAAACAGAATGCACATCCTGCCCGAGAGAAATGGAAGGAAAATCTTTTAACTCAGGAATATGTGCCGACGTTGAACGAGGCTGCATTTGCGCTTTCTTTTCCTTCTGTTCTACAATTTCAGTCATTTCATCAAGAACATGCGCGGTTGCTTCCATACTAATTGCTGCAGCTACAGGCTGTGGAGAAACACGACCAACCTGCACACGCGGTGTATTTGATATCTGCCCATGAGGCATACTTTGCACATAAGGAGAAGTATTTGTACTTCGTGTAGCAATTGTATCTGTAGGTTGCGTAAAAATTTGACTTTTAGGGCGGAATGGTTCCTCAACCGATTGATTTATTTCTAACTCAAGTGCTTCCATTGCATCCACCATTGATTCAGAACGCGATGGTGATGGTTGAGAAGTAGTTTGTTCTGGTGCACCATCACCCCTACGCATTGAAACTGCAGGTCGTTGAAATTTAGAGCTAGAAGGCTGCACAACATCGTTAACCATACGGTCAATACCTGTTGCAACCACCGATACACGAATAAGACCTTCAAGTGAATCATCATCAATGGCGCCAAAAATGACATTCGCATCAACATCAACTTCTTCACGAATACGATTAGCAGCCTCATCTACTTCAAACAAAGTCATATCACGCCCCCCCGTAATGGAAATCAAAAGACCACGAGCCCCACACATAGAGGTTTCATCTAATAACGGATTGGCAATAGCAGCTTCAGCAGCTTTTAAAGCACGTCCTTCACCAGATGCCTCACCTGTTCCCATCATCGCACGACCCATTTCATGCATAACAGAACGAACATCAGCAAAGTCAAGATTAATCAATCCTTCTTTAATCATTAAGTCTGTAATGGAAGCAACACCAGAGTAAAGCACCTGATCAGCCATAGCAAAAGCGTCAGCAAATGTTGTCTTTTCATCTGCAATACGGAACAGATTTTGGTTAGGAATGACAATTAATGTATCAACACATTTTTGCAATTCTTCTATACCAGCTTCTGCCGTTTTCATACGGCGTGCACCTTCAAAGTGAAATGGCTTTGTTACAACACCCACAGTTAAGATACCTTTATCACGTGCTGCACGAGCAACAACAGGTGCTGCTCCTGTTCCAGTGCCTCCACCCATACCTGCCGTAATGAAAACCATATGGGAATTTGCAAGATGATCCATAATTTCATCAATACATTCATTTGCAGCTGCGTGTCCAACTTCTGGTAAAGCGCCAGCACCCAAACCTTCTGTAACTTCTGCACCAAGCTGGATCACACGTTCAGCCTTTGACATAGCTAAAGCTTGTGCATCTGTATTGGCAACAACAAAATCAACTCCTTGAAGACCAGCGTTAATCATATTATTAACGGCATTTCCACCACCACCACCAACACCAAAAACGGTAATGCGTGGTTTCAATTCCGCGATATCTGGTCGGTGCAGATTAATCGTCATTTTCTTTTCCTTCTCATAAAACACCGCAAATTAAAACGGTGAAAATTAATCCCTATAAATTTACTAAAAACTCTCACGCAACCACTGACCAACACGCTGAAAATATCCACCCGTGTTTGTCGATAAATAATTCACTGCAGTTTGGACTGTTTTTTCTTCAAACCCCGCCAATTGAGGATAAATTAACAATCCAACAGCAGATGAAAATGCCGCCCCTTTAGCAAAGGAAGGAAGCCTGGAAATCCCTAAAGGCCGCCCTACACGAACATTTCTCCCCAATATACTACGTGCTATTTCTGGCAAACCCGTTAATTGGCTTGCTCCTCCGGTTAAAATAACACGCTTACCAATGATGTGACCAAAACCTGAACGGTTCAAACAATCACGCATCATTTCTAATATTTCTTCAACACGCGCACGAATAATACGACCAAGAACAGCACATGGATACTGAACTTCATGACGCTCATTTCCAATTTCCGGCACATTAATCACCTTACGCTCATCACAATCTGCTGAAAACATTGAGCCATATACAACTTTTAAACGCTCAGCCTCTTCAATAGACATAGATAATCCCCGAGCAACATCGAGAGTTACATGATGCCCCCCAATTGCAAGTGCATCTGCATGAACAAATTTTCCTTCAGAAAACACAGAAAATGTCGTTGTTCCACCACCAAAATCAATACATGCCGCTCCTAAACGCGCCTCATCATCGACTAAAACCGAAAGACCGCTAGCAAAAGGTGTTGCTACCATTGCCTCAACACTTAAATGAGCACGGTTAATGCAGGCTTCTAAATTACGCAAAGGTGCTGTTTCCGCTGTCACAACATGTACATCCACACCAAATAACTCTCCCATCATCCCAACAGGATCAGAAATTCCTCTATCTCCATCCAATGCATAAGACACTGGAACTGAATGCATAATATGACGTTCAGCCTTAAAAGCTTTACGCGAAACATCTGCTAATACCATACGCATATCACGTGTAGTAACTTTACGCCCACCCAAACGCACAACACCATTAATAAAAGCACTTTTCAACCGGCTCGAAGAAAAATTCACAATTACCGAATCTACCACCAAACCAGCCATTTTTTCTGCCGCATCAACAGCCAAACGTATAGACTGTTCTGCCGCATACATATCCATCACAACACCAGATTTAATACCACGTGAACGTTGCACACCAAAACCTAAAACTTCCATAGAGTGTGTACGAGCATGTAAATGGTGTGTATGCTTTAAAGGATGTAAACAAGCAATAAGACACACGACCTTACTTGAACCAACATCAAGAACCGTTAGAAAACGTGCTTTGCGCCCTGCGTTATGATGTGACCCAAGCAACATTATACACCCCCCGCCTTTAAAACGCGCTCTTTTTCTGCCACAACAGCACGATGATGCACCAACGCTTCATCCGATAAAGAAACTGTTATCCGATCAGAAAGACGCAAATCAATACTTAAAACATCACGTGCAAAAAGATCTTCTGCCATACCTGTTTTAATAAGAGAAGAAAGGCTTTCAATAGCTCCCTTTTCAGGTAGCATAATACGCACCCCATTATTTAGAATAATATCCCAACGCCGATCGCCCACACGCACATAAGCACTGATACGATTGCGCAACTGTGGATATACCCAAAGTTCTTGAATAAATAATTTTGCTGCATTTTGCGCACCTTGACCAACCACAAGAGGCAAATTCTGAACTAAACCCACCTGAAATGGAGCAATCACATATCCTGTATGATCAATAATATCCATTACCCCATCATGTTGCCAAATGGCATATGGTTCACGCTCTATCACTGAAATACTCACCTGATTAGGATAAATCTTCTGAACATTAGCCGATTGAATCCAAGCTTGCTGCTCTAAAATAAAACGCGCTTTATTAACATCAAAACTAATAATTGATGGATAAGCATCAAGCCCTAAAATCTTCAAAATATCTTGTTTCGCTACACGCTTATTGCCATTCATATCGACATCAGTCACTATAAAACCAAAATTTAATGGCGCAGCTTTTATAATACCATCCATCTGACCATTAGATGAAATTCCATAAAGCGCAGAAAGAGAGAAAAAAAACAAAACAGCAAAAGAACCAAAATGACGAGGCACATAAATATTGACAATAAACTGAAATATAAACCGACGAAACCGACGATAAAGACGCGGAAAAAATGGTGCTGACTGCACCATCAGAACATTTATTCTATCAACATTCAACGCATACACGACGCGTCCTCCGCTATCCATTTAACAATATCACCGTAAGTACGACCACTCGCTTTTGCTATATCAGGAACAAGAGAAACCGATGTCATACCAGGCTGCGTATTAATTTCGAGCCAAACCAGCTCCTCTGTCTCTTCAACAAAACGAAAATCTGAACGGCTAACACCTCGACAACCTATAGCTTGATGTGCCGCTAAAGACATTCTTTGCACTTTTTGGTAAATATTTGATGAAAGTTGTGCAGGACAAATATGAAAAGAACCTCCAGGTTTATATTTTGAATCATAATCATAAAATTGAAAATGTTTATCAGGCACAATTTCACAAACATCCAAAGCCTCATCCCCTAAAATTGCGCAAGTAAGTTCACGCCCAGGAATATACTTTTCGACAATCACCTCATCTCCATAAACCCACGCAGCGCTCGTAATATTATGTAATGGCAAAGTCTCATTATCACTTACAATCACCACACCAAAACTTGACCCTTCACGCACCGGTTTAATGACATACGGCGGTTCCATAGGGTGCTCTTGCCCTATAGCAAAACGATTCATCACATAAGAAGGAGCAACATGCACACCAGCGTTAGCAGCAATGACTTTCGCACGTCCTTTATCCATTGCCAAAGCTGATGCCATAACTCCAGAGTGAGTATAAGGAATTTTTAAATATTCAAGAATACCTTGGATACAACCATCTTCACCAAATGGTCCATGCAATGCATTAAAAGCGATATCTGGCTGTAACTGCTCAAGAACAGAAATAATTTGTTCATCAACATCCACACGAATTACATTATAACCCTGTTTCTCAAGAGCATCAGCACAAGCAGTACCTGAAGATAAGCTTACAGAGCGCTCAGATGAAAATCCGCCCATCAACACAGCTATATGCTTATCTTTCATAACAATTTATTCCTCTTTATATACTAGATATAGACTCTACTAAAACAACTCATACTATACATAAGAAAAAACTAGATTTATCCTTGCGAATCAACATCCTAGCATTTTCTATAATGAATCAGAATCACGAGCATGAAGCAAGAACTTTTCTGTTAATTTATTGATTTTTAATAGAAAATTTTTCTTATCTCTTTGAAATGACTCAGTTTTTTAGCTATTTAAATAAATCAATAAAACTGATCAAAAGAAGGAACGATATGGTCTTGTTCAAATTGACCAATGCGCTGTATTTCCCATTCTAAATAATGAGCCGAATGAGCAAAAACCCGAGCACGGACAGTTTCACCCAACTTTTCAAGATCATAGCCTGTAGCCTGACCTGTGTTAATCATAAAGTTACAATGCATCTTACTCATTTGAGCACCACCGATCTGTAAACCACGGCACCCTGCTTCATCAATGACGCGCCATGCAGATGTACCTTTAGGGTTGCGAAAAGTGGAGCCACCTGTTTTTTCGCGAACAGGTTGCACTTTTTCTCGATGCAGAACAACTTCATTCATAGCAGCATGAATATTATCTTTATTTCCTGACTTTCCTTCCAACACAGCAGCAGTAAAAATAAACTCTTCAGAAACATTACAATGACGATACGAATAATGCATATCGTTCAAACTCAAAACATAGCGCTCACCCTTACGATCAAGTGCATAAACCTCAACAACACGTTCAGCTGTTTCAATACCATTAGCCCCCGCATTCATTTTTAATGCCCCACCCAAATTACCAGGAATACCATAATAAAAATGGAAACCAGCAAGCTCAGCCTCTAAAGCCGCTGCCGCTAAATGTTTATCCGCCGTAGCAGCACCAACCAGGAGGCGTTTTGGAGAAATCTGCTCTAATTGTCCAAAACCTTTTGCTGAAAGACGAATAACAACCCCAGGGATCCCCCCATCACGCACAAGAAGATTAGAACCAATCCCTACAATCGTTATAGGAATAGCTTCCGGTAGCACTTGAAGAAACAAAGCTAAATCTGCTTCATCAGAAGGTTGATAAAAAAGTTCCGCTAATCCACCAGTACGAAACCATGTTACCTTACGCATCTCAACATTGGGAATAAATTTACCCCGTATGTTCTTTAACGCCGGCTGTAATTGTGCCAACAGTGCTTCACCATCAATTGGCTGAAAATTCACCATTTCTATTAAGTTCCGCTAATTGTTTAGGCAGCGCATAAGCCCATTGTGTAATGTTACCTGCACCGAGAAAAACCACATAATCACCAGGCTTAGCTAATGCAGCTATAATTAAAGTAATATCTTCAAAAGTATTCACCAAGCGCACATCACGATGGCTTGCCATTTGAATATGTTCAACCAATTCTTTAGAACCAAAACCAGCAATTGGTTCTTCACCAGCCGCATAAACTGGTGTAATCATCACGGTATCAGCATCATTAAAACAAGTGATAAAATCGTCAAATAAATCGTGCAAACGTGAATAACGATGCGGTTGTACAATCGCAATAACTCGCCCTTTTGCACTTTCACGAGCTGCACTTAAAACAGCTTTTATTTCAACTGGATGATGTCCATAATCATCAAATATCTCAACACCACACCAATTTCCCGTTTGTGTAAAACGCCGTTTTACCCCACAAAATTTTTCTAACCCTTTTCTAATAGATTCATTTGAAATACCAAGCTCATGCGCAATAGCAATCGCCGCAGTAGCATTGGAAATATTGTGTTGCCCTGACATTGGTAAAACCAAATTTTTCAGTTCAGTTTTTTCATTTGTCTTCCGGGATCGAATGAGAACATCAAAATGCGCTTTTTGACCTTCCATCGAAAGATTAAGAAAACGTACATCAGCTTGTGGATTAGCACCATAAGTCACAACCCAACGATCATCAATACGACTGGCCAATGTTTGAACTTCTGGGTGATCAAGACACATAACGGCAAAACCATAAAAAGGCACATTTTCTACAAATTGTCGAAAAGCCTCACGTACAGCATCAAAACTACCATAATAATTCAGGTGTTCAGAGTCGATATTGGTAACAACAACAATATCAGCAGGCAATTTTAAAAATGTACCATCACTTTCATCGGCCTCAACCACCATCCAATCTCCCTCCCCCATACGCGCATTGGTCCCATAAGCATTGATAATACCACCATTAATCACCATCGGATCAAAATCACTGGCATCAAGAAGCGCTGCTACCATTGATGTAGTGGTTGTCTTGCCATGTGTACCACCAACAGCTATTGCCCGGCGAAAACGCATCAACTCTGCTAACATTTCTGCACGCCTAACAACCGGTAAATGCCTTTCTTTAGCAGCAATATATTCAGGATTTGTGTTTTTTATAGCAGTGGAAATAACAACAACTTTTGCAGCCCCTAAATTTTCAGCCCGATGACCTATATGAATGTTAATTCCTTTACCCCGTAAACGCTCCACATTTGCATTATCTGCTTGATCGGATCCTTGAACTTTATAACCAAGGTTATAAAGAACCTCAGCAATTCCACTCATACCAATACCACCAATACCTATAAAGTGGATAAGGCCAATATCAAATGGCATTTTCATTAAAAAGCTCCTTTCTAATATCTGATAATGACCATCCTGCAATCAACGCTTCAGCCATATCCGCAAGAACTCTGGTTGCATGAGGTTGCCCAACCTTTTTTGCAGCAAGCGCCTGTTTTTCTAATAAGTGTGGTTTATGACAAGCTTTCGTTAAAAGAGAAGCGAGTATTTGCGCATTTAAATCCTTTTCTACTATAATTTGAGCAGCTCCCGTTGCAGCAAGCATTGCCGCATTTTCCGCTTGATCGTGATCTAAAGCATGGGGATAGGGAATCAATAAAGCTGGTCTCCCAATGACAGCTATTTCACAAACCGTTGAAGCACCAGAACGTGACATAATAAAATGAGACCAAGCAATATGTTCAGCCATGTTATCAAAAAAAGGAGAAACTTTTGCTTCTACCCCCATATTGCGATAAATTTGTACCAAATCCATTACTTCATCACGAACCTGCTGAATAATACGTAAACGTTTACGGATATTATTATCAAGTAAAGCAATCGCTTCAGGAACAATTTTTGAAAAAACAGAAGCTCCCTGGCTTCCACCAAAAACCAAAAAATGAAATGGCTTTTTCTCAGTGGAAGTACAATAAGGAATTTCTGCCGCTTTTAAAATAGCCTCACGAACAGGATTACCTGTAAGAAACGTCTTATGCGCATAAACTCCATTAGCTGACAATAAACCACCTGCTATTGCATTGACCCTACCTGCTAAAATCCTATTAGCACGGCCCATAACAGCATTTTGCTCATGAACAAATGTTACACGTCTTGTTAAGGCAGCAATCAAAACCGGTGGAAAGGTAGGATAACCACCAAATCCACCCACAAGAACAGGACGCAATTTATAAAAAAGCACCCACGACTGAACTATTCCCTTCAACAAATGCCAAAATGTTTTTATAAGTGTAAAAGGATGATATCGTGTCAATGTTGCTGATGAAATAATATGAATATGCTTTTCATCAAAATGACGTACAAAATACTTACCTCTTTCATCTGTTGCCAAATGAACATCGTATCCACGCTGCCTTAATTCAATAGAAAGTGCCTCTGCAGGAAAAAGATGCCCACCTGTACCACCAGCAACCAAAATAATAACCTTTTTCTTATGCGTCATTAGGTGATATCCTAAATAATAGGTGGAGGAAAAGCTGAAAACCGTGTTTCTGGCCAACGGCGTGTCAAACTGAGCAAAATACCCATCGAAATAGCAATTGCCACCATAGATGAACCGCCATAAGAAATAAAAGGTAATGTCATACCTTTTGGAGGTATTAAATGAAGATTAACCGCCATATTAATCCCTGATTGCAGACCAATCATTATTGCCATGCCAGTAATACCAAAACACGTAAATGAATCACGTGTATTCAACGCTATATAAAGTGAACGTATAACGACAAAACCAAAAAGGGCCATAATCAATAAACAGAAGATAATGCCATATTCTTCAGCTGCAACAGAAAACACAAAATCTGTATGACTATCGGGAATAATGCGTTTAATTGTACCCTCACCTGGCCCTTGACCAAACCACCCACCATTTAAAATAGCTTCACGTCCCACATCCACCTGGAATGTATCGCCTTCACCTGTCAAAAAACCATTAATACGTTCGCGTACATGGTGAACAAAAAAATAAGCTAAAAAACCTCCTACAACAGCTAAAATAACAAAGAACAAAATAATAGTAAGAGGTACACCTGTAACAAAAAACAAACCACCCCATGTTGCACTAATCAAAAGTGTTTGACCAATATCAGGTTGTAAAACAAGAAGCGTGCAACAAAGAGCATAAAGTGCAATAGACAGAATATAGCGAAACCTACCATAATGTTTCATTTGATCTGAAAACAACCAAGCTGACACAACCACAAACGCTGGTTTCATAAATTCTGAAGCTTGTAAAGAAATACCAAACAAAGAAATCCAACGCCGCGCTCCTTTTAATTCAGAACCAAATAATAAAGTCGCGACCATAAGAATAAGTGCCGCAAATAATAAAAGAATGCATAAACGGCGAATATTACGAGGTGAAAAAAAAGAAATAGTAACCATAGTAAAAAACGCAAGGATACTAAAAATGATATGCCAGCGAACAAAATAAAAACTATCCGCAATTCCTATTTTTTTCGCAACAGCGGGACTAGCAGCAAAAGACAACATAACGCCAATCCCCATCAAAATTAAGCAAGCAGCAAAAATAAAGCGATCAACCGTCCACCACCAATTAGCAATTGGATCTTGATTTGCACGAGTAACCATCATTTTCACTTTATCCTTTTTATCATTTCACTCAAAGCGATATGATATTTCTATCTTTTATGACAAGTATTTCAAAAACTGAATTACACTTAAAAAGATTCTGGATCGTTAATGGCAGAATAAATTTCTTATAATTCGTTTTCCTTCAACCGTCTAACCAAAGAAATAAAAGTCTCTCCGCGTACTTCATAATTTTTGAATTGATCATAACTTGCACAAGCTGGTGAAAATAAAACTACAGCCTCTTTTGCCTTATCATAAGTTGCATCAATAGCCGCTTCACGTACTGCATTTTCCAAAGTTAAGCTCATTGAAAAAGGAAAAGCAGAACCAATCGTGTAGGCAAAATCCTCCGCAGCAGTACCAATCAAATAAGCTTTACGAATTTTATTAAAAAATCTTTTTAAAGGAGCAATTCCACCTTCCTTTGCCTGCCCTCCAACAATCCAAAAAATATCATCAAAAGTAGCAAGTGCGCAAGCTGATGCATCCGCATTAGTAGCTTTACTATCATTGATAAACAAAACCGATCCAATCTCGCATACCTGCTGCATACGATGCGCAAGCCCCATATAACTTGCTAAATGCTTCTCTATATGCAAATCAGCAATTTTTAACACCTGCAATGCCGCTAAAACCATAAGAGCATTTTGCACATTATGGACACCGCGTAACGAAGTTATTGTACCAAGATCCGCAAGCAAACAACGCTGCCCATGGCTAATAGAAAAGAGTTTTGTTCCTTCTGCATAAAAACCATCATCAATACAGCGTTCTTTAGAAATTGCTTTAACTTGACGCCCCTCATTTATAAGTCGTTGATATAAAACCTGACAAGCGGGATCATCCACTGAAACAAGAGCATGAGAAGCTTTAGAAACTAAACGCCCTTTGACTTGCACATAATGAGCAAAACTGCCATGTCGGTCAATGTGATCAGGTGTTAAATTTAACAAAATGCCAACTGTAGGTTGAAGAGAAGGACTTAGCTCAATCTGAAACGATGAACATTCAATAACATAAATACGTTTTTTAACAAACGGTTTAAGAGTTAATATCGCAGTTCCAATATTTCCTCCCATTTGTACATCATAACCCATTTTATCTAAAAGATGAGCAAGCAAAGTAGTAGTGGTCGATTTACCATTCGTACCTGTAATAGCAATAAATGGAACATCCTGATCACAAAAACCATGTTGATGTAAAAAATGGTTCCGTGCGCGAACAAATAGTTCAATATCACCAATAACTTCTATACCTGCTTGACGTGCTTTATCGACCGTCCAATGAGGTTTCGGATGAGTTAAAGGTATCCCAGGTGCCAAAATCAGCGCAACAAATTCTGACCAATCCTCATAACGAAGATCTTTTGTCAGAATATTTTCTCTACAAGCCGCTTCTACGCTAGAAGGATTGTCATCCCACCCAATCACTTTAGCTCCACCAGTAATCAGTGCTTGCGCCGTAGCTAATCCTGACTGTCCTAATCCAAATAAAGCGACTTTTTGACCTTTATAACATTCAACTGGAATCACAATTTTATCTCAACTTAAGTGTTGAAAGACCAATCAACGCCAAAACAATTGAAATAATCCAAAAGCGTACCACAACCTGACTTTCAGTCCACCCCTTTTTCTCAAAATGATGATGAATTGGAGCCATAAGGAATACACGCTTTTTTGTCAATTTAAACCAACCTACCTGAATGATAACCGACAGCGTTTCTAAAACAAAAAGCCCACCGATAACAGCTAAAACAATTTCATGCTTGGTCGCCACAGCAACAACACCCAACAACCCTCCAAGAGCCAACGAACCGGTATCACCCATAAAAATAGCCGCTGGAGGTGCATTAAACCATAAAAAGCCAAGGCCAGCACCAACAACTGTTCCTAATAAAACGGTTAACTCTCCAGTTCCAGGCACATAGTGAATTTGTAAATAATCAGCAAAATTTATATTACCAGAAAGATAAGCGATTAACGCAAACGATAAAGCAGCAACCATCACAGGAACAATAGCAAGCCCATCAAGACCATCCGTTAAATTAACTGCATTACCGGTCCCTACTATAACACAAGCAGTAAAAGGAATGAAAAACCAGCCTAAATTAATAAAATAGTCTTTTACAAAAGGTAAAGCCAATCCTGGTGAACTGGCCTTTACAATAATTAAAGAAGCAATTGTCGCAATCAAAAACTCTAAACCCAACCGTGCTTTACCAGAAAACCCTTTGTCTGTTTGCTTTGTCACTTTCAGATAATCATCATAAAAACCAATCATCCCAAAAGAAAGCATAACTAATAATGATACCCAAAGATAAATATTCGATAAATTACACCATAAAAGCGCCGACACCACAATGCCGCTCAAAATCATTAATCCACCCATAGTAGGTGTTCCAGCTTTTTTAAAATGGGTTTGAGGACCATCAGCTCGAATTGGTTGCCCCCTTCCTTGCCGCACTTTAAGAGAGGCAATAATGCTAGGACCAAACAAAAAAACAATTAAACCTGATGTCAGCATAGCTAGCACAGTACGGAAAGTAATATAACGAAAAACATTAACTCCTGGAAGCCAATCACTCAACGAAGAAAGCAACAAAATCATAGTGCAAAAAACCTGCTAAAATTATAAAGACACTTTTTTATAGTGATCAAGAAGAGCAATTACAATACGCGATAAACCAACACTATGAGATGATTTAATCATAATAAGATCACCTTCTGAAATTTCTTTTAAAATAAGCGGTAAAAGTTCCTCAACATGCTCAAAGTAATGAACTTTGACATAAGTAGAAAGCTCATTAGCCAAAAATTTCATCGCTTTTCCAACTAAAAAAACCGGATTGGCACCAGAAATGCATATTGGTTTCACCAAATCACAATGAAGCTTTTCACTATAAACTCCTAACTCAAGCATATCACCCAGAACTGCTATTTTCCGACCACAGGTGCCGACTGGTCCCGCAGCAAGAAGATCAAGGGCAGCACACATAGAAGCAGGATTAGCATTATAACTTTCATCAATTAAATGAAATTCTCCTCCTTTCGGTAAAGATAATCTATAGCGGTTACCTCTGCCTTTTGGAAGAGAAAAACAACTCAAAGCAAGTGAAACACGTGCTAAATCAGCACCAACCACATCACAAGTTCCTAGAACACCTAAAATATTTTGTGCAATATGTCGCCCAGGAGCGCCAATTTTAATCGTCATATCTTGATCAGAAAAATGCATGGTCATATAAGAACAATCTGTTAAAAGATGAATCTCTTTTGCTTGATAATCAGCACCTGTTGATTCCCCAAAACTCAAGATTTTTTTTACACCACATTGTTCTGCTTTTTGAACCAAACGAGAAAAAAAATGACTGTCCGCGTTTAAAAGAGCTACACTTTCATCGCCCAGTCCTTCAAAAATTTCAGCTTTTGCATCTGCAATTTCTTCAAGATTTTTAAAAAAACCTATATGTCCAGCAGCAATATGAGTAATCAAAGCTACATGCGGACGAACCAATTTTACTAAAGGACGAATTTCATCCTTATGATTCATACCAATTTCAAATATACCATAATCACTATCTGCAGGCATACGCGCCAAAGTTAGGGGAACACCCCAACAATTGTTAAAAGAACCAAGATTGGCATAAACCCTTCCAACAGTTTCAAGTGCTTGTTTAAGAGCTTCTTTTGTTGTTGTTTTTCCAACAGAACCTGTGACAGCTATAATTTTAGCTTTTGAACGCTCACGTGCTGCTTGTGCAAGTTTTTCTAACGCTTTTAAAACATCGGGAACCACAATCAATGGAGCAGCTAACTTTTTCATTTCAGCCAAACGATTTTGCGCAACTACAAGAACTCCAGCACCTTTTGCATAAGCTTGTGCAGCAAAATCATGACCGTCTAAACTATTACCTTTAATACAGAAAAAAATATCGCCCTCTATAAGAGATCTACTATCAATAGAAATCCCAGAAAAAGTTTCTGGCAAACACCCAATTGATAAACCATTCATAACAGAAAGAAGTGTCTGTCTATCCCATAAAACTGTCATCTATTTCGTTCTTTCAAAGCAGAAACTGCTCTCAAATGATCTGAAAAAGGATACGTTGTCTTTCCTATAATTTGACCATTTTCATGACCTTTTCCAGCAATAATTAATGTATCTCCAGATTTAAGTAATTTCACTGCATAATCAATAGCTTCACCACGATCCGCTATTTCCATTGCTCCTGATGCCGCCTGCAAAATATCTTTTCGAATTTTTGCAGGATCTTCAGTACGAGGATTATCATCAGTAACAATAACAATATCAGCTTTGCTTACTGCAATTTTTCCCATCAAAGGTCTTTTACCTTGATCACGATCACCCCCACAACCAAAAACAAGAATCAAACGCCCCAATGTAAAGGGGCGAACACAAAGTAATACCTGCTCTAAAGCCTCTGGTTTATGAGCATAATCCACGTAAACAAATGCATTATCCTTCGTATTTCCAACTAATTCTAATCGGCCAGGTGCTCCTTGTAATTTTTTCAAAGAGCGAAAAACACTATCCGCAGGTACATTTGTCGCAATTGCTAAACCTGCAGCTATAAGTGCATTAGTCACTTGAAATTCCCCTGCAAGAGGTAAATCGAATGTGTAAATATCGTTTCCCATACGACACTCAACACATTGTCTCAAACGCTGATGCTCAATACGATTAATTGTAATAAACTTCCCCTTACGTCCAACCGTTAATACTGAACGCCCTGTTCGGGTAACATGATCAATCACCTTTTGTGAATAAACATCATCTGCAAAAATAATAGCGGGTGCATCACATGGTAAAAGCGTATCAAACAATCTCATTTTAGCACGCAGATAATCTTCCATACACGTGTGATAATCCATATGATCACGCCCTAAATTGGTGAAAGCTGCAGCTGCTAAACGCACTCCATCAAGTCGACCCTGATCAAGACCATGCGAAGAAGCTTCAAGTGCCGCATGTGTAACACCTTCACCAGCAATTTCAGATAACAAACGCTGTAACATTACCGGATCAGGTGTCGTTAGGGAGCCATAATCATTACGCTTAGGTGAAACAACACCAACTGTCCCTATGCTAGCTGCACAAAGCCCAACATGCTTCCAAATTTGCCTAACAAAAGACACAACCGATGTTTTACCGCTTGTTCCTGTAACAGCTGTCACAATTTCAGGCTGAGCACCATAAAAACGTGCAGCTGCAATGGCTAAACTATGGCGTACATCTACAACACGCAAAACTGGAACACATAACTCCTCAAGAATACAATCATAATTTGTAACTATTACCCGTGCACCACGCTTTATAGCATCATTCACATATTGCCTGCCATCACCTTTATTTCCTTGAAGAGCCACAAAAACATAGCCAGGCAACACTTGTCGAGAATCTGAACTTATTCCCGTAATTTCAATTGAGGAAAGACAATTATCTTCAATACATTCTGTAAATAATGTGCCAAGAAACATGATCGCTTATCTTTATGTTAATTTTTTACTGTTGTCTTAGATAATTTAGCATTATCACTTGCACTTAAAGCCATCTCATATTCTTTTTTAAAATCCGATTTTATTCCAAGAAAACTAGCTGAACGGCGAATAATATTCGCAAGCATCGGTGCTGCATTCAGTGCTGCTACTGCTGAATGTTTGCCATCTTCAGGTTGAGGTTCATCAACAATTGTTAAAACAACATAAGAAGGATTATCCATAGGGAAAGCAGCAAGAAAACTGTTGAAATTCTTCATCTTAGAATATTTTCCATTTTCAACTTTTTCAGCTGTTCCTGTCTTCCCGCCAACACGATAACCTTCCACCTTTGCATTACGCCCAGAACCAATAGTACTATTTAACTTATAAAGGTAGCGCATATTCTGGCTAGTTTGAGGATGCAATACTTGTTTAGCATGTTGCAAAGCTTTCTCCTCAGTCCGCTTTAAAAATGTGGGTTCAATCAACAAGCCACCATTCATTAACGCAGCCGTCCCCACCGCTGTTTGTAATGGTGTTGTTGCCATACCATGACCAAAGGAAATCGTCATAGAATCTATATCCCGCCAACGACGTGGCAAAACAGGGGTAGCAACCTCAGGTAATTCTATTTCCATACGATCAAGTAAACCAAGTTTTTTTAAAAAATCACGATGTCCATCAACTCCTATTTCTAATGCTTCTCGAGCAGAGCCAATATTAGAAGAATAAATAAACACCTCCCATAGTTTTAATAAACGATTTTTTCCATGAAAATCACGAATAAAACGGCCGTGACCTACTTGAATTGGTTTTGAAGCATCAATGATACTATTTAAATGAAAAACCTCTGAATCAAGTGCCATCGCAGTAGTAAAGCTTTTGATAATTGATCCCATTTCAAAAGTTCCAGCTGTCATCCGGTTGAGGCGGTCACCTTTAAGAGCATCAATAGGATTCCTAGGATCAAAATCAGGCACAGATACCATAGCAACAACTTCACCAGTATGGATGTTCAAAATAACAGCCCCTGCAGCAAGTGCTTTATAGCGCTTCATTCCCTTCATAAGCTCATCACGCACAATTGCCTGAATACGTATATCAATCGAAAGCTGAACTGGCTTTAATAATGCTTCAGTTGCAAGACCAGCATTTCGAAGAACACTCAAACCCGTATCATCGATATATTTTTCTATGCCTGCTATGCCTTGATTATCAACATTAACCATACCAAGAATATGCGAAGCTATAGGCCCATCTGGATAAAAACGACGTATTTCAGTACGAAAACCAATACCTGGAATACCAAGTGCCATAATTTGCGCTTTTTGCGTTGGAGTTAACCCACGTTGAACCCAAGAAAAACGGGATTTTTTTTTCAAACGTTTATAAGTTTCTTGCCAATTGAGCTGAGGTAAAACTGTTGAAATCAATTCAATTGTTTCATCTATATCAATAATGCGGCGTGGTTCAGCAAAAAGTGAGTAAGTTTCAATATCTGTCGCCAATAAACGCCCATTACGATCAATAATATCAGGACGAGCTGCCAGTTGTACTGTTCTTGGCCCTTTTGCTTCTTCAATCTGTCCACCTTGAAACCCATAAGAAATAAGACATTTCCCCATAATGCCGTACAGAATAAGAAAACTCAGTAGAGAAAAAATCAATCGTGAACGGCTAAAATATGGGCGATAAATAGGCAGATCTGGATTACTTAATTGGTCATTTAAATATTTCTTTTTCCGCGAAAACAGGAGCAATAATCGCATTACTGCACACCCTTTTGAATAACATCACCATTCTGAGAAATATGATTTTTAGCAAGAAAAGCCTTATCTCCTTCAAAGGTATTCTTCTTAATCAATTCATCAATTTGATCATATAAACGTATCGGAATATCTTTCAATTCTACAATCTGACGAGGTTGTATTATTTTCAAGCCTAATTCTTTTTGATAATATTCTGCAAGTCTTTGCATACGTAATGGTTCTATCATCGTAGCCCACTCAGCATGCAAAAGCCTTACCATATTTTTTTCTGCTGTAATTTCCCGTTCAAGACGGTACACTTCGCTAATTTGTTTTTGAACATCATATTTTACCCTATAAGTAATAGCTGCCATACAAATCATAATAGTCACTAAAACTATATCCAGTGTACGAAAAACTGTCATTTCTTACTACCTTTAAAACTGGTAATTTCTGCCAAACTAAACAATTCTATATCCGTTTCAATGGCATCTTCTTGAGTACGTACGCCTACACGTAACTTTGCAGAACGTGCACGAGGATTTTTTTGTAATTCTTCCTCATTTGCAGTTTTCACACCTTTAAACAAAGGCAAAAATGTTACTGGACTAGATTGTTTTTCAGGAAGATAACGTGATCTCCCCCTCTCTCCTGAACGAGCAGAAAAAAATCTTTTTACTATGCGATCCTCAAGGGAATGAAAACTAACAACTCCTAAACGCCCCCCTGCTTTCAAAATTTTTTCAGCAGCAAATAAACCTCGTGCGAGTTCACCAAGCTCATCATTAACGTAAATACGAAGCGCCTGAAATACCCGTGTTGCAGGATGAACACGATCATCTGGTTTACGACCCACTAAAACCTCAACAGCATTGGCAAGATCACATGTACGCAAAAAAGGACGAATACAACGACGCTTTTCAATCATTCGTGCAATTCGATCCGCATGACGTTCTTC
The DNA here is from genome assembly GCF_000384965.1 of Bartonella bovis 91-4. Taxonomy (NCBI): domain Bacteria; kingdom Pseudomonadati; phylum Pseudomonadota; class Alphaproteobacteria; order Hyphomicrobiales; family Bartonellaceae; genus Bartonella; species Bartonella bovis. The sequence continues at coordinate 1,075,017 of NZ_CM001844.1, forward strand.
ACCTAATATCTTAAATATACGTGACAGCTCATTGACTCTTAAACAATTAATAACATCACTTGCTGTAAAACCAGTCTGTGCCATTCGCATATCTAGCGGACCATCTTTTTGAAAAGAAAATCCTCGTTCAGCTTCATCCAGCTGCATTGAAGATACACCAATATCAAGAATAATCGCATCCACCTTTTCTTCAACTATACAATCTAAGCGTGAAAACTCCGTTTGCACCAAACGAAGACGTGGAAAAAATTGATCGACAAGTGATTGTCCCTCACGGATTGCCTGAGGATCACGATCAAGAGCAATAACATCTGCACCTGCAGCAAGCAAAGCGCGCGTATAACCACCAGCACCAAAGGTGCCATCAATTACTTTTGCCCCAGCTAATGGTGTAAGCGCAGCTAAAACTGGCTGCAACAATACTGGAATATGGCGTTCAGTTTTGTTACCCTGCCCTGTCAAAATAACCCATCTTGATTTATATTTTTCCACATCAATAACCATCAATGGCAAATGATGTCATCATAACCACAACTTTAACTCTCACACTTATCTCGACAAAAGAAAATGAAGTTAAAGTTATCCTAATGCACACATTAATTTATTATATTTAAAGAAATGTTATAATTTAAAAAAACATTTTTAAGTGTGCAATTAAAACACAAATTTCTCTGAAAACTGATATCAACATTATACACAAAAATATCAGTCGGCCTGTAAGCCGGGTTCTGTATGGTAAAGTTTACACTCTACATGGCAACCATTCATCTGGGACGGATGTTACCATCCGCCTCGTGCAACCTACCCAAATGACTCACCTGGAAACTGGCTGCAAGTTAAGCCTTGCGCGTCATTTCTATTCGGTCTTGCTCCCGGTGGGGTTTACCTTGCCACACTCATTACTGAGTGCGCGGTGGGCTCTTACCCCACCCTTTCACCCTTACCTATAAAAATAGGCGGTTTACTTTCTGTGGCACTTTCCCTAGGGTCACCCCCGCCGGGTGTTACCCGGCACCGTTTTTCCATGGAGCCCGGACTTTCCTCACCTGCCATTTTTTAACACTAGACAAGCGCGGCTGCCCAGCCGACTGACCCAATAATTTATAAAACATTTTTCACAAAGTGAAAATAGCCCTTAAAAATATTTTACATATCCTACTAAAATCATTTATTACCATTAAAATGTAAAATTATTTTACTGATGCCAAAAATAGACTGTATAACTTTTGAGTAATATTTTGAACTAAAATAGACCTCATTTTCGCAGCATGATTGGCATTATATTTAAAAATTGCACAGCTACTGTTACTACTTAATTTGCGTGTTGGTATCAAATAACGTATACTGTATTCAAAACTGCTTTAAGCATGATAAAGCTTTTTATACACAGCTATTGAAACTATTCCTCACTGGTAAATTTACTGTACAAAAAAATTTTTTTGTACGCGTATTGTCATTACTTTTAATACTAACAACAACCTATACCCAATTAACCGGAACCTTATATTGAATTGCAACATTTTGAATTAAAACTTCATAAAAACGAACAAATACCTTAAAAGAAATAACTAACCATTGAACTACTATTTAAGCTTAAACTTTCAATATCAGTATAGATACTTTTCGTACAAAACACAAAAATACAACAAATAGCGCATTTAAGAAGATTTTTGAAAATTGCATTCTTTCTCTTTTCATTAAAATACGCTTAATCACAATTATAAAGTTTTAAAGTGTATTTCATCTAGAAAAGAACTAAAAAAGTGAGGCAACATATTTATCGGATAGATCTACAATAAAATTCTATGCAAACGGAAATAATGCTAAAAAATTCCACCACTTATTGCTTACAGATATCAAAAACTCCATCATTACCAAATCTGCTATCATAAAATACCAATATATACTTAGGAACGTTTCTAACGAATACTCTTTTCATTAATTATATAACATCCTTAGAGAGGATCATCATTTTACTTAAAGCCAACATCAATCAGCAAAAGCTCACGCGATAAACTGTTCTCCAGAGCCAATTCCCTTATAAAAACTATACTTAAAATACATTAATAAGTCAGTTTTCGATCGTATATTGTAAATGTTTTCAAGCACAATTTGATGACCAGATTCTATCTATTTTCCAAATAATTTTACTAAAAACCAACATTGATAATTTCAATACCGATTAATAAGCAATTTATATTGCTGACACCATCCTTAATAAACATTTTCACTTACATTTATACAATACACTACCCTCATGCAGCTAAAATGGATAAACAACTAAAATTTTATAAAAAACATTTTAGCAGTTTACCTATCATTCATCCCCGACAATGCATGACAAATAATTTGGGATATATTTTTCCCACGCTTTTTTATATTCTGAAAAAGAATGCAATAAAGCACTCTAAACACAAGCTTCAAACGTATTATTCTTCAATCATTATAAATAAACCAACATCAACGACAGGAAGACGAGAAATTATTTCTAATGCAGCTGCAGTTGAAATTTTTCCAAATTATTGCGCCTATTTATCACTCTGACCACTCGCAAGGGTAGAAACAATCGCATCTTGACGTACCTGCTTACAACGTTTCTTTCTTGATGAAGACTTATCTTTAAAACATTCATTAAAACATCCAGCAAAGACGCTGCCACCCTTCTAGTCCACCTGGTGCGAAGAATTGGATTTACTAAATACAAATTGATAAACAAAAAAACTAGTTACCACGACGAATAATAAAAACAAAATGAAAATAAAAAGACAATACCAATGAAATTTTATCATCTTTGATTCTAACTATAATGCACTATAATTGCATTATTCATATATTCACTTTTTAACTTAAAACAATTGTATCATTTTAAAAATAATACACAAATATCTATAAATAAAAATATTTTCAACATTTCTGTATCAAACACCGCACTACAGTGGCTATGTAAATTTTCTAAAATGATAGATGTACTAATGTAATGCTGAATGCAAATTTAACTTAAAATAAAAATAAAACCCGACTGAAGAACTCTTCAGTCGGGTCAGACAATCTAGGGATCCACGCGGGGGAGGGGGGAGAGGTTCCCTGATTGCCTTATTACATCAACCATTATAATCGCTAATGCAATGACTTCATTATGAAATAAAATATTTTAAACAACAAGAAATTCTTATCATCTCACCTAAAAAAGAGCAAAAAAATAACCATAAGCTTTGCAAAAATGGAAAAATTTAGGCAAAAAACATTTAAAACGATCCAATTTGAAGCAGTTTTACTCCAAAATGTGTTAATTAAATTCTTCTTAAAAATCTTAATCTTTAATATAAAATTACGGGAAACAATTTATTGCGACAAAAGTTTTAAAATAACAAATAGTTTTTATGGATCACATCCTAATAAACGGGCAAATTTTATCAATTAATTAAGAAACTTATTACAATCAAAATCCTTAATACCCCGCTCTATTAGCTCAAGTACCTATATTGCTCAAAATGGAAAGCACAAGTCTTAGACATTTTCTAAAAACTATTATACTGATAAATTAGGAGTATAAATGCTCATATAAGAAATGCTGTGTTAACGGGTGAGAGGTTTATAATTGACACGTCTAAGATTGATAGCATCTGGACCAAGGCGACGAAGTTTATCAGCCTCATATTCAGCAAAATTGCCTTCAAACCATTCCACATGACCATTACCTTCAAACGCTAAAATATGGGTAGCCAACCGATCAAGAAACATACGATCATGTGATATCACAACTGCACAACCAGCAAAATTCTCCAGCGCATCTTCTAACGCACCTAATGTTTCTGTATCAAGATCGTTTGTAGGTTCGTCAAGAAGAAGAACATTGCCTCCACTTTTTAAAAGTTTAGCTAAATGAACACGGTTGCGCTGCCCTCCCGATAAATTCACCACCTTTTGTTGCTGATCTGCGCCTTTAAAGTTAAATGCACCACAATAAGCACGGCTATTCATCTCATATTTGCCTAACTTAATAATGTCATCTCCACCAGAGATTTCCTCCCAAACAGTCTTATTTCCTGCTAATGTATCACGATTCTGATCAATATAGCTCATCTGAACCGTTTCTCCAATACGTACTGTACCTGAATCCGGCTGTTCCTGTCCTGTTAACATTTTAAATAAAGTAGACTTCCCCGCACCATTAGCACCAATAACCCCCACAATTCCACCGGCAGGAAGCTTGAAAGAAAGAGAATTGATTAATGTACGATCACCATATGCTTTTGACAAATTATCAACTTCAATCACAACCTGTCCCAATCTTTCGCCAACTGGTATAATAATTTGCGCATCCCCAGGACGGCGTTCACGCGCAGCCTGAACTAATTCATCATAAGCCCTGATACGAGCTTTTGATTTTGTTTGACGTGCCTTCGGACTAGAAGCTATCCATTCCTTTTCACGTGCCAATGCACGTTGACGAGCAGCTTCTTCACGGCCCTCTTGTGCCATACGTTTAGCTTTAGCACTCAAATAAGCAGAATAATTTCCTTCATAAGGGATACCTTTACCGCGATCTAATTCTAATATCCAACCCGTTACATTATCGAGAAAATAACGGTCATGCGTAATCAGAAGTACTGCACCTGGATATTCACGTAAATGTCTTTCAAGCCAAGCTGTAGTTTCAGCATCTAAATGGTTTGTCGGTTCATCTAGAAGCAATAAATCAGGTTTTGACAAAAGCAATTTACAAAGCGCAACACGCCGCCTTTCACCACCTGAAAGTTTTGTTACATCCTCTTCCCCCGGCGGGCAACTAAGAGCGGCCATAGCCATTTCTACTTGATTGTCTAAATCCCAAAGATTCTGGCTATCAATAATATCTTGAAGTTTAGCACTCTCATCGGCTGTTTCATCACTGTAATTCATCATCAGTTCATTATAGCGATCTAAAATTGCCTGCTTATCTGCAATCCCTTCCATCACATTACCCCTCACATCCTTACTTGGATCAAGAACAGGTTCTTGTGGGAGATAACCACAACGTGCTCCTTCAGCAAGCCATGCTTCTCCTGTATATTCCTTATCTAACCCACTCATAATACGTAAAATCGTCGACTTACCTGCACCATTCGGCCCTAAAATACCAATCTTAGCATCTGGATAAAAAGATAAATGAATATTTTCCAAAATTTTCTTATTACCGTAAATCTTATTGACCCCAGCCATATGATAGATAAATTGACGTGCCATGAATTTCTCTTTGATATTATGCAAGATTAAAAGTGAGAATTTCGAAAGTATTATTTTCGCTTTTCTTAAGTTTCACAATTAGCAACACTTAAATAATGTTTTAACAGCTTTACACTTTATATTGATACATTTTTTCTAATCTCACAAGCCCCACTCCATATCCTAAATGCAGAAAAACACTACTCCAAAGCACAAAAAGCAAATATTCTTAAATTATATTTAAATTATGCTGTGAGCTATCTCCCCTCTTTTCCAATGCCAGATACAAAGCTATGCTTTTATCATATTAAACCAATCTATTAGCGCAACAAACATCACAAGCAAAGCCAATTTTGCACCATTTTCCCACCTTAAGATTTTACATCACACCACCCTCCTCTACCCCTTTTCATTATTTTGATGTCACCAAAACATAATAATCCTACTATGGTCATTTTATGTGATTAAAATTGCATAAAAAACGAGAACATCTTTATAGAATCTAATGCTGCCAGTCCTATTATCATCAAAGCTTTGCACCAACACATAGACTATTGTTAAATAGTGTACTGCTTATATTGATCCATAGTTATAAATTAGCACAAAATTATAAAAATTATCGTAACAACTGATCTATTCATCTCTTTTGGCTTAAATCTTAAAATAGCACAAACATTGACCAAATTATCTCAAAACTTTAAGACGAAATGCAATCTTTAAAGGGTCACGACAAAAACAAATCACCTACAGGAATAAATTTATGGAAAAAAAAGCCTTAATCGTTATCGATGTACAAAATGATTTCTTACCCGGCGGAGCACTTGCAATTCCACAAAGCGATATTATTATACCTACCGTTAATAACCTTATAAACCGTTTTGATCATGTCATTTTAACCCAAGATTGGCATCCCAAAGGTCATTGTAGTTTTGCTTCTTCCTACCCTCATAAATCTCCTCATGATACAGTTAAGCTTGACTACGGGGTTCAAACACTTTGGCCCGATCATTGTATACAAGAAACACAAGGAGCAGAATTTCATACATCTCTCATGGTTGGTAAAGCACAACTTATCCTTCGAAAAGGTTATCATCAGAAAATTGACAGCTGTTCTGCCTTTTTTGAAAATGACCAAAAAACACCAACAGGCTTACAAAGCTACCTCAAAGAACGTGGTTTTACACAATTGATTATATGTGGTTTGGCTACTGATTTCTGTGTGGGATTTTCCGCACTTCATGCTGTAAAATGTGGCTTTAAAGTGAGTGTTTCATTGAGTGCTTGTGCCGGTATTGATCTAAATGGATCATTAAATACAATGCTTAAAACTCTGAACGAAACTGGTATAGAACTCTTAATGACGCTTTAAATCGCTTCTCTACCCTATTGTGGTGATAAATAGAAGAGTTTTTATAGAATATATATAATCAAAAAACAGATTATTTGGGAGATAATGTTTTATGTTTAAAGCGAACGGAGGAATAAAATGCCGCCCCAAGAATACATATGCCAATAAGCCCTGTTAATGCTTCAGGCACTGGCATAATAGTTTGTATATACATAATCACTGCAAGTATCAAAATTGCGTAAAAAGCACCATGTTCCAAATAGCGGTAATGTAACAATGTTCCCGTTTCAACCAACATGATCGTTATAGCACGTACATAAAAAGCACCGATACCAAGACCAATTGCAATAATAAAAAGATTATGTGAAAAAGCAAAAGCACTCACAACACCATCAAAAGAAAAGCTAGCATCCAGAATTTCTAAATAAAGAAATGAGCCTACTCCTCCCTTAGTAATGGTGACTAAAGCATTTTTGGGAGAATCTAAAAGTGAACTAACCGCTTCAACCACTAAAAATGTCAAAAGTCCATAAAGCATAGCAAGTAAAACAGTTAGCTTATTTTCTGTTGTAATTTGCCCTGAGAAGAATAACATCAAAATCAAAACAATAGTAATATCAACTCCAACAAATGAACCAAACTTCTGAACTGGTTTCTCTATAAAAGCTAGCCAATGCACCTCTTTTTTAGGATCAAAAAAATATTTTAAACCAACCATAATAAGGAAAGTTCCCCCAAAAGCTGCAATACTCACATGAGCATTTGTTAAAATTGCAGCATATTGATGTGGTTCCCATAGTGCTAATTTAACTGCTGCAATTGGATTAATCCAAGCTGCAAAAGCAACAATCAACAATGGAAAAATAACTCTCATACCAAATACTGCTACTAAAATACCCCATGTCAAAAAACGACGGGACCATAGCTGATCCATCTTTCCAAGAATACGTGCATTAATAATAGAATTATCAAAAGATAAAGAAATTTCTAAAATCCCTAAAACACAGCAAATGAAAAAATATTTAAGAAAACCAACAAGACTACCCGTCTCAAACCAACCAATGAATCCACCCCAAGAGACACCAATAATTGTGAAGAAAAAAGCCCATCTAAAATAGCCTAATAGAGCCATGATCATGCCTCAAAATTCATCTCTTTAACTTATCTCAGTACTCACACTATTGAAAGATTATAAGATTAAAAGATTACATCTATCTATAGTACAACGAATGCACACTGAAAAATTCATATGGAAATCTCTCCAAGAAAAAACAAGAGAAGAATCAAAAATTCTATATTTCTTCCAATAAAAAGGTGATTTTTATAATAATAAAATACAAAAAATTAAAATTTAATCCAATATTTATTAAATATTAAAAAAAATAAGAGGAATAAAAGTTAATAAATATTGACATTAGGTAATGAGATATTCATACATTGTGTGCTTTTATCAGCATAAAGCTTATACCATGATGATTTACTGAGGGAGATAATTCGTGGCACGTCCTGAAACTGAAGCAAAAACTGTATTTGGAAAACGTTTACGTCATGTACGCCTCGCTTTAGGTGATCCATCACGTGAAACATTAGCAAAAAACTTTAGCATGACAAAAAACTCCATCGCCTTTTATGAACGTGGAGAAAGAGAACCTAATCTTAGCGTATTGCAAGCATATCGCACATTGTATGGAGTCAACATTAATTGGCTTTTAACTGGACAAGGAAAAATGTTTGACACCGAATGCACTAGAAGTGAATTCGATTGGAATTATTTTATTAAAAAAGTTGAAACAATTGAAGATATTCTTACCAAGAATGACCATAATGATACAGTAAATCAAAAAAAGATTGAAAATTCTTATGAAAAGTTACAAAAATACCTTCTAACACAAGGCGTACCTAATGACCTCAACCCAAAAGCGCTTACTTCTTTGGTCAATATGAAAGCAAATATGGCTAATTCTTATGCCCTTAGCTTGTTTATTGATTTACTCATTCGAAGCATATCGCACAAAGAAACAACTACTAATTAACAATATTTACTTCAAATAAAACTACCTTGAGCTTTATCAACGTGAAAAATAGCCTTTTGCTTTTTGCCATATTGATAAAGTTTAATGTGCTTTTTTAACTTTTCCTTTGCAGTAAAATGGTCATTACAAGTTCTGATCGTAGTAATAATTTTTTTAAATTTAACATAGGCATTTTCAGAGTTTAAAATAGCTTCTTGTTAAAATAATGGCTATTTTTATTGTTTTCGTAAAGCTAATTGTTTCTAACCAAAAAAATTTTAAATAAACATGTACTAAATTTGTGTTACAAGAACATGCTTAATGTTCAATTCGTTAAATTGATATTCATCTTAAAATTAGCAATTATTTTTTAGTTTAAAGTATATATTTTGGCGCTTTAAGGAGTATATAATCAATAGTACTAGGGTTCAATTTCAAAAGATAAGCAAAAAATTGTTTTTTCCAATAAAGGTCACTCAATAAAATGAAACATTTTTATAAAAATTGAATATATACTATTCCTAATACCTTTGTTAAAGAATTACAATTTCAACATTTTCCATTATTAAAATAAAATTCTCATTTCAAATATATTAAACTTGTACTGTACTCTAATGATAAAAAAACCATTGGTCTTTCTCAAAAAAAGAAGGATATTCAATGTTTTTCGTGTCGCCAACGTAATTATAATAGCCTCATCCACGCATCTTTATAAGCAATACACTTTTTGCCAAACCAATCATTAAATAACCATTAAAACTTATCATCATCCTGCAAATAATACCGATTATTCCTAACTGAAAAGAAATAACCAGCTTCATCTTTTGAAAAAGTAATTCTTTTCATTTGACACTTTTATAATAGTAGTTCCCAACTCATATTCTAAAAAAATTATTGTTCCCAAATATGTTGTTTTCATATCCACTAAATGAATAGCCATGAATTTTTCAGTTTTTTTCATTGATGTCATAACCATTCATGTAATTTATTTTACAGATTCGGTAACAAAATCTTACTTTGATTTTTTATAATATATAAAAATACATATATTATGGATGGTAAAGAAAAACTTAGTTACTGGATGTGAACACTTTTAAAAATTAACAGTTTTATTTAAATAGCTCCTTTTCCCTCAAAGAACTTTTGAAGCTTAATAAAATTCTATATTTTTATGCGAAAATATTAGAGGAATATATTGGGTATAATATTGCAATCAACTAATAATATACGACAAACACCTTATACCAAAGCTCTAACCAGAAAACTTAATTAAATTAATCATACAGCCACAAACATGTGCTCGATAGTAACAAAAATCAACAAAACCAGTAATTACGCAAATCTTCATTCTAAAAGGTACTTTGTTACAATGACTGGTGGTCCCTGAGCAGGTTATTAATATAATAAAATCAATGTATTATAAAAACAAAAAAGGGACTGGTGGGCCCGGAGGGACTCGAACCCCCAACCAAGCGGTTATGAGCCGCTGGCTCTAACCAATTGAGCTACAGGCCCTACAGACTATTTTTTTCTAAACTAAAATGCTTTATGATACAAGAGATTGCTTAAATTATAATTCATTTTTTTAGTTTCTCTCGTTTTTTACCCTTCAGCGTCTTAATACTTTACAATGATTCCCAAAAATGGAAAAGTGAAAATCTATAAATCAAAGGAGTGAAAATGAATATGACACAAACAATCTTCCAGCTACAAAATATTAACAAAATTAAAGTTGCTCTGTTAGCAGCATTAACACTACTAACCACTTCATTTTCTATACACGCAGAAGAATGTGCAATGAACAATTCAACTATTGTAGTTACTGCAATAGGTGAAAGCCAAGCAACACCAGATATGGCAATTATCAATCTATCTATTGTTACTTATGACAAAACCGCTCAAAAAGCATTAGCAGATAATAACAAATTTATGAATAATGTTATGAGTTCTTTTAAAAACAACAACATTCAAGAACATGACTTACAAACATCAAATTTATCTATTTATCAGTCTAGCTCGGATAAACAGAAAGAACAAAAAAACCATGAAAATCTTTATGAAGTTTCCAATTCTTTAACAGTGCGTATCCGTGATCTTTCTAACGTTGGTAAAATATTTGACCAAGCAATATCTCTTGGTATTAATTCTGTTCATGGCATTACCTTTACCAATGCCGATACAAAACCTTTTTATAAAGAAGCACGTAAAAAAGCTATTGCTGAAGCTATTGAAAAAGCAAAAACTTTAGCACAAGCAGCTAATTTAAAATTGGGTAAAATCATTGAAATTAATGAAAATAATAATAGCTTTCACCCAACACAGCGCTTAAACAGAAGTGCACAATTTGCAAACTATGCAGATACAAATTTCTCAAGTGGTGAATTGAACTATAATGTCAGTGTAACTGTAACATTTTCTATAGACTAAAGTATCGTCTTCAATTCCTACATAAAACGCATACATAAAAAATCACATCACCGGCCCTCATATAAAATGCCGGTGATATACTGAAGATAAGCCTCTTCAGATGATAATTCATCTTCGTGAATTTCAATCTTTTCGCGTGCAGAAAATTGCGCTTGATGCACCGTTTGACGATTTCCTGATATCAATGGATGCCACCAATGAAGATCTTTTCCTTCATTAATTAACCGATAAGCACAATTTTTAGGAAGCCAATGAGCTGTTTTTACTGTTGCAATATCTAATAATATACAGTCTGTAACTATTGATTTACGATGAGCATAATCTTGACACTGACAAGTTTTCATATCTAAAAGACGACAAGCAACACTGGTTGTATAAATATAACCGGTGTTTTCATCCTCTACTTTATGCAAACAACAAAAACCACAGCCATCACAGAGACTTTCCCATTCAACAATGGACATTTCTTCTAATTTTTTAACTTTCCAAAAGGGAGCTTCTTTACTCATAAAATTGGCTATATTCTTTTTCTAAAACACAAGAAAATCTACGCAAAACGCAAAATAAGTACAATTTTGTTTCTGTAACATTATACATCTTCCACCTAGCTTAATACCATCCATATGCGACTTTATCTTGGAAGAATCTTTCCAAAGATTAATTCAACAAAGATAAAAGACATCTCTAAAAAAATCTCATATAAAAAATAATGTTATACAAATATCTTTGTCACAGATAAAATAAACCTTTGAAATAATACCCAATTGTAAATATCCTACAGCCTAGAACACTGAAAAAACTAAATGAAATTTCTCATACAGCCTTATACTTGTATAAGCCACTTTTATGAATTTTTTTGTAAAAAAGAGATTTTTTGCGTTTATCTATAATTTGACACACTTCACAAGCATCTTCAATACATCACCCCCATTGATTCACATACATGTATAAGTAATGGTTTACAATGCCACTTATTTCTTCGCAGACTATCTTCACGACTTTGTACTACCCTTTTTTTACAAAGCCGTAGTAATAAATATTTAAGTTATTATATTACTTGAGCAATGAGTTTTCTTTAATTGTTCGGTATGCTTTCTTTTATCTTTTTCTAAAAAGCTCCTCAAAAATGAAACAGTAAACCTTTCACCTACAATAAACGGCGCATTTTTAAAACGTGTTATAGTACTATTAAGAATCAAGAAAACTGCGTAATTTCCGTGAACGGCTAGGATGCTTTAATTTACGAAGCGCTTTTGCTTCAATTTGACGGATACGCTCACGTGTAACTGAAAACTGCTGACCAACTTCCTCCAACGTATGATCAGTGTTCATCCCAATACCAAAACGCATTCGCAAAACACGTTCTTCACGCGGCGTTAGTGAAGCAAGTACGCGAGTTGTTGTATCCCGTAAATTAGCTTGAATGGCTGCATCAATCGGCAATAATGCATTTCTATCCTCAATGAAATCACCTAAATGAGAATCATCCTCATCACCGACTGGTGTTTCAAGTGAAATAGGCTCTTTTGCAATTTTTAGCACTTTTCTCACTTTTTCTAATGGCATAGAAAGTTTGCTAGACAATTCTTCCGGTGTAGGTTCTCGCCCAATTTCATGTAAAATCTGACGTGATGTACGAACAATCTTATTAATAGTTTCAATCATATGAACAGGAATACGAATGGTGCGCGCTTGATCAGCAATCGAACGCGTAATTGCCTGACGAATCCACCATGTTGCATAAGTTGAAAACTTGTATCCACGCCGGTATTCAAATTTATCGACCGCCTTCATCAAGCCGATATTGCCTTCTTGAATAAGGTCAAGAAACTGTAAACCACGATTGGTGTATCTTTTGGCGATTGAAATCACAAGACGTAAATTAGCTTCCACCATTTCCTTCTTAGCGATTGTTGCTTCACGCTCACCTTTTTGTACTTGCGTAACAATTCGACGAAATTCCCCAATTGAAATAGCAGTTTCTTGTGCAAGGCTTTGTATTTCACTTCGCAAACTTTGTATTACCTTGGCTTCACAAGTTGAAAATTCTTTCCAACCAGATCCCGGCAAAGTCGCAATATAATTAATCCAATCTGCATCTAATTCACGACCTTGATATTCCTTCAAAAAATCTTCGTGTCCAACTCCGTAATTGTTAGCAAGCCGCTTCAATTTACCTTCATTATGAACCAACCGCTTATTGATGTCATAAAGCTGTTCAACCAATGCCTCAATACGATTTTGGTTCAAAGAAAGAGACTTTACCGCTTCAATTAAATCAGCTTTTAATTGAGAGCACTTCTTCTTTTGAGAAGAGGAAAGAGCGTCCTCTTTACAATCTGCTAAACTACTTTCAACATGCTGATCTTGTAATTTTCGCAATTTTACATACGTCTCAGCAATAAAATCTAAAGTTTCCATAACCTGAGGACACAATTCATTTTCCATTGCTGCAAGCGATAAGTTAACTTCATCCTCCTCATCATCTTCAACACAAATGTCTTCTGCAAGATCATCTACATCATGCATACTAGAATGCGGCATTTCTTCTTTTATCTTTTCTACTTCACTACGTTCAATAGCAGGAGCCTGCTTGGCTTCTGGACCAGCATAAGTCATTTCAAGATCAATAATCTCACGAAGAAGGATACGCTTTTCATTTAATTCTTCACGCCATATAATTAAGGCTTGAAATGTTAAAGGGCTCTCACATAACCCTGCAATCATTGTTTCACGCCCCGCTTCAATACGCTTAGCAATAGCAATTTCACCCTCACGTGAAAGCAGTTCAACTGCTCCCATTTCACGCAAATACATGCGCACCGGATCATCAGTCCGATCTGTTGCCTCACGTTTCGATATCGTCGCAATTGATCGGTTGGTGGCTTCCACCAAATCACCACCTTCTATCGTAATTTCTTCCTCATAAGGCTCAGAATCGATCTCATCTTCATCGTCTACAACATTAATCCCCATTTCAGACAGCATGGCCAATGTATCTTCAATTTGCTCAGATGTAACTGATTCAGAAGGAAGAACTGCATTCAATTCATCCATTGTCACATAACCATTTTTCTTGGCGAGTTTAATCATCTTTTTGATGGCATCATCGGAAAAATCAAGAAGAGGACTGTCCAAACTTACTTGGTCCGTTTCTGCCACGCTATCTTTTTGTTTAACCTTTGTTGCCATACCATTAACTCCACTTGATCACTACATAGATTTCATGTGACCAGCTTTTTGCGTTTTCATTTAGCGCGTCAACAATTTCTCATATGCACTTCATCCTAGGATAAAATCCTTACTTTCAAAGGCACATTATATACACTTTTATCCACATAAAAACACGGGAAAACTGCAGAAGTTTCCCCGATACTTTCAGCCCTTTTGAGATAATCTCTATTCTCCATAGTAAGAATCAATTTCCGCTCTTTTTAAAATTCATTCGCCATTCTTCACAAAAATGCCGTCTCTTACAATAGATTTTTTCATATTAGGGCTTTGGTGACTGATTCGCTTTAAAAAAGCGAATCATTTTATCTCATTTGGCTTAATCTCATCTGTTTCTTCATCAAACCAACACCCAAATCCTTCAATTAAAGCTTCCGTTGCTCGCATTTGCTCTAACTCAGTTTTAGTCTCACGCAGTAGATCAAAAACCTCATTGTTAGGATTTTTCATGAGTTGTTCCTCAATATCCTGTAATCTCTTATGTAGGTGGTGTTCTCGAAGATGCAAGTAGATAGCTTGTTTTAATACAGCGCGAGCATCTTTTATGGGAGCTTTAGTAAAAGTAGTACGCATACCAACGCTTTGCACAAGATTTCTCATACGTTCTAAAATAGCCTTTTGCCCTTTTTCTTCTAAAAGCGTAATCATTATCGTTTTATCGTGAATCTGCTGGCTTCCAAGAATTTCTAGCATCGATTGATGGAAATTTATTAATTCAGTATTTTTTAATTCTAGTTCAGAAAGAACTTCAAAATTCTCATAACAAAGATCAGGATAGTGAGCTAAAATTAGTAAAATAACTGCCTCACGCAAAGGAATAGAATGTGGCAAATTGCGCACCATATCAGAATTTTCTAAAATGGAAAAAGAGTGTCTCTTAAACATCTCATCTTTTTGATTTCTATCATATCCTCCTACATTCTTTTTTTTCAAAAAAGGGGGACAAAAAAAATCATAAAGCCGTTTTTTTATATCTTGAAAATAATAACGACGTACATCTTCATCCTTAATTGTAAAAATCTCTTGTTTAAGCCTTCTTTCCAATGCTGCTCGTGTTTCTGGTGTTTCAAAACGTTGTCCATAGGTAGCACGCCACCATAAAAGCTCAATTAATGGCATTGATTTTTGCAAAAAAGAATCAAAAAGAGAGACACCACCAGCACGAACAATTTCATCTGGATCTTTACCTTGCGGCAATAAAATAAAACGTACAGACACCCCCACCCTTAAAAGAGGTAGCACACGATCAGCCACACGAAAAGCAGCTTTTAAACCAGCATCATCTCCATCAAAACAAAAAACACAATCAGGTTCTATCTGCCATAAAAGCGCAATTTGTTCCTCTGTTAATGCTGTACCCAAAGGAGCTACCACCTTCTCAAAACCAGCCTTCGTTAACGCAATCACATCCATATAACCTTCAACGACAAGAATAGAACGCGCTTTTTCTTCTCTCATGGAATGATTGCTTTTGCGAGCAGAAGCTGCATTATAAAGCATATTCCCTTTATGAAAAAGTACCGTTTCAGGACTATTGAGATATTTCGCCCGCATGTTTTTATCTAAACTGCGACCTCCAAAAGCCACCACACGTCCACGTAAATCTTCAATAGGAAATATGATACGATTTCTAAAACGATCGTAGGGAACTACAACATCCTCACCCGATATAAGAAGACCACAATCTTCCATCTGCTTTATTGAAATACCATGTGTACTTAGCATTTCTTTTAAAGCTGTACGCCCTGCCGGAGCAAAACCAATGCGAAATCGTTTTATAAGTTCTGGCGTAACACCACGCTCATTAAGATAATAACGCGCCTGTTCTCCTCCTTTATCATGTAAGCTAGATTGAAAAAAATCCGCAGCTATTCCCATCACATCATAAAGACTAGCTCTCTGCATTTCACGTTCATGACTTTGTGGATCAAGGAGAGGTAATTTCATACCTGCAAGATCAGCCAAACGCTCTACAGCTTCCAAAAACTGCAATCCATCAAATTTACAAAGAAAAGTGAAAATATCACCGCTCACACCACAACCAAAACAATAATAACAGCCTTTACGATCATTACAGTGAAAACTAGGAGTTTTTTCACCATGAAATGGGCAACAAAACCAAAAATCTCCTCGTGCAGGCTTGCTTTTTTGAGGATCAAATGTCACCCTTTGGCTAATAACCGTTGAAATTGGCAATCGGCTGCGGATCTCATCAAGGAAATCAGGTGGAAAACGCATTATCTCTCACAGAGTTTAAAATTCTTTTTTATATGTTTAACTACTTTGAAGCATAATTCCAATATTTCTCTTAAATGGTTGATAAATTTCAAATGATCAACCCAAAATAATTTGAGAAATGGAGATAGAAAAGTGACTGAATTTCTTGCTCAACATCCATTGCTAGAGGCTATTTCTTGGCTTGTTATCCTTACTCTTATTGCTCTTTTAATTAATATTTTAGCGCGAAAACTGCTTATTCATAAAGCAAAACAGCTTTTTTCTTTTCTTCCTGCAGATACAACTGATGACACTGAGTATATCATTCGGCACATGGCTAATACTGCTTCAGCCTTTATTTTTTCAATCGGTGTTAATTTTATCCCTACATTGCCAAATCCACTTAGTACCATTATTCGCAATGTTTCTAACGCCTTTATTATTTTTGTTATTGTTTTAATAATTTCTGCGCTTCTCAATATTGTTAATACTCTTTATGAACAACGGCCAACATCGCGGTTAAAACCGATAAAAGGTTATATTCAAATCGCTAAAATTGCACTTTTTACTGTTGCCACTGTTTTAATATTAGCTAAATTGATTGACCGCTCCCCTCTTATTCTTTTTTCCGGTCTTGGTGCGATGGCGGCTGTTTTGATTTTGGTCTTCCAAGATACGCTGCTTTCTCTTGTTGCAAGTATTCAAATTTCATCTACCGATATGGTGCGTGTTGGCGATTGGATTGAAATTCCCAATCTCGGTGCAGACGGTGATGTAATTGAAATTGCACTTCATACTGTTAAAGTTCAAAATTTTGATAAAACGATTACCACCGTTCCTATTCGTAAACTTGTAACCGATCCTTTTAAAAATTGGCGCGGTATGGAAGAATCAGGTGGAAGACGTATCAAACGATCTCTTTTTATTGACCAATCCAGCATCCGATTTCACAAGGAAGAAGAACAAGAATATCTGATGCAATTTAATCTGTTAGAAAACTATTTTGCAAAAAAAATACCAGAAATCAATGAATGGAATGCTAAATTAGACAAAAACCGCGATATACCAGCCAATATCCGCTATTTAACCAACATTGGAACCTTCCGCGCTTATGTTCTATCCTATTTACAAAATCATCCAAATATTAAAAAAAATATGACTTGCATGACACGGCAATTATCCCCTACGCCGAATGGTTTGCCTTTAGAAGTTTATTGTTTTACTAACACCACTATTTGGATAGAGTATGAACAAATTCAAGCTGATATTTTTGACCATCTTTATTCCATTCTTCCCAGTTTTGGTCTTAAGCTTTTTCAAAACCCAAGCGGTTATGATTTTATTCATGCATTTAAAACCACGCAGAATCATAAGTTCTAATTATATCAATTCTTTAAATCAAACCCCATTCTTAACGTAAAGAAGAAAGTAAAATATCATGAATAGTTTATCGATACACTCCTTCATCTTGCAGGTGCTATTTCTCTACCTTCTGTGAATTTACATTCATGGTGTGAACAAAAATTGAACGTGTCTACTATGATAGGTTGAAATATAAATTACGCCATGTCTTATTCTAACTCTAGCCTAATTTGCATATTGTATTTAATGCTTTTGTCTTACGTGATACTCACCATGCCGCACATTCATTAATATAGAAAGATAAGCTCCGTAATTTAGAAAAATGAGTTTAAAACATTTCAAAAGTAATGTCCTAAATATAGAAGCATTTCATCTGCACTTTGATACTGTATGTGATCTAAAACAAACTAATTCTCTTCTCACTTCTATAGTCTATTCCATTTTAGAAGATCTAAAGTTCCCGCCTGCATAACTTTTCTGAACAACAAACGAGACTTGACCTTTAAAAAGCTTACCCTAACTAGAGTTTACAGTTTAATTCAGGCAAAGGAGAGCGTAATGGAAGATGCAAACATCGGCTGGGTTGCAGCTATTATTATTGGTGGTCTTGCAGGTTGGGCTGCACAATATTTTATGAATAGTAGGACAGGAATATTTTTAAACATCATCTTAGGAATTATTGGAGCATCATTGGCTAGCTTTCTTTTCGGCCTTTTTGGTGTCACTTTCGCTGGTATATTTGGCTACCTTATTTCAGGTTTTATTGGCGCCTGTATTCTCATATGGATAGGTCGAAAAATCCGGTCATAAAGCATTTAATTTAAAAAGGCACCACAAGGTGCTTTTTTAAGCGGCCCAAAATTTTATTGTAATTTTAAAAATTGTAACCTAGATACAGGCAAGTAACCATTCATTACAATAACCCTTCTGTATTATCATTACAGTGCTTAGCAAATGATCAGCAAACTATTGTAGATTCATTTCTAATATATATCTAAATTGAATGATACATTAACACTTGCAACAACTTCTACTACAATATTTATGTGTTATATTTTAATGTACATCAAAATTGTGGTTATAAATCGTAGAAATACAATCAAAATAATTTAAAGCTCAATTATTAGTACAGCAGTAGCAACTCAATTTCAGCTTTGGCAAATGCTATAAGGCTGCTTAAACAGTGACTATGTCCAGAAAGTTTTCTATTTCCAAAACACTAAAAACTGTAGTCATAAAATCCAATAATTCGCTTTTTATGCAACATCTTTAGTAGCTTGCTGCTTTTGTATTTCTACACTATAATTAGAAAGCTTTATAATAGGCATTTAACAATCTGTATTATCTAGCACAACATACAGTTTTAAATCATGTCGAGTACTAGAACGAGCAATTCCATTTTACCACCGCTCAAGTGGTTATCTGATCGAGATCGTTCAGTGCCTATTAATGTCAAAGATTGGTTGATGGAACCAGGCTCTATGACCCGTCGTTTTGAACGTCATTGTGCTCAAATACACATTGACCCGCAACGTGAATGCTTCATTACTTATGATAAACTAGAGGAAGAGGCTGAGCATTTACCTAAAACCTCCCGTTATTGGCTACGCGAAATTGTACTGAGAGGAGACAATCAGCCGTGGCTTTTGGGGCGCACAGTGATCCCACAAGAAACTCTAGATGACCACAATCAACTAACAAACTTGGGGAAATTACCCCTGGGGCGTTATTTGTTCAACAGTAAAGAGCTAACCCGTGATTACATTCATATTGGTCGAAAAGATGCACTGTGGGCGCGTCGTTCTCGTTTGCGGTTAGCAGACAAACCATTATTACTGACTGAGCTGTTTTTAATTGCTTCACCAATATACAAAACTGATCCTATATAAATTAGAAGAATCAATGTATTGAAAAATATAGTGTACAATAAATAACAAATATCTTATTCGTTGTCCTCTATCAATAAAAATCACTAATTTGACTAACTCCTACCGAGTCTCCCGTAATATTTTATAGCCTAGTATTGATTTCTAATAACGTTCCATCATTTTTGTTAAAATAGAATGTTTCTGGCTATCATCCACTTTTAGTTTTTCTTCACCATCATTAAATACTTTGATAATCCTTAATCACATAATATCCATTAAATGAAATAGAATAAAATGCGTTGTCTCTTTCTTCTACAAAATTATTTGGAAGTACTCTATTAAGCTAATCAACAATATAAATTTATCTAATTTTTTCAAATGGATACATATTTTTTCAGCATTCTTTAATATCTTATAATGCATAATAATAACAAAAGTATTAGAAAATCTAAAAATGGGGCTTTACCTATCTATGGAATAGACTTATACCTTTTTAATTAAGCAAAACATTGCAAGAGTAATATACAGCGTCTGCTATAGCTGCGGTTTTCGTATGACGTCGAACTGTGAGCGCACACTATGACACAGCCCACCCTATCTCCCAAACCTTGGTGTACGAGCAAGCCTACAGCTCTTTTAATATTAGCTGATGGGACCGTTATTGAAGGAAAAGGTGCAGGGGCTACAGGTATTGTTGAAGCAGAAATATGTTTTAACACTGCCATGACAGGTTATGAAGAAATTCTCACCGATCCATCATACACTAAACAAATCGTTAATTTTACCTTTCCTCATATAGGCAATGTAGGTATAAATAGTGAAGATATTGAAGATCTTATACCAATCAATCACCATGGTGCAGTTGGTGCTGTTTTTAAAGCAGACATTACTCATCCCTCTAATTACCGTGCAAACGAAAATCTAAATCAGTGGCTTAAAGCGCGTCAAATCATTGCAATTTGCGGTGTCGATACACGTGCACTAACCGTCCTCATCCGTGAAAAAGGTGCGCAAAATGCCATTATTGCGCATAACCTAAATAGCAATTTTGATCTCAATGCTTTAAAGAAACGTATGCAAAAATGGTCAGGAATCACCAATCTCGACCTTACAAAAAAAGTGACATCACAGCAGTTGATGGAATGGAATGAAAAAGCATGGACTTGGAATCAAGGTTACAGTGCAAACAGTAAATGCAATTTTCATATTGTTGCGATTGATTATGGCATTAAGCGCAATATACTCCGCCTTATGGCAACACAAGGTGCACGCGTTACTATTGTTCCAGCACATACAAATGCAGAAGAAATTCTGGCAATGAATCCTGATGGCGTTTTTCTTTCCAATGGGCCAGGAGATCCGTCTGCCACAGCCGCATATGCAGTCCCGACTATAAAAAAGCTAATTGACTGTAATGTCCCACTTTTTGGCATATGCCTTGGCCATCAGCTCCTTGCTCTTTCTGTTGGAGCTAAAACCATAAAAATGCATCAAGGACATCATGGAGCAAACCATCCTGTAAAAGACCTTACCACTGGAAAAGTGGAAATTACGTCAATGAATCATAGTTTTACCGTAGATGCAGCATCTCTACCAAAACATGTTGAAGAAACACATATCTCTCTCTTTGATGGCTCAAATTGTGGTATTCAGATTATTGGAAAACCTGTTTTTTCTGTTCAGCATCATCCTGAAGCTTCTCCTGGACCACAAGACAGTCAATATCTCTTTCAACGTTTTCATAATCTAATCGTAGAGTATAAAAAACAGCCTAATTAATTTGAATTTTCTGACAAATATTTTGCTTTTTTACTGCATTCAAATACATCAGCTCTTAAAATAACAAAATGGTTAGATTCGTTTATAGAGTACAAGAATTATATTTTATCGAATTGTCTCGGTAAAATATTTTCAGGAAGCTCTTTTAGAGACTGTCTCACCCAAAAAGCAAACACTAAAATTGCTAAAAAAAGTACACAGAAACTCCCCGCAAAAGGTGCACCAGAAAAATGAAATACTGCACCTTTATGTGTAAATTGTTCAAAAAGAAATGTATAAAAAATGGGCCCAATTATCAAGCTTAACGAAGTAATAGATGTCATTGCTCCCTGTAATTCCCCTTGTGCATTCGCCGGCACCTGTGCTGCAGCAATAGAACGCATAGGTGCATGAACAAGATATTCAAGCGCCGTACACACAAAAACGACATAAACCATCCACCCTTGCGCCGCAAACATATAGCCAAGCATAGCAATTAACGCAAAAAGGAGTCCTACCATAGTCATGCGCCAATCACTCCAGCGCTTAGAAAGATACGGTAAAATAAGAACCATTACACAAATCTGACCTACACCGAAAACACTGTAAGATAATCCAATAGAAAATGTGCTCCAATCATAACGTTCTTTAGCAATAAATGCCCAAACACTCGGCCATACGGCTTCTGCAAGCCAATAAAGAAAAAAAGCTAATAATACCCAAATAACCGCTGGATATTGTCTAAGTTGCAAAAATGCACCTAAAGGATTAGCACGTTTTATATCAAAGCAGCGTCTATCACCCACAGCAAGAGTTTCTGGAAGCATAAACCATGCAAAAACAAAATTAACAAATGAACAAGCAGCTGCAAAATAAAAAGGCAACCGCAACTCAAATTGGCCCAGAAAACCACCAATAAGAGAACCTATAATAAATCCTACCCCAAATGCCATTCCTATCATACCAAAATTACGTGTACGAGTTTTTTCATCTGATATATCTGCTAAATAAGCTGAACAAGTTGCAAAGCTAGCACCACTTATCCCCGACAAAAGACGACCAATAAACAGCATAGAATAGCTCCATGCTATAGCGCATATAAAATTATCAATAGCAAAACTAATAATAGAGATAAGCAAAATAGGACGCCTACCATAACGGTCAGAAAGGTTACCAATCAAGGGAGCAAACAAAAATTGCATTGCTGAATAGACTACCAGCAATACACCCCCATTTATGGAAACCTTACTAAGATCCTCTCCAGTCAAATGCCGAAGATATTCAGGCAAAACAGGACTAACAATTGCAATACCAATAATATCTAATAACAAAGTAATAAAAACTAAAATGAGCCCACGATGGATAAATTTCGGATCGAGCTTTCGATCTTTTACAGCCTGCATATTTCTTCGCCTCTGTTTTCTAGACCTTACCTATTTTTAGATCCGCTCAAAAGTATAACTTAGTCTCATATATAATAATAACAAAATAAAAAAAGGTTACACAAAACAATGAAGAAATATGATAACTATTATTATTGTTAAATTTTACAGTCATATTTAAGCTATTTTCCTATACGGAGGAATCTGAACAAATTTCGAAATTTCAGTAGCCATGCATGTACTTTGAAAATATTACCATTTAAAAACTTAAACAATGATAATCATCACATAAGCATGCTACAGCTCTTGCTGTATACAAACAACCTATCTCTATCTATCTCAGTTCTATTTACTATCAACAGTTATTTATAGCTTGTCAAACTCAACAGCCTCCAACACACTGATTTAATAACGTGCTTTTTCCAATGCATTATTGTCTCTTTTGTCAAAAACCACACTCTCATAGCGATATGAAGTTTATCAGCAATAAAAAAGGTATAGATTTTCAATTTTATAAAAAAAGCATGGAAAAAGCATTTTATGGATTACTTTCGCCATTTATTAACCTATAAAGTGAGTTTAGCCTTAAAATGTTCAATATTCTGCCTGCCACAACTGCGCACAGAAATTTGTGATAGGAAAAAACATGCCCAAACGTACAGATATAAAATCTATTCTTATTATTGGAGCAGGACCTATTATTATTGGTCAGGCATGTGAATTTGACTATTCGGGCACACAAGCTTGTAAAGCTTTAAAAGAGGAAGGCTATCGAATTATTCTAGTTAATTCTAATCCTGCCACCATTATGACCGATCCAGATTTAGCTAACGCAACTTATATTGAACCCATCACTCCAGAAGTAGTTGCTAAAATTATTGCTTATGAGCGCCCCGATGCTCTTTTACCTACTATGGGAGGACAAACAGCACTCAATACAGCTTTATCATTAAAGCGTATGGGAATTTTAGATCGCTATAACGTTGAAATGATTGGAGCTAATGCAGACGTTATTGATAAAGCTGAAGATCGCGCTTTATTTCGCAAATCAATGGCAAAAATTGGTTTAGAAACACCGCGTTCTATGTTAGCTAATGCAACTGAACTCAAAGAAGAAGATCGTCGGTTATACGAAAAAAAACGTAATGAACTGAAAACTGACCTTTCCGGTGACGTACTTGAGCAAGAATTAGAAAAACTTGATTACAATTGGTATCATACAGAAACCGATCGTAAACAACGTTATATAGCACACGCTACAGCAAAAGCAGTTCAAGCCCTTGATATTATTGGGCTTCCAGTTATCATTCGCCCCTCATTCACGCTTGGTGGTACAGGCGGTGGTATCGCTTATAACCGCTCTGAATTTTATGAAATCATTGAACGTGGCCTTGAAGCATCTCCCACAACGGAAGTTCTGATTGAAGAAAGTGTTTTGGGGTGGAAAGAATATGAAATGGAAATTGTCCGCGATAAACAAGATAATTGTATTATCGTCTGTTCCATTGAAAATATTGATCCTATGGGTGTCCACACTGGCGATTCTATTACCGTTGCCCCTGCTCTTACCTTAACCGATAAAGAATACCAAATTATGCGTAATGCTTCAATTGCTGTATTGCGTGAAATTGGTGTCGAAACCGGTGGAGCTAATGTACAGTTTGCTGTCAATCCTGAAAATGGTCGTTTAGTTGTTATTGAAATGAACCCACGTGTTTCACGTTCTTCAGCACTCGCTTCAAAAGCAACAGGTTTTCCAATTGCCAAGGTGGCAGCTAAATTAGCGGTTGGCTATACACTTGATGAGTTAAAAAATGATATCACGGGTGGTATAACGCCAGCGTCATTTGAGCCTTCTATAGATTATATTGTCACCAAGATCCCTCGTTTTGCTTTTGAAAAATTTCCTGGTTCATCACCTATCTTAACTACTGCAATGAAATCTGTAGGGGAAGTTATGGCAATTGGCCGTACTTTTCAAGAATCATTGCAAAAAGCACTCCGTGGACTTGAAACAGGTCTTACCGGCTTTGATGAAATTGAACTTCCTGAACATGCTGAAGGTGATGAAAACAATTCTATACGTTCAGCCATCGCAATACCAAGCCCTAATCGTTTACGTTATGTGGCTCAAGCAATGCGCATGGGCTTACCTTTAAACGAAATCCACCAAATAAGTAAAATTGACCCATGGTTTTTAGAACAAATAGCTTCCATTATTGAAATGGAACAGCGCATTCGCACTCATGGTCTTCCTCAAGATGTAGATAATCTACGTATGTTAAAAGCCATGGGCTTTTCGGATATGCGTTTAGCAAACCTTACAGGACAAGAGCCAGATAATATTACTACTTTACGTAAATCGCTTAATGTTAAACATGTATTTAAACGGATTGACACCTGTGCTGCTGAATTTGCTTCACCTACAGCTTATATGTATTCAACCTATGAAACACCTTTTGCAGAGGTAGCACACTCAGAAGCACATGTTTCTAAACGCAAAAAAATTGTCATTTTGGGCGGAGGTCCAAACCGTATCGGCCAAGGAATTGAATTTGACTATTGCTGTTGCCACGCTGCTTTTGCATTGCGCGATGCAGGCTTTGAAGCCATCATGATTAACTGCAACCCTGAAACTGTTTCGACAGACTATGATACATCTGACCGCCTTTATTTTGAACCTTTAACAACAGAAGATGTTTTAGCTGTTTTAGAAACGGAACAGGAAAAAGGTGAGTTGATTGGTGTTATTGTTCAATTTGGTGGACAAACACCGTTGAAATTGGCAAGTGTGTTAGAAAAAAATAACATTCCCATTCTAGGTACTTCACCTGATGCTATTGACTTAGCAGAAGATAGAGATCGCTTTCAACAATTATTGTTTAAGCTTAATTTAAAACAACCCAAAAATGGCATTGCCCATTCAATTGAACAAGCACGCCTTGTTGCTCATGACCTAGGATTTCCATTAGTTGTACGCCCTTCTTATGTTTTAGGCGGACGTGCCATGCAAATTATCCGCGATGAACGTAGCTTGCAAAATTATCTGCTTGAAATAGTTCCGGAATTAATTTCAGAAGATATCAAAGCCTGTCACCCTAATAATACAACAGGTCAGATCAACACATTACTTGGTAAAAACCCACTTTTATTTGATACCTATCTAACACAAGCTATTGAAGTTGATGTTGATTGTCTGTGTGATGGTCAAGAAACGCTAATTGTTGGCATCATGGAACATATTGAAGAAGCAGGTATCCATTCTGGCGATTCAGCTTGTTCTTTACCTGTAAACACACTTTCACGTGAATTAGTTTCTGAATTACAACGTCAAACCAAAGCTTTAGCACAAGCACTCCATGTTGTGGGCTTAATGAATGTACAATATGCTATCAAAGATGAAGTGATTTATATCTTAGAAGTCAATCCCCGTGCTTCACGTACTGTTCCATTCGTTGCAAAAACTATTGGCAGACCAATTGCCAAAATTGCTGCACGTATTATGGCAGGAGAAAAGCTGCATAGTGCACTTCAAGCTTATGGTGGATTACCTTCTGTATCACAAAAACCGCATATCGCCGTCAAAGAAGCAGTTTTTCCTTTTGATCGTTTTCCAGGTGTAGATACGCTGCTTGGTCCAGAAATGCGTTCAACCGGAGAAGTTATGGGGATCGATTACGAATTTGCACTTGCTTTTGCTAAAGCACAACTTGGAGCTGGTGTTGATCTTCCATATGAAGGAACTGTATTTGTTTCTGTAAGAGATGAAGATAAAAAATATATCCTTAATTGTGTCAAACGCTTAACTGAGCTTGGTTTTTCTGTTTTAGCAACAAGCGGAACGCAAAAATTTCTTGACTTTCATGGTGTTAAAGCCCAAAAAATTAATAAAGTACTAGAAGGTCATCCTCATATTGAAGATGCCATTCGTAACCGACAAATCCAATTGATTTTCAACACAACCAATACGGCTAGTGCCATTTCAGACTCTAAATCATTGCGCCAAGCAGCACTCATGCAAAAAGTACCCTATTATACAACAATAGCCGGAGCTGAAACTGCAGCAAAAGCCATTGAAGCCCTCAAATCCAACCACTTGGAAGTGCGTCCATTACAAAGCTATTTTTCTTAAGATTTGAACTGCACCTACAAAACATAATACTTTTTATTTCTTATTCACCTTTTTCTTTATATAAAAACACTGATTAGACTTGTTTCTTATTCAAAAGTCTTTTATCATTATTACAATCGAATTTTCGGTTACGTGACTTTTTTCCTGTGCATACGCATTTTTGACAAAACTTCTCCTGCCTAATTTCGATTTAAAGCCATATTGAAAGCTTTAAGCTTCAATAGATGATAATTTTATATATAAGGAGTTTCCTATGTCTACAGGAACAGTTAAGTGGTTTAACACAACGAAAGGTTTTGGTTTTATCCAACCTAATGATGGAAGTGCAGATGTGTTTGTACATATTTCTGCTATTGAACGCTCTGGTTTAAGTAACCTTAATGAAGGGCAGAAAATTTCTTATGACGTTGTTCAAGACCGTCGTTCAGGAAAATTTTCTGCTGGAAATCTTGCAATTCTTTAAATTTAAGCTCATTTTGCTCAAACAAATCTCGCCTTCATAGGCGAGATTTTTTTCACAAAATATACTCTACCTTAATAAAGTAACGACTACTTGCAGCATTTTTGTACCTCCCTTAAAATCTGCTCATAATTATCCATAATTTCTTTTTTGTAAAAAGCCTTAAAAAAGTAATAAAGGATATAAAAAATCAGAAAAAAATTCAAAATAAACGCCTGCATCGTTCCAGATAAAAGAAGGCTTTCTTTATATTTTCTTGTGAGAAATTCTCACAGAATTTTAAAATAAAATTATATAATCTGTGTTTAAAGTAAAATTTCCTAAGAGTTTTCTTGTAGTTTTTTACTGCCTACGACATAATTTTTATGGAGCATCTATTATAAAATAATCACTTTCTTATACCACTAAGGATTTAAATTATGGCATTTATTGCTGATAAGCTTTCTCATATCAAACCTTCCGCAACAATTGCTGTTGCCCAAAAAGCACGTAATTTAAAAGACTCAGGTCGTGATATTATTTCCTTAAGCGCTGGAGAACCAGATTTTGATACCCCAAACAATGTTAAAAAAGCCGCTATTGAGGCTATTCAACGTGGGGAAACAAAATATACACCTATATCTGGTATTCCAGAATTGCGAAAAGCAATTTCTGCTAAATTTAAACGAGAAAATAACCTTAACTATACACCAGAACAAATCATTGTCGGTACAGGTGGCAAACAAATTCTTTTTAATGCACTTATGGCAACTTTGAATAAAGCAGACGAAGTCATTATTCCGTCTCCTTATTGGGTGAGTTATCCTGAAATGGTTATTATTAACGATGGCACACCTATCTTTGTAGAAAGTAAAGCAGAATTCTCTTATAAACTCCAACCACAAGATCTAGAAGCTGCCATCACCCCTAAAACTAAATGGTTTATTTTTAACTCTCCCTCAAATCCATCAGGGGCAGCCTATACATATGATGAATTAAAAAAACTAACGGACGTTTTAGTAAAATATCCTCATATTTATATCCTCACCGATGATATATATGAACACTTAACATATGGAGATTTTACTTTTGTCACTCCAGCTCAAGTAGAACCAAAGCTTTATAATCGTACATTAACAATGAACGGTGTTTCAAAAGCCTACTCAATGACAGGTTGGCGAATTGGCTATGCAGGTGGGCCTCAGGAATTAATTAAAGCTATGGATACAATTCAGGGGCAACAAACTTCCGGTACAAGTTCCATTTCACAATGGGCAGCTGTCGAAGCACTTAATGGACCACAAGATTTTATTATTCAAAATAAAAGTGTTTTCCAAGCGCGTCGTGATCTTGTCGTTACTATGCTCAATCAAGCTCCTGGTATTAACTGTCCAATACCCGAAGGTGCTTTTTACGTCTACCCTTCTTGTGCAAATCTCATTGGTAAAAAGACATCCGGAGGGAAAATTATTGCAAATGATGAAGACTTTGTAACAGAGCTTTTAGAAGAAGAATCTGTTGCTGTAGTGCAAGGATCTGCCTTTGGGCTCGGGCCAGCATTTCGCATTTCCTATGCAACATCAGAAAAAATACTCAAAGAAGCTTGCTTGCGTATCCAACGTTTTTGTAACAGCTTACTTTAAAAAGTTCTGAATCATTGTTCATATCTAAAAGCAAAAACTGGACATACGCTTAAACTAATTTGCCAGACCTGTAGAAATAAAATCAATCTAACAGATCTTGGGAGATATATCAAAAAAACATAATAGAAGTAGATATAATCAAGAAGTCATAGATTTATACCATTTTACAAAAAATGAAAAGCAATAAAAGCTTAAAGAAAACTGCTATGTAATAAATACATAGTTTACTAAAACTTTTTTGACTTTAAATTCAACAGTTTATAAAAACATCACTCTATTAAAAAGACCATTGACGAGCTTTTAGAAAAATATAATCTCGAAAAGCATTGAGTTTTGCCGAATTTTTCAAAGCATCAGGATAACAAAAGAAGGTATCAAAGGAAGGAATATCAATCATATCAGGAAAAAGGCGTACAAGTCTCTCATTGTTATTTACGATATAATCGGGAAGCACAGCAATACCAAAATCACGCATAAGTGCGTTCTTGATTGAAATAATATTATTAATTTGTAAAACTGAAATACGCAAAGAGCCATCACTTCTCCCTGCTTTTTCCAACCAATTCAAACCAGACAAATAAGAGGGAACAGGTTCACCAAATGAAATAATGCGGTGTTTATCTAGTTCAGATAATTTCTCTGGCTTTCCATAAGTTGCAACATAATTTACTGAAGCATAAACATGCATATGAACCGTAAATAATTTTCTTTGTATAAGACCGGGTTGTTGGGGTTGACGTAAGCGAACTGCGCAATCTGCATGACGCATTGTTAAATCAATCTCTTTATCATCAAGCAAGAGTTGTACCTGCATATCGGGATAAAGGCTAAGAAATTCATGCACACGCTCTGCAAGCCACCCTGCCCCCATTCCAAAAGTTGATGTAACGCGTAAACGCCCTGTTGGTTTTTTGCTACTTTCGTTTAATTGTGAACGCGCATTTTCAAGCTTCATTAAAACATCATAAGCAGTACGATAGAGAATTTCACCCTGCTCTGTTAAAATTAAACCACGCGCATGACGTTGAAACAAGGGAACGCCAACATCCTGCTCTAAAGCAGCGACTTGTCGTGAAATTGCTGATTGAGACAAATGAAGCTTTTCAGCTGCATGCGTAAAAGAGCCCGCCTCTGCTGCAGCATGAAAAACTCTTAATTTATCCCAATCCAATGGTGAAGTCACAATTTTTTCTCTAATCTTTTTTACTAATTAAACAACTATTTTTTAAAAACTCTTATGTCTGTGAAGCTAAAAATCGTTCTGCCTCTAACGCAGCCATACATCCCCTTCCAGCAGCAGTCACGGCTTGACGAAATACATCATCTGCAACATCTCCTGCAGCAAAAACACCAGAAATGCTTGTAGCTGTTGAATCTGGTGCCGTCCATAAATAGCCCCCTGGTTTTTGTTTCAATTGTCCTTCAAATAAAGAAACTGCAGGCTCATGCCCTATAGCAATAAATATTCCATCCGCATCCACTTTAAGTTCTTGACCCGTTTTAATACTTTTAAGACGCGCTCCTGTCACAACAGCACCCATTGATGAATTAGCTGGTAAACCAACAATTTCTTCCACTATATGATCCCAAATAACACGCACATTATCACGAGAAAATAATCTATCTTGCAAAATTTTTTCCGCACGAAAATGGTCTCGCCGGTGAACTATACTAACACTTTTAGCCAATTGTGATAAATAAAGAGCCTCTTCAACAGCTGTATTTCCACCACCTACAACAATAACGTCTTTATCACGATAAAAAAAACCATCACACGTAGCACAAGCAGAAACACCACCGCCCATAAAGGTTTGTTCGCTTTCCAAGCCCAACCAGCGAGCTTGTGCTCCCGTTGCAATAATCAACGCATCACAACAATATTGTGTTTCTGAATCCCCGTATAAAATGAAAGGACGTTTTGATAAATCAGCTTTTATAATACTATCATAAACAATTTTCGTACCCATATGCTCAGCTTGTTTTGCCATTTGTTCCATCAACCATGGCCCTTGAATTGCATCAGAAAAACCTGGATAATTTTCAACATCAGTTGTAATTGTTAACTGTCCTCCCTGCTGCACCCCTGTAACCAAAACAGGTCTAAGCATTGCTCTTGCCGCATAGATTGCAGCTGTATAACCAGCTGGCCCCGAACCAATAATAAGAACGCGAATACGCGATTTTGCCATAAAATCCCTTCCTCTTTTAATCCTCTTTGAGATCGATAAATTATGATGAAAAATGTAGCCTTTTAAAAATATTTCTCTTACAATTCAAATTATGATTTACTTGTATTTTTTTCAAGGTTTATTAAAAGTTGATTACCAATTTATCATAGCTTACTTACTATAGAGACTAACTGCATCTTATAAACGTTACGTATATACACACTAATAAGTACAAAACCATAAACAAAATAAAAAAGAGACAGGAAACGGCCATTTTTCAATTTATTATCAATATCTGTGCACGTTTTGCATTAATTATGGGAGCAACCATGTTTTTGCCTGCTCTTGCAGATCTGCGCGATGGAAACCACAATTGGGCAGCCTTTCTTTATTCTTGCACCATAACTACCATGCTAGCAACGTTGATTCTTTTAGCAACCAGAGGTGCTAAATGTCGTTTTTCAGCGCGCTTTGGTTTCACACTGACTATTTGCCTTTGGTTAACAGGTAGTATAGTGGGTGCTCTTCCTCTTTATCTCTCTCCACTCCCAATTTCTTTAGCAGGAGCAATTTTTGAATCTGTCTCTGGAATTACAACCACAGGTTCCACTGTAATCACAGAACTTGATAAGCTACCACGAAGCATTTTGTTATGGCGTTCTCTCATCTGCTGGATCGGGGGTATTGGTTTTATCGGATTAGCTTTATTACTTCTGCCTTCACTTCGTGTTGGGGGAGTACAGCTTTTCCATATGGAATCATCAGATAAATCTGAAAAAATATTACCTCGTATTAATCAAATCGCTAATGGAATTATCATTGCTTACATTGGACTAACGCTTGCTTGCATGCTCTCTTATTTTGCTGCTGGCATGACCTTATTTGATGCCATCAACCATGCAATGAGTACAGTAGCAACGGCTGGGTTCTCAACCCATGATGCCTCATTTGGTTATTTTTCTGATAAACCAGCTATCCTGGTTGTTTCCACAATCTTCATGTTACTTTCTGCTTTACCCTTTGTGCTTTATGTAAAACTAGTGCTTCCTGGCCACTCAAAACGCTCTATTGATCCACAAGTTATCGTTTTTCTAAACATTGTTTTTCTTCTCAGCTTCATTTTAGCTGCATGGTTGCGATCTCAGAATCATCTTACCTTTCATCAGGCTTTTCTTGATGTTATTTTTCACCTTGCATCTGTTATTAGTACCACCGGCTATAGTGCTGAAAACTATCAGCTTTGGGGACCTTTTGCATTTGGTATTTTCTTTATTGTTTCTTTTACAGGTGGGTGCGCTGGTTCTACGTCTGGTGGTATAAAAATCAATCGTTTAATTATTCTTTGGCGTATTGCACAAACAAATATGGCAAAACTCCTTTCCCCTAATGCAGTTGTAAAAATTCGCTATGATCATTCAAATATATCTAGTGATATTGCTCAGTCTGTCTTACTTTTTGTATGCCTTTATATGTTTTGCCTTCTTATAGGTACTACACTTTTACTCACCACCGGACTTGACTTTACTTCCGCTTTTACAGGCGTTTTAACCGCACTTTCAAATATAGGTCCAGGTTTTGGAGAAATTATCGGCCCTTCTGGTAATTTCGCGACAATTAATGACAATGCTTTATGGACTTTAAGCTTTCTCATGCTAGCTGGTCGCCTTGAAATTATAACCATATTTGTATTTTTCATCCCCACTTTTTGGCGTGAATAGTTTTTATGCTTAACACCTAACTTTGTAATAAAAGAAACTTACAAGTCTAAGCAAAAAAAATAAACAACATGCACGTTAAGGTTAATCCTAAAAAGACAAAAATACAAAGCAGCATTATTAAAAAATCTTAAGCATTGGTACAACGACTTTTCATATTGATTAAAATTTATAGCATTTTGTTTTATAGGTCTTTTTTACCAATCCAAAACTGATCTACACCATTTTTCTGTTATGATGTGTAAACAGCCCTTAATCTGTAAGCATAGTAAGTTCTACTGAATTTGATTTGTCTATATTATGTTATGCTTGATATCAAAATTTTTCAAAGCTTTGTTTGTTTACAAGTCGTCTTTGCTTCTTGTATTGAATCAGTACCAAAAAGCCTTCATTAACTGCACCTTCAAAGAAGAACTACCCTATATCCTTAATTAAAACTATAAGAAATAAGACGATAATTCTAATACAACCTTTCCTGATATAAACAATCTAAATTAGATACTAATGAACAATATCTAAAATCACTCTGCAAACGGTATACGACACTTCTTTTAAGGTACCTATTTTCCCTTTTTCAAAATAATTATTCTAAAGACTTTAGGGTATATTTAAAATATCTTTCCCTCAAACATCATCTTATAGACATTCCCAATCGCAGCTGCTTCCTTCTCCAAAGGAAAATGAGTGCGAACGTGGGCTAAAGCCTTTTTCCCTGCAGCTAATGTTTTATCTAAATCAGCAAAATAAGACTCAATTGCAGCAGTTAAAGCTAATCCATCTCCTGCTTTAACAACTGTTCCTGTTCCTTCTACTACTAATTCTTCATAAGCACCTGCATTACTGGTCACTACAGCTGTTTGCGATGCCATTGCCTCTAATGGTGTTAAACCAAAACCTTCCACACGAGAAGGTGCCACATAAAGTGATAGACGGCGGTACCATAAAGGTACATCCAACACCTCACCAAGAATAATAATGCGATCACTCAAACCAGCACGAGCAATTTTCTGACGTAATTTCCTTTCAAAAGAATAATGTTGCGCTGTAGTGCGACCAGCGATAATTGCCGTCCAATCAGGATAGTGTGGTAATAATTTTAACATTGCATCCACAAATAAATCAGTGCCCTTAAAATAGCGCACACGCCCAAAACACCCTACTGCATACTTTCCTGGTAATCCTGTTGCTACAAAACAATCATTAACAGTTTTTGGTGGTGAAAAACGCTCAAGATCCACCCCATGCATAATAACTTGATAAGGAACTTCTAGATAAGTTCCAGCACGTGCACTAGTAGCAATAACTTTATCCATGCAACGAATTAGCCATTTTGTAAAAGGTTTATGCTGACGTTGAGATGCAGACGTAAAGATGAGTTTAAGCTTCATACGTAAAACATCGCGAAAAAAGATACCACAAAGCATTTCAATATTGCGCCGCGCATGCCAGATACGAAATGGCTTACTTGCTGGATTTTTCCAAAGCCTAAAAAGATCTTTAAATGAAAGAGCCGGAAAATTTTGCGGCAATCCCCATCCTAAAGTAGATATATGTATGCCCTGTTTTCGTTGCAATGGAATCAGTTGAATAACTGTAGATGTTACTCCTGACATACGTCTTTTAAAGTGAGGAGTAATAATATCAATTTCTTCCAAAGACGTATACATAACAATTAGATATATTGAATTTTAATAATTTCATAATTATGTGCTCCACCTGGAGCATTGACTTCAATTACATCACCCTCTTGCTTACCAATAAGCGCACGTGCAATAGGTGAAGAAATAGAAATTTTACCAGTTTTTACATCGGCTTCTTGATCACCAACGATCTGATAAATCTTTTTTTCTTCAGTATCTTCATTCAAAAGTTTTATAGTAGCCCCAAATTTAATTCTATCACCTGAAAGGCGAGAAACATCTATAACTTCTGCCCGCGCAATGTAATCTTCAAGTTCATTTATACGCCCCTCATTATGACTTTGCGCTTCTTTAGCAGCATGATATTCAGCATTCTCTGACAGGTCACCATGCGCACGCGCTTCAGAAATTGCTTCAATAATCCGTGGACGTTCTTGCTGTTGGCGCCAACGCAACTCCTCTTTGAGATTTTCAAAACCGGTTGTAGTCATCGGAACTTTTTCCATGATCCGTCCTTTCTTTTATACAGAAGGCCTTATAAAAAACAAAAACGGCTTCCAAAATTACCTTTGGAACCCGAGCATTACAATCATTCTTATTATATAGGACAATAACCTCGTTTTCCATATAAAAAATAAAATAACATATAGATATCTGGGATTCTTTCAGATAAAATTTATATTTTTGGCTTTAATACTCCCCCCAATACCTATCATGATGGACACATCAAAGGAACAATTATAGTTTTCTATTTTATCATTAACTTAAACAAAAAAGACATTGTATAAAATTAGAAGAATAGAACCATATAAGAATTCCATGAGGTCAATAATGAAAAAATTGATTGTTTTTTTTGTGCTCAACTTTTTCTTCCTGACTACAACAGCAAGCCAAGCTACAAACGCCATAGTAACAAGAAATCTTAATCTTAGAGCAGGACCAAGTACTCATTATGCACTTCGAAGCCTCATCCCCGCGGGAAATTTAATAACCGTCTATAGCTGCAGAAACAACTGGTGCCAAATTAATTATGACTCACAAACTGGTTGGGTGTCATCTCGTTATCTATCATTTAAAAATGGAAATGATCTCTACCATACATATACAATACCATCATCTCCAACCGTTTACCATTATTATTGATAGCAGTTGGGTGAATTCAAACAATCTCCACACCTTATATTCTTAACCACTCATCCCACTACCGGCTATAGCGCTTTAATCTTTCTAAGCTAACTGTATTTCTATCAAAACGATAACTATCAGTTAAGTACCATAGTCATAAAAACCAAATACAACCATCACCCACAACAAATACACGTGAGGTACAAGCAACTCTAGTGTTATCAAATTAAAAATGCTACAACCCTCTTACAATAGGTGGAATACAAGCTGATGATCACAGTGAAGCCTCTTTCACCTTATTCTTACGATAAAAACTCATAAAATGTTCCTATAATGTCGTACCAAAAAACTAAAAGACCTGCCCAAAAATCTAATAAAACATCCTGTAAGATAAAAACAGGCCATGCTGCAATTGCTAAACAACCTTCTGCTACTAGTCCTAGCTCAGCAATAGAGCCTGATATTTCCTTTAAAACTGCAAGTAATTTTACATCTCAGAATGCCACAATAAATGGTGTTACAGCAACAGTTGAAGCTCTTTCTACACTTATTGCTTCGGATAATCCCCTTTTTAAAAATGGTACAGTATGGACACCTCATCGCCCTATTCGTCCTGAAAAATCTGAAGGTGGAATTCCATTTCAAATAAACACACCTTTTGAACCTGCAGGAGATCAACCAGCAGCAATTAAAGCTTTGGTCGAAGGCATTGAGAGAAACGAGCGCACTCAAGTACTTTTAGGCATTACCGGTTCAGGTAAAACCTACACAATGGCTAAAATCATTGAAAAGACACAGCGCCCTGCTTTAATTCTCGCACCAAATAAAACTTTAGCTGCACAGCTTTATGGAGAATTTAAAAGCTTCTTTCCCCACAACGCTGTCGAATATTTTGTTTCTTATTATGACTATTACCAACCAGAAGCCTATGTTGCACGCTCTGATACTTATATAGAAAAAGAATCATCTATTAATGAACAAATTGATCGTATGCGCCACGCCGCAACACGTGCCGTACTTGAACGTGATGACGTCATTATCATTGCATCTGTATCCTGTATCTATGGAATTGGTTCAGTAGAAACTTATACCGCTATGACCTTCCAAATGCAAAAAGGTGATAAGTTAAATCATCGACAATTATTAGCTGATTTAGTTACCCAACAATATCGCCGACAAGATATAAATTTTACGCGCGGTTCTTTTCGTGTACGAGGTGATACAATCGAAATATTTCCTTCTCACCTTGAAGATCGTGCTTGGAGAATTTCGCTATTTGGTGATGAAATTGAAACAATTACTGAATTTGATCCTTTAACAGGACAAAAAACTGGAGATCTTCAATCTATTAAAATTTATGCAAATTCACACTATGTCACACCACGACCAACATTAAATCAAGCAATAAAAGCAATTAAAATGGAATTAGCTCAACGCCTTGATGAATTAAATTCTGTTGGTCGCCTTTTAGAAGCACAACGTTTAGAACAGCGCACAATATTTGATTTAGAAATGTTAGAGACGACTGGTTCTTGCGCCGGAATTGAAAATTATTCACGCTATTTAACGGGCCGTAATCCTGGTGAACCACCTCCAACTATGTTCGAATATATTCCCAACAATGCTCTTATTTTTATAGATGAAAGCCATGTAACAATTCCCCAAATTGGTGGGATGTATCGGGGTGACTTCCGACGAAAAGCAACCCTAGCTGAATATGGATTTCGCCTACCCTCTTGTATGGACAATCGTCCCTTACGTTTTGAAGAATGGGATGCTATGCGTCCGCAAACAATTGCCGTTTCTGCAACACCTGGACGCTGGGAAATAGAACAAACATGCGGCGTTTTTGTTGAACAGATCATTCGTCCAACAGGGCTCATTGACCCACTAACACAAGTGCGTCCCGCATGCACACAAGTTGATGACGTTATGAATGAAATTCGCAAAACAATCAAAAAGGGCTATCGGACATTAGTAACTGTTCTAACCAAACGTATGGCTGAAGATTTGACAGAATATCTCCATGAACATAACATTCGTGTGCGCTATATGCATTCTGACATTGATACATTAGAGCGTATTGAAATTCTTCGCGATTTGCGACTTGGCACTTTTGATGTTTTAATTGGCATTAATCTTCTGCGAGAAGGATTGGATATTCCAGAATGCGGCTTTGTTGCTATTCTAGACGCTGACAAAGAAGGTTTTTTACGCTCAGAGACCTCTCTTATTCAAACAATTGGGCGAGCTGCGCGTAATGTAGATGGCCACGTTATTCTTTATGCCGACACAATCACCAACTCCATAGAACGAGCCTTGCAAGAAACTACACGACGCCGACAAAAACAAATAGCTTACAATGAAGAGCATCATATTACACCTACCAGTATCAAAAAAAATATCGGCGATGTCCTCAATTCAGTTTACGAAAATAATTATCATGCAGATATTCCTGATTTTGTCACACAAAATAATAAAGTAGACAATAATTTAGCCAATCATATTCAACATCTCGAAAAATCAATGCGTGAAGCAGCTGCGAATCTTAACTTTGAAGAAGCAGCTCGACTTCGTGATGAGATAAAACGGCTACAAAAAATAGAATTAACAATTGCTGATGACTTTTTAACACATAATGATGAATATTCCACTAATGAGACCATAACACAGTCAAGTCTTTTCTCTAAACCCGATCTTGACCATATGGAGCCAACTATGGATGTTGGTCTTTTAGAAAGTCATCAAATTAAAAAAAAGATTCACAAAAAAACTTTTGATAAAAAAATAATAAAATAAGTAGAAGCCTCTTCAACTAATAGTTCAAAAAATAATTCATCTTCAAATAAATTCTAGCACTTTTACAAATACCCCTCATATAACTAGAAAACGCAAGCGCTTTATAAAAAATGGTTGCCCAAAACATCAGTAAGCTATCTTAACTGAAACAACGATATAAGAAGGTGGATTGTACGGATAAAACTCTTACTAAAATATTTTTTTAAAAAACTTTGCTGCATTTAAAGTTATAAGCATCAAACAATTATAAAAGAGCTATTCTCCAATTTTGAAACAAGCAAAAAATAATAAAGAGAGAGTTTTATATATCAGAAGCTACTCTAATATACTAATTTGTATATAAGTATTAGGACATAAGTTTATTATCTACCTTTTAAAAAATAACATAAAAACACTCTATGCTTTAAACCGACAGGTAAAATTTAAAATAATAATAAGAGTTTTAATTTCATTAACTTCAATAATAGTAACGTTGATATTTTTACTATATATCTATTGTCTAAACTTCAGATATTATCAGATAAAGGATGTATAAAATATGTTCGACAGTAAATGACCACCATAGTAAAAAACAAAACTTTAAATATTAGCTCTATAATGTTAATCTGAGTGTAATATGTTTTATGCATATCAGATTTTCAGCGTAATTTTATTTTGTAATTTATTCTCAACCAAATGGTTTCTTTATCCGTTCTATTAAAAAATTTAAAATCGTTCAGGTTACATTCAGCTTAATACATATAAAGTATGAATAATATAAATTTTAAAGGGAGTATGTTATGAAAAAATTGACCCAATCAGCAGTATTATTAGCAATAACAACTGCAACCATCTCAACACCACTAACTACAGCACTTGCCCATAATGATTATGTGTACATTCAGCAAAATGTAAATAGCATCCCTCAACACCATACTCAATATCATCGTGAACAACGGCACATTCATCACAAAAACCCAACACGCTACTATCATCATCACGAACAAACAATACATCACAATATTCACCAATATCATGTGAATCGCCCTAATAACACGAGTGATGCTTTAGCGGCAGGTGTTCTCGGCCTTGCTACAGGCGCAATTCTTGGTAATGTTTTAACGAAACCTGCGCAGCCACAAATCATCTATCAGGCTCCATACCCTCAAAACCAGGTGATTTATCAAGAAATACCACAACCTCAAGTAGTCTACCAAGTATATCCAACAGTGACCTATCAACCCACCTACCAACCATGGACATCACAATGGCTTCAATATTGCACCCAAAAATACCGCTCATTTAATCCTAAAACAGGTACTTTTCGTGGTTACGACGGCTTAGACCATTTCTGTCATGCTCCATTACAATGACCTTTAAGCGATATTGAAAAAACCCCGTTTTAAAGCGGGGTTTTTTCTTTTACTCAATTATTAAATTCCTTGAAGAAAAGGATTGAAGCGGCGTTCATAGCCTATTGTGCTTCCTGGTCCATGGCCAGAAATAAAGCTGACGTCATCACCTAAGGGTAAAATTTTTTCTTTAATGGATTTCATCAATTCCTCGTGAGAAGATAATGGAAAATCAGTACGCCCAATAGAACCACGAAAGAGAACATCACCCATCAAAGCCAAACGCTCTTTCTTGTTGAAATAAATAACATGTCCAGGGGTGTGGCCAGGGATATGCAGAACATCATATACATATCCAGCACAATCAACGCTGTCACCATCCTCTAACCATTGATCGGGTACACAAATACGCACATCCGGCATACAATAGGCTTTTGCCCTTTCAACTACGTCTTCCATAACTGGTTTATCACTACAATGTGAACCAATAATTTTAACATTAAGCTCCTCTCTAGCTTGCATCGCTGCTCCTACATGATCAACATGACCATGTGTTATCCAAATAGCCTCAATACTAACACCTATCTCTTGAATTGCTGCTTGAATTTTAGGCCAGTCACCACCCGGATCAACTATAACTCCCTTTTTACTTTCATCATCAAAAAGTAAAGTACAATTTTGTTGGAAAGATGTGACTGGAACAATATGTGCCTTCAGATTACTCATAATATCCTTAAAAAAATAAAATATTTATCAAATAAATAACATTTTTCATGCATTTATAAAATCAAAAATTGCCTGCTCGACAGCTTGACACAACTTATGTAGATTGGATCTTATTGGAAATTGAATTTTCGTCAAGGTTTTAAATAATGACCGACCACGTTCATGTCTTATGTGATGATGCCCCTCATCTCCTTGTTATTGATGATGACACGCGCATTCGTAGCCTCTTATCTCAATTTCTTATTAAAAATGGATTTCGTGTTTCAGTTTCTGCTAATGCTGATGAAGCCAGACGTCAACTCACAAGTATAGATTTTGACCTTCTTATTGTTGATGTGATGATGCCTGGTGAAAATGGTATTGACCTTACCCTTTCACTGCGCCAAACAAAAAATGTCCCCATTTTAATGTTAACGGCTTTGTCAGAAATAGATAACCGTATCCATGGGTTAGAAGCAGGAGCAGATGATTATCTAGCCAAACCCTTTGATCCTCGAGAACTCTTACTTCGTATTAACGCCATTTTACGGCGTGGTCTCTCACCTAACCAACCCAAAATCGAACAAATTGTTTTTGGGCCCTATATGTTTTCAATTTTACGACGCGAATTGAAAAAAGGAGGAGAAATCATCAAATTGACAGATAAAGAGCAAGAAATGATGGTTATTTTTGCCCAACATGCAGGTAATACAATTCCACGCCATAAACTCGCAACAGGTGATTGTGAAATAAGTGAACGTGCCATTGACGTACAAATCAATCGTTTACGCCGCAAAATAGAAAAAGACCCGGCAACTCCTATATGGCTTCAAACTGTGCGAGGGGTTGGTTATAAACTCTCAATTGAATAGACGTAATAATGATTAAACTCGCAAGACAATTTGCTCGGTGGTTAACGAGGCAAATGCCTAAACGCCTTTACGCCCGCTCTTTGATTATTATTATCGCTCCCATGGTACTCCTGCAAACAGTGATTGGTTATGTCTTTATGGAGCGCCACTGGCAAATGGTAACTAAACGTCTCTCAACTGCCATTGTCCATGATATTGCTGCCATTATTGATATAATTGAAACATATCCGCAACAACACAACTATGAAGATATCAAACGCATTACACAACAACGCATGGGGTTAAATATTTCTATCCTACCCCCTGATCCCCTGCCCCCTCCAGGCCCTAAACCATTTTTTGCAATTCTTGATTATTTTCTTAGTGAAGAAATCACTCATCAAATTAACCGCCCTTTTTGGATTGATACAGTAGGCGATTCTAATCTTGTTGAAATCCGTATCCGTCTTGATAACAGTATTTTGCGTGTCTTTGCTATGCGTAGTCAAGCTTATGCCTCCAACACCGGTATTTTTTTAAGCTGGATGGTAGGAACAGCTCTTGTTTTATTATTGATAGCCATTTACTTCTTACGTAATCAAATCAAACCTATCCAACAACTTGCTGAAGCAGCTGAAAGTTTTGGACGGGGACGTCCCTTACCAAAAGATTTTCAACCACAAGGAGCTGATGAAGTGCGTCGTGCTGGTATAGCCTTTTTACGTATGCGTGAACGCATTGAGCGCCAAATTGAACAACGCACTATGATGCTCTCAGGTGTAAGTCATGATTTAAGAACGATTCTTACACGTTTTAAGCTTCAACTGGCCTTAGCAAGTACAGATTTTGATATCAGTCCGCTTGAGCAAGATGTTAGTGATATGCAAAATATGTTAGAAGATTATCTCGCTTTTGCACGCGGAGAAAATGGTGAAAATGTTAGTTCTCTTGATTTAAATGCCCTTATGCAAAAATTCTCTACCGAAGCTCAGCTTCACAAACGTCAATTCTCTTACACAATTGAAGGCCCCACACAGATACAAGTACGCCCCCATGCTTTTACGCGTTTGGTTAGCAACCTTGTATCAAATGCATTTCATTATGCAAACACTATCACGCTAATAGCTACATCCCAACAAGAATCGTTTATTATCATTATTGATGATAATGGACCCGGCATTCACAAAGACATGCGTACAGAAGTATTTAAACCATTTTTTAGGCTTGATAAAGCACGTAATCAAGATGCAAGTGGAACAGGTCTTGGTCTTGCTATTGCTCAAGATATCGCTCGTAGCCACGGAGGAAATATTCAATTAGACAACAGCCCATTAGGAGGCTTACGCGCTATTATTGATATTCCTCTATAAAATATATCCAAAAAA
Source organism: Bartonella bovis 91-4 (assembly GCF_000384965.1). NCBI lineage: Bacteria > Pseudomonadati > Pseudomonadota > Alphaproteobacteria > Hyphomicrobiales > Bartonellaceae > Bartonella > Bartonella bovis. The sequence continues at coordinate 1,117,760 of NZ_CM001844.1, forward strand.
GCCTTGATAAAAATTAATCAGAAAATAAATTGAATTATTTAAGCGTTTCCTACAGTTTCAAATAAAGCATATTGCAATGCCTTATAAGCACTTTCACCCATCCAAGCTACCATTTGAAAAGCAGTATAATGACTTTCACAAACTTTAAGCGCGTGAATTAACAATGTTTCAACTTGTACACGGGATGGATGCACCCCACCAGCTAAAAGAAGACCTTGCCGATAAATAACTGAATTGTCTCCTTGCCAATAATCAAAATGCCCTAATAATAATTTCTCATTAATTGCCAGTAATAAGCGGTGCATTTCCGCTGTTCGAGTACTTTCAATAGAAAGATCAAATGCACAAGCTAAATGAAGAGCTTCTTGTTCTCCCATCCATGAAAAAGCAAGACTATAATTAGCCCATTTTCCTTCTACACAAACATTAATTTCATCTTCTGCACTCCGCTCAAAAGACCAGTCGTACTTATAGGCAATCTGTTCGATAAAATCTACTGGATGCTCTTCTCTTTCCGCGGCGCTAAAGGCAAGCCTCATCATTAATCCCCAAAATTTAAGAATGTTATCAATACAGCGTAAAACGCTTACAATTGTAATATTTACTACAATTAAACCTTTACACTAAACAAATACACACTAGAACGTAGACAACACACGATACCTAGAAATACAACAAGTGATATTTTCCATGATACATAGCCTGATAAAGACAAAACGAATCATCAAGCCTTTTCAGTGTATTGATACAATCTCATAGTGCCAGCCCCCTGATTCAAAAAAAATGCTTTTTTATAAAAAACGAATCCAACAATAAATTAACGATTTGCTTTAACAGATTCAGAATTAAGCATTTTTCAGCTTCGTGTATACTATTGAAAAATTGGGGATTATTTTTTTGAGAATATAATTTTTGTACTAAAATTATTTTAGTTTCTATTCATGGGTTTTATTTCTCTAAATCATCAAGACGTTTTGCCAAATTAGCGCTTTCCGCACGCGTTTTAAGTACCATTTCCTTAACCACTTCAAATTCCTCACGTGAAACAAGATTAAGCTTATTGACTAACTTCTCAGCTTGCGAACGAAAAACTGTTTCAGCTTCATGCCGTACACCTTGCGCAACACCAGCTGCATCTGTCATTAATTTTGCTAATTCGTCAAGAATACGGTTGGACCCATCATGCATGAAATTTTTCCTTAATTTTAATCAACTACGTATGCATTATACGTGCATTTTTAATACACAGACATTGTATTTGTTTCTTTTACAAAATCCACCGTAATTTTTCTATCCTCCTCTCACACCTCTAAACAATAGCAATCTATTTCTCTTCTTACCTTGACCATTGTGTATTCATCTGTCATGCTTAAACAATTTATAGCTTCATAAATGTAAAGCGCTTCCTAATGAACGACTTTCTTTTTTGTCCTGCCATTAATTTTCCTTCCTTTCTTGATCCTGTTATTATCCATTTAGGCCCCATAGCACTACACTGGTATGGGCTTGGTTATGTCGTAGGTATCCTTTTTTCTTGGTGGTATGCACAAAAATTATTGACAAAAAAATTCTTGTGGCATGCAAACCAGCCTCCTATGGATCAACATAAAATAAGTGATTTTGTTATCTGGGCTACTATAGGTATTGTTGTTGGCGGTCGTTTGGGACAAGTGTTTATCTGGGATCCCACTTATTATTTTAACCACCCCAGTGCCATTATCGCAGTGTGGACTGGGGGAATGTCTTTTCATGGCGGTCTTATTGGCACCACCATTGCAATGATCTGGTTTGCTCGCAAAAATAACATTAATATCTGGGCAATGTTTGATACAATTGCCGTAGGTGCCCCTGTTGGCATCGGTATTGTGCGGGTGTGTAATTTTATTAACCAAGAATTATGGGGTAATATTACCACTGTCCCTTGGGCTATTTGCTTCAACAATGATCCCCAATATCTACCACGCCACCCAAGCCAACTTTACGAAGCACTGATGGAAGGACTTCTTCTTTTTATTATATTAGCTATTGCTATTTTCACTTTTAAAGCATTAAAACGCCCTGGAACAGCAACTGGAATATTTATTTTAGGTTATGGAGTAGCGCGTAGTGTTTCAGAAATTTTTCGTGTTCCTCAAGAAGATCCAGAATGGTTTTCTTTCCTCTTTTATTCTACTGGATTTACCTATGGAATGGCATTATCTTTTCCCATGATTCTTTTTGGCTTTTATGCACTTTTTCAAGCTTTTAGAAATCATTCTATAAAATAATGGCCACTCTAAGAGAGAAAATTAAAGAAATTATTGCTGTCAATGGACCAATAACTGTCAGTCAATATATGACATTAGCCCTCACAGATCCACAATTTGGCTACTATCAAACAAAAACACCTTTTGGATCCACTGGTGATTTCATCACCGCACCTGAAATAAGTCAATTATTTGGAGAGATGATTGCTATTTGGGTCCTTGCAAGCTGGAAAGCTCAAGGAAATCCCAATCCTTTTATTCTGGCTGAAATAGGTCCAGGACGTGGAACACTTATGAATGATGTTTTACGTACCATTCAAAAATTATGTAAAACAGCTTTCAATGCTGCTGAAATTTTTCTTGTTGAAATAAGTCAACGCCTTGCAATAGAGCAAAAAAAGCGCCTTTCATCTTATCAAAAACACATTCACAATATTGAATATTTTAATCAAATACCTTCAGGACATCTCTTTCTCATTGCTAATGAGCTCTTTGATGCACTCCCCATCCACCAATATATCAAAATCAACGGAGAATGGAGAGAGCGCTGCATTACACTTGATCAAGATGGTCATTTCACCTTTATAGCTGGGGTGCATAAATTTTCTGCTGATGACTTACCAGCCTATTGTGCTAAAATGCCTAACGGAACGATTTGGGAACACGCCCCCTTACGTAACCAACTGATGCAACAAATTAGTAATCGCTTAATACAAACTAAAGGATCTGCTTTGCTTATTGATTATGGTGCTTCTGATTGTGCATTTGGAGATACACTGCAAGCTATTTCAAAACATAAATTCCGTGATGTTTTTGCAAACCCAGGTGAACATGATTTAACATCACATGTTGATTTTTTCTCTTTAAAAACAATAGCTCTTCAACAAGGTTGTTTTGCTGAAATTCTAGAACAAGGAGATTTCCTTTTTAAAATGGGAATTCTTGAACGTGCAAAACAGCTTAGTATTAACAAAGCTATCTCAATCCAAAATAAAATTCGTCAAGACATCGAACGACTTGTTAGCTCAGATCAAATGGGTAAACTTTTCAAAGTTCTCCATGTCAGTGATCAACCTACTACTATCTCTAACTTTCTTGACTCACAATAATGATAAAGAATTGACAAGCGCTGCTGTCTCTTAAACACCATTGCCTACCCAAATAATTATGTGGAGCTTTCATGAATCCTGTTCTTAAGCCTATCCTTGCAAAAGATCTTCTCGCTTTACATAAATACGGGATAAAACATGGTTTTTTTACGCGTCAAGGCGGAGTTTCACAAAACCTTTATCACAGCCTTAATGTCGGCCAAGGCTCAAATGATCATCCTAAACATATTGTGCAAAACCGCACATTAATCGCAAATTATTTTGACATTGAGATAAAAAATTTAATCACTGTCAATCAAGTACACTCATGTGATGTAGTAGTAATTGATCAAGCTTTCATCGGTAAACGTCCTAAAGCTGACGCTCTTGTTACAACTACAAAAGGTTTAGCAATCGGCATTCTTACAGCCGATTGCGGACCAGTTCTTTTGGCTGATCCGCATGCAGGTGTCATTGGTGCTGCGCACGCTGGTTGGCGAGGAAGCTTGAATGGAATTTTGGAAAAAACAATTTTAGCTATGGAAGAACAAGGTGCCAAACGACAATCAATAACAGCAGTGCTAGGACCTTGTATTGGTCCTAGTCATTATGAAGTAACAAACGAATTCTATAATCAATTTATGAAGCGTAATAATCAGTTTCAAAAATATTTTTTAAAAACAGATAAAACAAACTGTTTTCATTTTAATCTATGGGCATTCATTATCAACCAATTAGAACAAGCAGGCCTGAGTGCTTCTTGTCTAAAACTTTGCACTTATCAAGATGAACAACGCTTTTTTTCCTACCGTCGTGCAACACATCGCAATGAATCTGATTACGGGCGACAAATTTCCGTTCTTATGCTAGAAGCATAAAAAATAAGTTTTTACCTCAGAAACATATTGTACACTGCAAAATAAAATTTCTTATCCAAATGAAAAAATACGCTCGATCATGTTTTTTTCTTTCATGAAATAAGCTATAGGTTCGTAGGTTATAGTAATTTATAGAATCTTGTTTGTGAATACTTGACTTGCCATAACCAATAGCAAAATAATTATTTTTAACCCACACTAGATAAAATTATAATGCTTTGGTAATTGTTCCTTTGCAATCTGATAATAACAAGTTAAAAGCTGTATCAAATTTTATCATGATTATTCAGGGGTTCTATCATGAAACTTTTCTATGGCAATTCTAACCCACATCTTTCTGAAAATATTGCAAATTATTTAAACATCTCTCTAGGTGAAGCAACCGTCAAACGTTTTGCTGATCAAGAAATTTTCGTAGAATTGCATGAAAATGTGCGCGGAGAAGATGTATTTGTACTGCAATCAACCTCTTATCCAGCCAATGATCATTTGATGGAATTACTCATCATGATTGATGCACTACGTCGTTCTTCAGCACGTCGTATTACAGCTGTTATACCTTATTTTGGGTATGCTCGCCAAGATCGTAAACCTGGACCACGTACCCCTATTTCCGCAAAACTTGTTGCCAATCTGATTACTCAAGCGGGTGCCCATCGCGTTTTAACATTAGATCTCCATGCAGGACAAATCCAAGGTTTTTTTGATATTCCTACCGACAATCTCTATGCTGTTCCTGTCATTTCTCGTGATGTCAAAACGCGTTATTCTCTTGAAAATGTTATTGTTGTTTCACCGGATGTTGGTGGTGTGGTACGTGCACGCTCCTTAGCCAAGCGCTTAAACAGTCTACTTGCCATTGTTGATAAACGTCGTGAACAACCAGGTGAATCAGAAGTGATGAACATTATTGGAAATGTAGCCGGAAAAGATTGCCTTTTATTAGATGATATTGTTGATTCAGGTGGCACTCTATGCAATGCAGCAAGCGCTCTTCTTAAGCATGGAGCAAATAGTGTCACTGCTTATATTACACATGGCGTTCTTTCTGGAAACGCTATTGAACGCATTACCAACTCAGAAATGAAAGAACTAGTCATTACCGATTCGATTATGCCAACAACAAAAATTGAACAAGCACATAATATACGCGTTTTGACTATTGCCGACTTAATTGGGGAAGCAATCGCAAGAACAGCAGCAGAACAGTCTGTTTCAAGCTTATTTGACTAAAATAGTGCCTTTAGATTTCCTGCTACCCTATCTAAATTTAAACTAGAAAACATCTGATGTGTTTACTGATAAATCAATACGCACAACGCAAAATTCACACTTTCCAAAATAAATTAAAAATTAGATGAACGGATTTTTCTACAACTCTTGCATCTCCAAAGGGTTTGAATTATAGAATAAGCTTCTGCGTAGACACCCTTGGAGGCAACGCAGAATGGAGCTAATTGCTGCTTTGCAGTGCATATCTTCATATTCATGTAAAAACTATTAGTTGTTTTTGATGAATCTCCAATCATGTAAGAAGGATTTAACCATGAGCAAGAGTTATACTCTTAAGGCCGAAATACGCGAGCGGGTTGGTAAGGGGTCCTCCCGTGAACTTCGCCGTAACGGTCTTATTCCAGCAGTCATTTACGGTGACAAACAGCCTCCTTTGGCAATTGCAGTTTCTTATAAGGAAATTTTCTACAAAATTTATGCCGGTGGTTTTCGCACTACTGTTGCTACCATTGAAATTGACAAAGACAGAATTCAAGTTCTACCAAAAGATTATCAGCTTGATCCGGTTCGTGATTTTCCTATGCACGTAGATTTTTTACGTATTTCAGAAAAATCAGTTGTGCATGTAAACATTCCTGTGCATTTCCTCAATGAAGATACAGCTCCAGGTATTAAACGAGGTGGTGTTTTAAATATTGTTCGCCATGAAATTGAATGTACTGCACCAGCAAATGCTATCCCTGAAGCAATTAACATTGATCTTTCGAGTTATTCTATTGGTGACTCTATCCATATTTCGGCCGTGCAGTTACCAGAAGGTGTAACCCCGGTTATTCAAGATCGAGACTTTACCATTGCAACCATCGCAGCTCCTGCGAGTGCAAATGTGAGCGATAACTCAGAACAAGAGAATGATGAAAATAATTAAAACCTTATAAATTTCAGTAGGTGGGAAAAACTTCCCACCTATTTTAAGGTATTTTGTTAATCATTTATATTTTATTGAAAGTGCATATGTTGCTCATTGCTGGTCTTGGCAACCCTGGTTTATCCTACCAAAATAATCGCCATAATATTGGTTTTATGGTTGTCGATACTATTCATCAGTCCTTTTCTTTTTCTCCATGGTCAAAAAAATTTCAGGCTGAAATCTCTAATGGCCTCATAAATGGTGAAAAAATTCTTCTTATCAAACCTCAAACTTTTATGAATTTATCTGGTCAAGCCATTAGCCAAACCTTGCGATTTTATAAATTAGAATTGAACAATCTTATTGTTTTTTACGATGAACTAGATTTACCTCCTGGAAAAGTGCGTATAAAAATTGGAGGTGGAAGTGGAGGACATAACGGTATAAAATCTATTGATAGTCATTGCAGTAATAATTATTGCCATGTACGTTTAGGGATTGGACATCCCGGTTCTAAAGAATTGGTTCATCAACATGTTTTAGGCAATTTTACAAAATCTGATCAAGAATGGTTATCTATTTTATTAGATACAATCGCGAATAATATTGCTACTCTAATAAAGGGAGATGCTAATCAATTTATGAACAAAATTTCATTGGTAATGGAGAAAAAAGCTTAACAATAAAACATACTCTCCTTTAAGAAGATGAAGTAACAAACAGTTTTTTATGATTTTTTTAATGACCTTTACATATAATATACTCTCTTTTTAAAGAGAATGTTAATATAGAGTTCATCAGACAAAACCATCCAAGTCTATATTGGCCATTTGGAATTACAAAGAAGTTATCTGATGAAAATTTATAGTACAGTTTATTATGGAGCTATAAAACCACCACCCGTGAACCATTAGGAACACGGTCATAAAGATCAATAATATCTTGATTGAGCAAACGGATACACCCACTTGAAATAGCCTGACCAATTGACCATTCTTCATATGAACCATGAATACGGAAAAGCGTATCCTGACCATTTTTAAAGAGATATAATGCCCGTGCACCTAATGGATTATCAGGTCCTGGCGGCAACCCTTTCCCCAAATGACCGTATCGTTCTGGTTCACGAGTCATCATTGCCGCAGTTGGAGTCCAAGACGGCCACCGACGCTTATATTGTACAACTGCTTCACCTTTAAATTCTAAACCTTCCTTGCCAATGCCAATGCCATAACGCATAGCTTTTCCATTTTCACCAACAAGATAAAGAAAGCACTCCTCAATATCCACAACTAACGTACCAGCCGGATAAGAAGTATCATAATCTACTTGTTTGCGTAAAAATTTTGGATCAATTTCTGCAAGATCGATTGCAGGTAATAAATAAGGCTCATTCGTTACAGGGCCATATAAAGCCCGTACTTCCTCTGGAATGAAGCGAACTTGTTGAGAAGAAATAAAAGACTCACTTGGCTGATGTGTAGCACAACCAACCAATATTAGAGAAACAACAATTAAAAAAGTACAACGAGACAACAACTTACATTCCTGCAATTATTTGATTTGATATAATTATTTGATTCTACCGCTTTCTATACTATAAAAAACTTAGCACACTGTTAACATTGATTTATAATTTCATAATTATTAAAATAAGGAATGTTTAGGATTTGTCGATTAAAAAATAACAACAATTAGCTAAAATCATCATAATTGTTTTGGTTTATCTTTTTTACCACCACAAAAGCTAAAAACTAGAACTCTTCTTCAACATGCTATAAAAACACCAATAAAATATATTTTGGTCATTATAAATAAATCAAAAGTCTAATAAGAAAGATAACCTATGGGTTTTAAATGTGGTATCGTCGGGCTGCCCAATGTTGGTAAATCAACCCTTTTTAACGCGTTAACAAAAACAGCTACAGCACAAGCAGCTAATTATCCTTTTTGTACAATCGAGCCTAATACCGGTGAAGTTGCTGTACCAGATCCACGAATAGAAAAAATCGCCTCTATTGTTGGTTCAAAAGAAATCATCCCTACACGTATCAATTTTGTTGATATTGCAGGACTTGTTCGTGGAGCTTCAAAGGGTGAAGGTTTAGGCAATAAATTTTTAGCCAATATTCGCGAAGTCGATGCCATTATCCATGTACTACGGTGTTTTAAAGATGAAGATATTACCCATGTAGAAGGAAGAATCGATCCTGTTTCTGACGCTATAACTGTTGATACAGAACTTATGCTCGCAGACCTTGAAAGTCTTGAACGACGAATCATACAAGTTCGTAAACGTGCAATTGGAAAAGACAAAGAAGCTTTAGCAATTCTTCCTATAATGGAAGCAGCATTAGAATTATTACAAAAAGGAGAGCCTGTACGGTTATTGCTTAAAAATATTTCCTCTGATGAACGACGTATTCTTCATGGTTTAAATCTTTTAACCTCAAAGCCTGTGCTTTATGTTTGTAATGTCAGCGAAAATGAAATTTCTCATGGCAATGATTTTACTAAAGCAGTGGAGAAAATAGCTGCAGAGCAAAAAGCGCAAAGTATTACTATTTCTGTTTCCATTGAATCTGAGATTGCTCAACTTTCTGACGAAGAAGCTATAGAATATCTCCATGTATTAGGATTATCTGAGCCTAGTTTGAATCGACTCATTCATGCTGGTTATCATCTGCTTGATTTAATTACTTATTTTACTTGTGGGCCTAAGGAAACACGAGCCTGGACAATCACCCGTGGTACCAAAGCACCTCAAGCAGCTGGTGTTATTCACTCAGACTTTGAACGTGGCTTTATTCGCGCACAAACTATTAGTTACAAAGATTATATTACCTTAGGTGGAGAAAACGCAGCAAAAGAAGCAGGAAAAGCCCGTGATGAAGGTAAAGAATATATAGTACAAGATGGTGATATTATGTTATTTAAACACAATACTTAATATCATTATCTTTTTACATATTTTTGCATAAAACTGTTTCCGTATTCTCAAAGAGCACTATTCAACAAAAACAGCCGCATTATGAGAGCGACTGCTTTGTTTATCAAAGATAGAAATACAAAAACTAACGTATCAAATAGTCTTCATATTTAAACTTTGGAGCTTCTTTCAAAGCATTCTTTGTCACATTGACCATAAGCCTCCACTTACCATCATCACGTTTCATCTGGAGTTTTTCTGGAGAAATGGCAACATAATGCTCACCCATACCGAAAAAACCGCCAATACTAACAACAATCCCATCAATCTTATTCTGACGTAAAATAATATCTTTTACCTCACCAATTTCTTCATTTTCTATATTATATATATTCACACCTATAAGGTTTGAAGCAACGAAATCAGTTGTTAAAGGTGTAGCATCACCTGCAACCATATCTGCCTTAACTCGTACAATACCTTCTGCTAAAACCTTTTCATGTTCAGAAGACAACGAAAATTGGGCATAAGCACTAGAAACCATTAAAATTGACGTAAGAGCAGTGATAGCAATTTTTTTCATTTTACATTCTCCATTTTTACTTTTACATGCTCTCAATGCACAATAATTTGATTTGTTCCCTATGTGCTTTAAGATTAGCTACTCTCTCTTTGTGTATTCCCTCAATTATATGGTTTTTTCGAATTTCTTATCTCAATCATGCAAAATTAGTTTTTATAAGACAACAACGCCCCAAATATTGACCAGTTTTAAAAGAACATGTACCTGTTATAAAACTTGTATAAAAATCATAACTCAGCAGAATTTATGTGTATTACAAACACCGTGCACAAATAATGGTCAACAGTGTTGAAATAAGCCAAAATTAAATCTTTTTATTAGTAAAGATAATAAAAACTAATCTTTTTGAAAAAATACCAAGCATTCATTGAAACAATGTATTTTAGATCATTTTGATATGCGTAATACCTCTACGTTCTTTGAGACATAAATATATTTAAAATATATACTTCCTCTATTTATTGCATATAAATAAAAGCCTGTGTAAATAACCCTCTCTCAATTTCAAAATAAACAGCTACAAAAAACAACACCTTTATTCTCTAGGGAGAGAATTATATAGATCCTCTTACAAAGAAATATGTAAAGCTATACGGAATAATATATGACACTTCACATTGCTCTTTTTCAACCAGATATTGCTGGTAATACTGGAACAATTTTACGCCTCAGCGCTTGTTTTGGTATACACGTGCATATTATTGAACCAGCAGGCTTTAACTTATCAGATCGTAACCTTAAACGAGCAGGTATGGATTATCTTGAATATGTTTCGTTGGAACGTCACATTGATTGGCAGCACTTTATTGAAACTATGAGACATTTTAATCGCCGTCTTTTGCTTTTGAGCACAAAAGCAAAAACATGCTATACAGATATACACTATCAAAAAAACGATGTTTTACTTTTCGGTCGTGAATCAGCCGGTGTTCCTAATTATGTTTATGAAACAGTTGATCATGCATTAACAATTCCTATGCAGCCATACGCACGTTCTTTGAATCTCGCAATGAGTGTAGCCATAACAACCGGAGAAGCCCTTCGCCAAATTGGTTATAATGAGATAGAAAATATCGTCTAAACAAAGAAATAGAAAGTTGCGTATAAAAACTTAGTATTATTGTTCAATTTTTTCTAATAACTCGTTACGATCCATTAAAAATCCGCTTTTAACCCAGGTATTTTCTAGCTCTTTAAGCTTTTGACCTAAAAGTACTCCATGAACTAAACCTTTTTTCATCAAATCTTTACCACTTATAGGAAAAGTTGGAATCTGCCATTGTTGAGCCAAGTGATAAAGTTGAAGATAATATTCTGCTTTTTGCAAAATTTCGTTTTCATCTAAAATACCAACACAGACAGATGCTAAGGATAAAGATAATTGATCTAAAACGGGTTGTCGTCCATGAAAATAAATCAATTTTTTCACACAAACATCTGAACAGTTTGATTTGATCATCTCCAACTTTGCCCATTCCTGTAATCGCTTTTTCTCTTCATTAGATAAACGCAAACGATGAGCCATATCATGAAGACGTACGCAATCAGGAGGTAGTAAACTTTCTAACCGTAGCAATGGGTCTGCTTTCCAACCAAGGATACGCTCTATTTTCACAAGTGGGTGGATTACATCAATACCCCATTTTTCTGTTTCAGGTAAAATGAGTGTTAAAATACCACTTTGACGCATCCATAAAAGAGCACGCGTTGGATCTGAAGCAGTAAGAAGTTTTTTCATTTCTCCCCAAATACGCTCAGATGAAAGTTTGTGCAGACCTTGTTTCAAAGAAATGCATGCTTTCAACCCTTGCGTATCAGGTCGCCCTTCCCCATACCAAGCAAAAAAACGAAAAAAACGTAAAATACGTAAATAATCTTCACAAATACGATCCTTCGCAACACCTATAAAACGTATCGTTTTGCTTTCAATATCATTCAAGCCTCCCACTTCATCATAAAGTTGACCAGATGCATCACAATAAAGCGCATTGATGGTAAAATCTCGTCGTTGAGCGTCCTTTTTCCAATCGCGACAAAAGGAAACTTTTGCATAACGACCATCTGTTTCAATGTCAGAGCGAAGCGTTGTAACTTCATAGCAACGAGATTCGATGACGACTGTCACTGTACCAAAATCAACACCTGTAGGAATAGCTTTAAATCCTTCTTGTTCTACACGCTTTATAACCTGCTGCGGCAAACAGGTCGTAGCAATATCAATATCGCTAATGGGTTGATTCAAGAGTTGATTACGTACTGCACCACCAACAATACGTGCCTCTTCACCATCCAATGATAAAATGCAAAGAAGTGTTTGGATATGGTCATTCTGCAACCAACCAACTTGTCTGAAATTTTGTGGTATGCTCATCCACTTAACCTTTTGAACAAATTCTTAACACTTCTCTCTATTTAGTAATCTTATCGCACAATAATTTGTAACACGTTTCTTATGAGCTATAACTCCTCCTTCATTAATACACTTCTCCATCTGTGCACGAATAAAAAAAACATCTTACCATACTTCTTTTCTCTTCATTTTCTGTTACAAATTATACAATATTTATTATCGTATAAAAGAAATCACTACTTTGCGACAACTGTCTTTAAGGAAACAATATGAGTCAAGATGATACGTTATCTAATTCCACCGAAAAGATTAATATAAATAAAGATATCAAATCGATCGTTGATGATATTGATGCGGCCTATAAAAAATTAGTCACCCTACAAAAAACGATTGACAAAGTTATTTTCGGTCAAAGTCACGTGATTGAATATACTTTAACAGCCATTTTGGCTGGGGGGCACGCCCTTCTTGTTGGTGTTCCAGGGCTGGCTAAAACACGCCTTGTTGAAACATTAAGCCTTGTTCTAGGGCTTGATGGAAAACGTATCCAATTCACACCAGATTTAATGCCATCAGATATTATCGGTTCTGAAATTATGGACTTAGATAAAAACGGTAAACGCTTTTTTCGTTACATCCAAGGCCCTGTTTTTGCACAACTTCTTATGGCAGATGAAATTAACCGTGCTTCTCCTCGTACTCAATCAGCTCTTTTGCAAGCCATGCAAGAATATCACGTCACTATTGCCGGTACTCGTTATGATTTGCCAAAACCTTTTCATGTATTTGCAACACAAAATCCTCTCGAACAAGAAGGAACCTACCCACTTCCTGAAGCACAACTTGATCGCTTTTTGATGCAAATTGATATTGATTATCCTGATCTTACTACGGAACGGCGCATTATTTTAGAAACAACAGGTCAAAAAAGCCAAACTGTAAAACCAGTTTTATCAACCCAAAAATTACAAACAATTCAAACAATCGTCCGCAAAATACCTATTTCTGAAAATATTGTTGAAGCCATTTTGAAACTAGTGCGTTCAGCTCGTCCAAACGAGGACAATCCCTTTGCAAATACTTATATTGCTTGGGGACCTGGACCTCGAGCTTCACAAGCTCTTTCACTTTGTGCTCGCGCCCGTGCTCTTTATCACGGACGTTTATCCCCCTCACTTGACGATATTAAAGCATTAGCTTATCCTGTATTACAACACCGCATGGCACTTAATTTTTCTGCACGTGCTGATAATATAGCTGTCAAAGATATTATTGCTAAGCTTGTGAAAGATACTCTTTAATGGCTATTGGCAAAAAAGTTTCTAAGAAAGACCCACTATCGTTTATTGCAAAACTGCATAAAGATGTAGGAAATATGCCTCATCTTCTTTTACAAGCACGCCTTATTGCTAATACACTAATGGCTGGTTACTATAGCCAACGTAAACGTGGTAATGGAGATAATTTCTGGCAATTTCGTCTGTATGTCGAAGGAGAATCCACAACACATATCGATTGGCGTCGTTCTGCACGTGATGAACACACTTACTTACGTGAACGCGAATGGGAAACAGCACAAACAGTTTGGATTTGGCCAGATCAAAGTGCTTCTATGCATTATTGTTCACGCTTTTCTAAAATTTCCAAAGGCAATTATGCGATTATTCTTTCCCTTGCACTGGCAACACTTCTTGCACGAGATGGTCAATATATAGCTATTCCTGATCTAATGGCTCCCACCATAACATCTAATGTAGCAGAACGCATGGCAATGGCTTTAACAAATCATCAAGTTGAAAATTCATTTCCAGATTTCTCGGCTATTAACCGCTTTTCACAAGTCATCATAATTAGCGATTTTCTTGATCAGTCTGAAAAAATCATTCAACATTTAAGAATTTTGGTGGCAAAACAAGTGAATGTGCATTTAATTGAAGTTGCAGATCCTGCAGAAGAGAGCTTTCCCTACAAAGGACGTACAGAATTTTTCGACCCTGAAACTAAGCAAAAGCTTCTTTTAGGAAAAGCAGAAAGCTTCCGTAAACATTATTGCAAACTCTACCAAAAAAGACGGGAAAAATTAATAAATTTCTGCTCACACCAAGGGTGGAGTTACCATGTAAACACAACTGACCGACCTTTAAAAGAAACTATCTTGCAACTTACAAATAGAATGAATGCCTCTGTACCTTATACAGGGAGGGCACTTTGAGTTTTGAAGCTCCCTTAGTTTTGCTCGGGCTTTTGGCCTTACCATTTATTTGGTGGTTGTTGCGGACAACACCTTCCACGCCTCATAAAGAGCTTTTTCCTCCTTTGCGCCTCTTGCTTAAACGAACTAATCAGCAAGAAACAGCCAACCATACACCTTGGTGGTTGTTATTGCTACGGCTCATTATAATAGCATTAATTACTATCGCCTTAGCACTCCCTATATGGAACAAAAATCCTGTTATTCTTTCGGGATCTCAACCGTTGGCACTTATTATTGATAATGGGTGGGCTTCTGCTGAAGAATGGAAAAAACGTATTACCGTTGCAAAATCCCTACTTGTACAAGCAGAAAAACATAAAAAAGATATTTATTTACTTGCAACAGCTGAAAACAACACCCAAGAAATTGGCCCCCTTTCTGTAGAAGTTGCAAGGCAACATTTAATGCATTTGCAACCTCACCCCTGGCCTGTCAATCGTGTGCAAGCATTTAAAAAGCTTATTGAAAAAACTGGCAAAAAACCTCTTGATATTGCTTACTTAAGTGATGGTTTACAAACAAATGAAGATAAACAAATCTTCACTTTCATTGAACAATTAAAGCCTAAAACACTCCTATGGTATTCAGCTGATATTTCTAACTTGATTGGCATAACAGGCATAATCAATAACGATGGAAATATGGCAGCACGCGTTATTCGTGCAGCCACTCATGATAAGTCTATGACAACATTAAGCCTTTATGATTTCAAAAGTCAGCTTCTTGGGCGTTTTACGGTAAACTTTCATGAAGGAGAAACAACAGCCCTTGTTCCTCTCAACTTACCGCTTGAATTACGTAATGACATTGCATGGATAAAAATTGATAACCACGCTCAAGCTGCTGCGACTTTTTTAATTGATAGCCGTAACCAAATAAGTCGTGTTGCTCTTCTGTCACCAAATATTAATGAAATGGTGCAGCCTTTACTGTCTCCACTTTACTATGTCATAAAAGCATTGCAGGAACATGCACAGATTATAACAGCTGGCGGAAGAGAACTTTCAATTGATATTGATCATTTACTCAAACAAAATCCGTCTGTTTTCATTATGGGTGACATTGCTAATATGTCAAAAACAGCAGAAAAAAAGCTATCTAATTTTGTGAATAAAGGGGGGGTGCTTATCCGTTTTGCTGGAGAGAATCTAAGTTCTGCAGAACAATATGACAGCTTACTACCTGTGCCATTACGTTCTGGTGAACGTTATCTTGGAAGTACTATGTCGTGGGCAAAACCACAAAAATTAGCACCTTTTGCAAAAAATAGCTTTTTCTTTGATCTTCCTTTTCCAGAAGAAGTCACTGTTTCACGTCAAATCTTAGCAGAACCAAGTTCAGATCTTTTTGAAAAAACATGGCTCAGCCTTGCTGATGGAACCCCCCTTCTCACAGCTGCTAACTATGGAAAAGGCGTACTTATTTTTGTCCATATTGCACCTGATCCTACATGGTCAAATCTTCCGCTTTCTGGATTTTTTGCACAAATGTTGCAAAAACTTACCACACTTAGTGCATATGACCAAGAAGCCCCTATACAAACACAGACCATAACTGCACAAAGCCCTTGGCGAACATTAAATGCTGATGGTCAACTACAAATACCCTCCCCCCGTATCGCTCCACTTGTCATTGATGTACAAAAACCACCCCTTCCATCCTATGATACCCCACCTGGATTTTATGGTTCTAAAAATAATCTTTATGCATTGAATTTATTAAATCATTCATCAAATTTAATGAAACAATTGTCACTACCCGCCTCCTCAGGTAATGATCTGTTATCTTACGATACACAAGAGAAACATCTTGTTGGACCACTTTTAGGGCTAGCTAGCTTATTTTTAGCTCTAGACAGTTTTTTAGTTTTATGGATAGGAGGAGCTTTTCTTTTTAATAGACGAAGTAATATGTTCTTCCTACTTCTATTAATAGCAAGCTTCATTACCTTATTATCCCATCTACCAACCACTCATGCACAAACTATGGAAAAGCATGATGAAATCATGGTGCAAGCAGCTGGTGTCACCCATCTTGCTTATGTTGTAACTAATAATCATGAAATTGATACAACAAGTAAAAGTGGATTAGAAGCACTCAGTCAGTTTATTGCAGAGCGTACAATGCTTTCGCCTGGTTCTGTTGTAGCACTTGATCTTGATAAAGATGAACTTTCTTTCTATCCTCTTATTTACTGGCCTATTGACGCTGATAGCCCTATGCCAACGCAAAAAAGTCTTGAAAAAATAAATGCTTTTATGAAACATGGTGGTACAGTTTTATTTGACACCCGTGATCAAATAAGTACCAACCTTAACCTTGAAGAAACTGCTACCCCAGCTACACAAAGATTGCGTGCTATTTTAAGCGGATTAAATATTCCAGCCATTGAACCGGTATCAGCTGATCATGTTGTTACTCGTTCTTTTTATATTATGCCTGATTTTCCTGGACGCTATCGTGGTTCACCTTTATGGGTTGAATCATCATCAATAAATAAAAAAAATAAAAACTCTATTGCCACTGGAGATAATGTTAGTTCTCTTCTTATCACTGCCAATAACTTCGCTGGTGCTTGGGCACTAGACGAGAAAGGTACATGGAAATACCCACTTATTCCCAATGACCCTATGCAACGCCTATGGGCATTTCGCGCAGGACTCAATATTGTCATCTACATGCTTACAGGCAATTACAAGGCCGATCAGATTCATGTGCCTGCATTGTTAGAGAGTTTTAACAGAAAAAAAAGCCAATGATACCATCGATCACTTTTCAGTCTCTTCTACCCATCCCCTGGCTTCTTTTTTTAGCGGGTCTTTCTACCTTTTTTATCATTATCGGCATCATTACGCAACGCCCCGGAGCCTTGTTGCGTCTTATCGCATTAAGCTCAATTATTCTTGCTTTGCTTAATCCAATGATAATAAAAGAACAGCGTCAACCTGTTAAAAGCACTGTGGGTATTGTAATTGACCAAAGCGAAAGTCAAACATTTGGTACACGTGCACATGATAGTCATAAAGCACGTGTACAATTAATAAATGAGCTATCCCGCTATCCACAATTTGATCTGCGTTTTATTGAAGCTGGAAAACTTTCTGAAAACCATTATGCGCCATCAACAAATTTATTTAATGCTCTAACACAAGCTATAGCTGATATACCCCCATCTCGTTATGCAGGAACAATTTTGATCACAGATGGACAAGTGCACGATATTCCAAAATTATCAGAACTTCATGATAGTGCACCAATCAATGCTCTTATCACAGGAAGAGCCAATGAATTTGACCGACAAATTAAGTTTATTTCTCCTCCTCGCTTTGCTCTTATCAATAAACCACAAGTACTTTCCATCTTGGTAGAAGATAAAGGCCAACCTAAAGAATCTATACCAGCACAAGCAAATATTTCTATAACCGTTAATGGCCAAGAAGTTGGTCGTTATTCTGTAACCCCTGGTACTATTTTCCAAACTGAAATCACTCTTCCTCATGCTGAAAAAAATATCATTCAGGCTACAACCGATACTTACGAAGATGAATTAAGCTTTGATAATAATCGTGCCATTGCTGTCATTGAAGGAATTAGAGAAAACTTGCGTGTTCTTCTCATCTCAGGTGCACCTTATAATGGTGAACGTACATGGCGTGATCTTTTAAAAAGTGATTCTAATATTGATCTTGTTCATTTTACTATTTTGCGCCCCCCTGAAAAAGCAGACAATACACCTTTAAGCCAATTGTCACTTGTTGTTTTTCCTACAACCCAGTTATTTGTTGAAGAAATCAATAATTTTGATCTCATTATTCTTGACGGTTTCCAACACTCTAATGTGTTACCATTGATTTATTATGATTACATTACTCAATATGTACAAAAAGGTGGTGCATTACTCATAGTAACAGGGCCTGAATTTGCTAATGAACAGTCACTTGCTAAAACACCTTTAATAAGTGTCTTACCAGCATTACCCAATGGTATTATTATTCAAAAGCCTTTCCGCCCTACTTTAACTAAAGAAGGTGAACGTCATCCAGTTACGCGAGGTCTTGCCACAGCCACCCACCCAGCTTCTCAATGGGGGCGATGGTTACGACAAATTGCAATTCAAAACACAGACAAAAGTGTTCCAATTATGAAAGGAGCTGATGAGCAACCACTTTTGCTTCTCTCCCATATGGGTAAAGGTCGAGTAGGCATGTTGCTTTCTGACGAAAGTTGGCTGTGGGCTCGAGGTTTTGAAGGAGGGGGACCTTACGCTGCTCTTTATCGTCGAATTGCTCATTGGCTTATGAAAGAGCCAGAACTTGAAGAAGAAAGATTAAGTACTATAAATGATCATCATCATTTAACAGTTCGTAGACAAACACTTAAAGAGCAGCCAGAGCCAGCCGAAGTAATCTTCCCCTCTGGCAAGAAACAAAAGATCATTCTTACAAAAGAGCAAGAAGGTGTTTTTACAGGAACTGTAAATACTGACGAAACAGGAATCTTTACCATTCACAATGGTGATCAAACGGTATTTTCTCCTATAGGCGCAATTGATAGTCTTGAATTTTCTGATTTAATTTCAACAGAAGAAAAACTAGCCCCTATCAGCCAACATACTGGCGGCCACGTAATACGTCTGCATCATGAGAAAAAAGATAGTATTCACCTTCCTCCTATTAAATTGATTCAAACGAAAACAAAATCAATATCTCCTCGTACTCAATCAATTGTTTTGAAAGAAGCAACAGAAACTTGTTTGGTTAATGCTTCCTATTTTCCAATCTTTTCCGGATTTTTAGCTCTGATCACATGCTTTTTACTACTCAGCAGCATGTGGTATCGTGAAAATCACTAAAAAATTCTAAGCGACTTTTAATCGCTTTAAAATAAGTTAAATCTATTTTACAGAAAAAATATATATTAGCTACATGAACGATAATGTACTTTACCATGTGCTGTTTTTAACGTATCTTTTTGTAATTCCAAAACTAGCAATCGGTGTGGGTTCACTGGCGCAGGCATTTGTATTTGCTTATGTTGTACATTTTTAAAATTGAAACGGCCATAATAATCTTTATCCCCAATCAAAATAACCAAAGGAACATTGCAATTTTCTGCCGCTTGTAATGCCATACGTACTAATTTGCTACCTATACCAACATTTGTATGATCAGGTAGAACAACAAGAGGACCTAGCAGATAAGCAGTTTGTATACCAATGTATATAGGAGTCATCCTCACAGAACCAATAACATAGTCTCCCAAACAAGCAACAAAAGAAAGTTGACGATCATGCTTACTATCTTCTCGTAGTAAATAACTTGCACGCACAAAACGACCAGGACCAAAAACTACTTGATTGATTTGCTTAATTTGAACATCATGATCAACTGTTTCAGATACATAACTTATCATATTATCAGCTGTAGAAAAAGGAGCGCAAAATTGAGAAGTAGAGGATGAGTTTACCATAGATCGTTCCTAAAAATTAATATGCAAATAAAAAGCTAATTATTTTAGTTTAAAAAGTTTTGATTCATTATCACTAATTTTTTCACACATTATCCACCCCACTTGAACAATGCTCGCTTTTAGCACTCTTTTCTAACATCGTAAATGCTTGAAGTTTTCTTAAAACTTTCTGAGAAAACTGTTTTTACCTTATATCTCTCTATAGTTTCCAACAATAAAGCGGTTCATTTTTCTATTGCTTAAATTGTTTTCAGCACTATGCTAACATTTATGTTTTATCTTGCCCATATATCGGATGTGCACCTGTCACCTCTCCCACAACCTTCTTTATCTGAACTGTTTGGAAAGCGCCTTACTGGCTATTTTAATTGGCAAAAAAAACGCAAAAGCCAAATGACAACCAATGCTTTAGATGCTTTAATGCATGCACTGAAAAAAGAAAAACCTGATCATCTTGTGATCTCTGGTGATCTCGTCAATCTTTCTCTAGATAAAGAATTCGAACAAGCGTGCCGTTGGTTGCATACACAAGGCCATCCTAAAAATATTTCTTTAACACTTGGTAATCATGATGCTTATGTTCGCGGAGCATTTCAAAAAGCCTGTGTCGCCTTTCAACCCTGGATCACAGGTGATCTTCCTCAAAATAATGCTTTTCCTTATATGCGCGTTCGTGATAACATAGCCATTATCAGTGCTTCTTCAGCTATTGCTACACCATTTTTCCAAGCCGCCGGTTATTTTGATAAAATGCAAGCACAGACTTTATCTCAACTTTTAAATGAAGCTGCAGCATGTGATCTGTTCCGTATCGTGATGATACACCATCCCCCCTTTCGCAATGCAACTTCTTGGTACAAAAAATTATGGGGTATAGAAAAATTTCTAGACGTTATAAAACACCACGGCTGCGAACTTATTCTCCATGGCCATACCCATTTACCTACATTAAACTTCATTGAAGGAACAATGAAAAAAATTCCTATTGTCGGTGTTTCTTCTGCATCACAAGCCTTTGGAAACAAAAAAACACCCGCTAATTTCAACTTGTTTGCTATTGAGCGCTCTCATAAACAATGGTACTGCCAATTACAACGTTATAGTATTATTAATCAAAACAATGAAATAACGTGCACTGAAAAAACTGATCTTTAGCATTTTAAAAACTACTAATCCCAAGCATATTCTGTAGTTCGCACTTTCTAAAACAATACTATAATCAACTACAAAACTCACAGTTGTCAATATAACAACTATGATATCCTTATCAATTATAAGATCTAATATTTTACTGATGCGTTACTGTTATATAACACCTCGTGATTACAGCAAATCCCTGCTAGAATAAATATTTATAATAACCCATAATTGACTATTTCTATACTTAAAAATTCAATCATGCATTGTTCATGGAAAAAATAAAAGAAAATCTCTTATGTAAAAGGAATAGTCATTGTACCAGGAAGAAACTTGGCCTCATTTTCAGGTTCTATATGAATAGTAATGCGTGCATTTTCAAATTCTACTTTAAGCGCTTCCTCAATTTTATTACAAATCTGATGCGCTTCTCCCACCTGCATCATAGTTGGTACAACTAAATGAAACTCTATAAAAATAACCCTACCAGCAACACGCGTCCGTAAATCATGTATTTCAATAGCACCACACGCATTTGCTAAAATAAGATCACTAATCTGCATGGTTTCATTTAATTCAACTCCAACATCCATTAACCCTTGAACAGAATTATGAATCACTTTCCAACCTTGCACAAAAATATGAATAGCAACAATGATTGCCAAAATCGGATCTAAAACAGCCCATCCACTTACGAAAGCAGTAACGAGCCCTATTAAAATACCAAAGGAGGTAAAAACATCCATCATTACATGTGCTCCATCAGCCTTAAGAGCCGGTGAATGATGAATTTTCCCTTGTCGAATAAGAAGCAAACCCCATAAATAATTTATGATACAGACTGAAAGATTAATACCAATCCATATTCCAGGTTGCTGCGGTAATTCAACGGTTGAAAAAGAGAACAACGCTTTTCTTAAAATCATAATTGCCGCAACAATAATCAATATACCTTCAAGAATAGCAGAAAAATATTCTGCCTTATGATGCCCAAAAGGATGATTTTGATCAGCTGGCTTTAAACTTATTTTAACAGCCCACCATGCCGCTAATGCAGCAATTATATTTACAATTGATTCCAAAGCATCAGAATACAGTGCAACCGAACCGGTAATCTGATAAGCCCAATATTTCAAAGTAAAAACGAT
Source organism: Bartonella bovis 91-4 (assembly GCF_000384965.1). Taxonomy (NCBI): domain Bacteria; kingdom Pseudomonadati; phylum Pseudomonadota; class Alphaproteobacteria; order Hyphomicrobiales; family Bartonellaceae; genus Bartonella; species Bartonella bovis. The sequence continues at coordinate 1,139,985 of NZ_CM001844.1, forward strand.
ACAAGCCACTAAAATAGACCATAGTGTTAATTTTTGTATCTTTATTTTTGTACTCATAACCACACACCATTCTTCGTTAAATGAGTCACAACATTTTGAGTTGCATACCTATAACATACCGGTATGTCTTCCAATATTTTCTCAATATCAAATGGCGTCAGGATAAAATAAAACAATTATTGCAGACTTATTATTTGCGCAACAATCGTCGCACAACAAATCATACTATATCAACTACAACGGCTTGAATTTCTTCCATAAAAGAAAATACAACTCTCAAGAGAGTCAAATATGTATCAACTCAACCGTTATAATTGCTTATTGAGTAGATTTAACGTTCTTGCTACCTTATAATTGAGAAACAATCTTCTCAAACACACTTTATGCTTATGTATTTCTTATTGCCATTTTTATTTATCATAACATTACTGTATAAAGCACAAAAAAGCCAATTAATATTTCTGTTGTGATTTTATTCCTAAATATATCGAAGTCTTATGATTGCTATAAATAACTCCATCAAAAAATAATCGTAAACTGACAGAATACTCATCAAAATTTTTATTTTGTGGTCTATATGCTTGCAACCTAAAAATCATTTTTAGCAACGGAAAAAGTTTTTTATAAATGCCATTCCATAAAAAAAAGAATCTGGGCATTGGGGACCCAGATTCTTTTCCCCTAAAAAGGGACTACAGTCTTAGAAAATAGCGGGGACCTAAGATCCTGTACCCGAATAAAACACTCTCGTGTGCTGCATTCGGTATTCATGTTTTATACCTAAGGTTGTACAATGTCAATATATATTCTACTTTAAATTTAAAAAATAATTCATCTTTTTTACCCATTCAATAACGAAGACAGTATTCACTATGCTGGTGATTTAGAAAAAATAATGTTAGAAGCTCCACATGACTCTGAATATCACCACAATCCACGAAACTGATGACCCACGCTTGGAAGCTTATCGTAATATTCGTGAAAAAGATCTCGTTGGACGACAACATCAATTTATTGCCGAAGGTAAAGTAGTATTGTCAGCATTGCTACATTCAAAAGATTTTTCTGCTTTGTCATTACTTATTGTCGCAGCACGTCTTCTTGGAATTATGCCCATTTTAAAAGCAACAAAGCCAACCTGCCCCATTTATTGCGTTCCACAAAAAGTCATGGATGATATTGCTGGTTTTCATGTTCACCGTGGTATGCTCGGTATTGGTAAACGTAAAACTTTACCATCATTAAAAAAGTTCTTACAAAATATTCCAGAAAAAGCTTTGATTCCAGTTTTATGTGGCATTTCTAATCATGATAATATGGGAGCCATTTTTCGCAATGCGGCCGCTTTTGCTAGTAATGGCATTATTGTTGATAAAACTTCATGCGATCCACTATATCGAAAAGCAATCAGAGTTTCCGTTGGTGCTGCGCTAAAAATACCTTATACACAAGGTGCTAACATTGATAGCATTATTGAAGCTTTAAATGATGCGGATTTTCACCTTTATGCCCTTTCTCCTTCTGCTCCGCGCTATCTCAAAGAAGCAAAATCAACAAAACGCACTGCAATTATTTTGGGAGCGGAAGGTGATGGTTTACCAACTCATATTTTGCAAAAATCAGAAACCTTACGCATTCCCATGGCTTATGGTTTCGATAGCCTCAATGTTGCAACAGCATCGGGCATTGCATTAGCACATTTTGCTGATTTTGATAAACTCAACTAAAAGTGAGAACACTTTTAGTTATAAATACACAACCTTTATCAGCTTCCCTATTTTATTTGCACGCAATAGCTTCTTTCGTCTGAGGGAAAGTAATAGTTTTTGTTTCTAAATTATGCAAAACTTTCTTCAACATTGCCTCAGCACCTGCAGAACGTTCTGAATGTGTAATAAACCCACCCCCAAGGACACGCGCCTCATTACTATTTTCATTATAAAAAACACAGGCCTGCCCAGGAGCAACCCCACTCTCGCTTTCTAATAAATCAACGGAAAAGACACCCTTTTGATAATACAAACGAGCTGGACGTGGAGGACGTGTTGAACGAATTTTGACCACCACATCAATACCATTAGGAGGAAAATTTTCTAATTTCTCATCACCGAGCCAATTTACATCACGCAAAAAGAGTTTATGCGTTTCTAACATCTCACGCGGACCAACAATAACGCGCGCATTTTCCGCGTCAAGATGAACCACATAAAGTGCCTCACCAGTTGCAACACCAATGCCGCGACGTTGACCAACAGTATAATTGATAATTCCTGAGTGTTCGCCCAAAACCTGCCCATTGATATGCATAATAATTCCAGGATTTGTGGATTCTGGACGCAATTTTGTGATAACATCAGAATATTTTCCTTGCGGAACAAAACAAATATCTTGGCTATCATGCTTATCGGCAACAACAAAACCCATTTCTGCGGCTATTTCACGAACACGTACTTTTGGAAGATCTCCAAGTGGAAAACGCAAATAATCAATTTGCTCCTGCGTTGTGGCAAAAAGAAAATAACTCTGATCACGATCAGTATCAAGAGGGCGAAACAATGCTCGGTGCGCACCACGAGAACGGCTGCGAATATAATGACCTGTTGCCAAAGCATCTGCACCTAATTGGCGTGCAGTTACTAATAAATCAGAAAATTTAACAGTTTGATTGCAAGCCACACATGGAACAGGTGTTTCTCCATGTGTGTAGCTTTCTGTAAAAGGATCAATTACAGCCTCGCGAAATCGTTCTTCATAATCAAGAACATAATGAGGTATCTCTAATGTTTCTGCTATACGACGCGCATCTTCAATATCTTGTCCCGCACAACACGCCCCCACACGATGCGTTGCAACACCATGATCATAAAGTTGCAATGTAATGCCAACTACATCATAACCTTCTTTTTTTAAGAGGCCTGCCACAACAGACGAATCAACCCCTCCAGACATTGCAACAACAATACGAGAGTTTCCTGGCTGTCCTGGTAAATCAAGACTATTTAAAGACATATACTCATTCTCTACTTAAAATATGCGTTAGTGAGTGAATATTTCATATACACACTATCCATTATCTCTTTATATTGTTTTTTTATCCTTCCTACAACTAATAGTATTAGATTTTTAAAGAAGTGATTCAAAACGTAAAGGAAATGGATAAAAAACAAAGAAACCAGATTTTTTGCATTTTTTGAAATAAAAAACTTTATAGAAAACATTATAATATACTGTTTTATTATTTTTTATCCATCCTTTTGCATTTGAATCTATTTCATTAATTTTTTTTCAACGTGTTTAGTTCTTTTTTAAAGCTCACGCTTTATAAGCACTTCAGGTCCTTGAACAAAAGTAGAGAATACAATGACCGATTCAATAAAAACACAAATAAAATATGTGATTGGTCCGGATGGCAGTCCACTTACAATCACCGACCTACCATCCCCAACAACAAGGCGCTGGGTTATCCGCCGTAAAGCTGAAGTTGTTGCAGCTGTCAGAGGTGGATTGTTAAGTCTTGATGAGGCGTGTCAACGCTATACTTTGACTGTAGAAGAATTTCTCTCATGGCAAAGTTCGATTGATGAACACGGCTTAGCTGGATTACGAACAACAAAAATCCAACAATACAGGTATTAATTGCTATTGATAATGTAGATTTTCGAGCGCTATATTTAAAAACAGCCAGATCTTCTTTTAATCTGGCTGTTTTCTATTATAGCCCACAAACAAAAATTTATAAAAAATCCACAGTCTGTATTATTCAATTATAGAGCAAGACAGCAGATTGATAAAAACATAACCATCACTCACCCACTGCTTTCTTATTTTCTCGCACTTCAAGAAATTGTATACGTTGCAATTCCGTTTCAACTTCATGTAAAGTGATCTCAGCATTTTCTTTCTGACGCTGTAAATCACGAATTGAATCTGTTAAATTATCTTGCCGTTTGCGCGCTGCACGAGCAATAGTTGAATAAGCAAAATGATAAATATCATCATTTCCAGATTTACGTTCTTCACTGGCAATTTGCGCTTCTAGCTCTAGCACCATTTGTTTAAATTCTTTGATCATTATTTCAAGCTGTGCAATTTCACGACGCTTCTCGCGTACTTGAAACATTTTTAATCTTACCATACTCTGCCGTGGCTTCATTACTTGCTACTCCTTGATTACGCTAACACAAAACGCACATTTCCCCTCTGATACAAACTTCTAGCACCATCCTTTCAACAAGAAAAGTAAACCATCCTTTTTAAGTTGAAAAATAACTCTCTTTTGCCTTTTTTTAAACACTTAATAAACACAATATGTTCACAAAAAAACATCAATGACTTATTCATTTTTCATTTCTATTATAAAATCAAAGAAACTTAAAACATAATAAATAAACATCATAATTTTGAATAAAAATAATTTTAATAATCTATTATAAGAGTTTTTTTAAGTAAAAAATTAATAAAATAGGTAGTTAATTTTTCTGCTTAATTAAGAAAAGTAAAATTCTTATAAAATAATTTTATTAACCTCTTCCAAAAATAAAAATATTTTGTTAACCATTATTTCAGATAGTGGGGAGAAAACAGTGGTGATTGTTACGCGTACCACTGCATTACTCACAAACACTTCAATAATTAAGTGTTTGATTTCATGATTTCTTTATCAATGGTAGTTCTACCAGTTGTATAAATAAAAAGCTCCATTTGATTCGGAGGGAGCAAAACGAGGAATTTTAAAATGCGCGTATTATTAATTGAAGATGACAAAACAACCTCTCAAAGTATCGAATTGATGCTAAAATCAGGAAATTTTAATGTCTATATTACTGATTTAGGTGAAGAAGGTGTCGATTTAGGCAAGCTTTATGATTATGATATTATTTTGCTTGATTTAAATTTACCTGATATGTCAGGTTATGATGTTTTGCGGACTCTACGATTAGCAAAAATAAAAACCCCCATTCTTATTCTTTCAGGTATGAGTAGCATTGAAGATAAAGTGCGTGGTTTTGGTTTTGGGGCTGATGATTATATGACTAAGCCTTTCCATAAAGATGAGTTAATCGCCCGTATTCACGCTGTTGTGCGTCGTTCTAAAGGCCATGCACAATCAGTTATTGTCACAGGTGATCTTACTGTTAATCTTGACAATAAAACAGTTGAGATTGCTGGACGTCCCGTTCATTTGACTGGTAAAGAATATCAAATGCTAGAGCTTCTTTCCCTACGCAAAGGAACCACGCTCACCAAAGAAATGTTTCTCAATCACCTTTACGGTGGGATGGATGAACCAGAGCTTAAAATTATTGATGTTTTCATCTGCAAACTGCGTAAGAAATTAGATGCTGTATCCTCGGGAGTTAATTATATCGACACAGTTTGGGGACGTGGCTATGTATTACGTGATCCAGTTGAAGAAAATATACGTAAAACCGCTTAAATAGTTTAAGACCCATAAACATAATTTTGGAATGTTAGGTGTGAAGTTTTCGTTTTTTTTTAATAAATTTTACATGAGGTTTCTTTTACACAAAAAAATGCTTGTGGGTTAAAATAAATCAAAGTCATTATTAACCCACAGGATTTAGGGTATTTTTTAATAGTATAAAGAAGTTTTACTTAAAGTTTCTTTGTGCTTTCTAAAATAACATGACCATCAGTTTCATATATATTTATTGTCATAGTTGTCATCTCAGCAAGTAACACTGTATAATAGAATTGAATTGTGTGAGCATCAATTGTTTCTTTCGGTTTTTTTTTATTGTATAATTCAGTAAAACGAGTGGGAATACGTAAAACTTGACCGCAAATTTCGAACCGGAAAAAGCGTGTATTTATATCTTGTACAATCGTCACAACTATTTCACCATCACGGGAAATGGTTGCATTTGCAATTAATAATAAATTAAGTAAAAGCTTAACTTCATTTTTTGGTAGAAGCAAAGCAGGAGCTTGCCATTTCAAAATTGCCTTTTCTTCTGCCATATACTGTTGAGCGATCTGCTCAGCAAAACGAGTGTCGATCTGACTATCTACTGACCCCGCAGTACCAAAAGCTAATCGGCAAAACTGTAAGCATGCAGAAGCTTTTGAGACAGACGAACGTACCAATTGCAAAGCATCTTCCTCAACTCCTCCTTCATCATAAAGTTCCATCGCATTTTGAATGGCACCAATAGGTGAAATTAAATCATGGCAAATACGGCTACAAAGCAGCGCAGTAAGATCGGCAAACTTCAAAGAAACAGCTGACGTCATAATTTATTAATAACTCCCGAACTTAAAAATTTAAGACTCATTTTATGCTAGAAATTTTAACATTCAGTACATAAGTGAAAATTTAAATAACCGTTTAAATTTTATGAGACAAATTTAAGAATTTAAACAGTTTTATGCCTTATTTTCTATTTAAATTGAATAAAAACTTTAATATCCTTTTATTATGACAACTAAAAAGAAAATCCCATGACTCTCTCTTTTTTATCACGCTGGACTACAAATATTGCACTTTTGATAGCTCTTTTATTTGTAACGGTAGGTTCTGCAAATGCTGAACTTCAACCAATGAGTAAAAATAAATATTATTCAATGCAAGAAATTATTGCTTCTGGCCATAATTTTTTTGGACAAACTACAAATAATTTAGCAACTGCAATTGAAAATATCTTTTCGCGATACGGTCTTCCAAACGCTTATATTTTAGGAGAAGAAGCTTCCGGTGCTTTTTTTGCTGGATTAACTTATGGTGAAGGGCAAATCTTTACTAAAAATTATGGTCAACATAAAGTCTTTTGGCAAGGTCCTTCTGTAGGGTGGGACTTTGGTGGTCAAGGCTCCCGTTTAATGATTCTAATTTATGATCTCAATGATATAAACACTTTATGGGGACGCTATGGTGGTATTTCAGGTTCAGCTTATTTAATTGCAGGAGTTGGTTTTCACGCTCTTAAACGTAATAATACTTTATTGATTCCAGTACGTACAGGAGTTGGTGCGCGTCTCGGCATTAATATGGGATATTTAAAATTAACACCCATGCCAACATGGAACCCGTTTTAAACAATTGCTATTGAAAAAAGAAATTATGCTAATTTAATCAAGTCTTCTTTTATTCTTGGCATTTCTACCGTTTCCGAGTTAGGGAAACGGAGTGTTTTGTTGGGTTAAATGTTCTATAAAATTGATATACAATAATAAAATACGATTTTTCAAAGATAAAAATTCAATTCAATCAAGTAAAAAACAATTTTATTAATTGGCCTCTACTTATATAGTGAGGTCCATATCCCTTTCCTAAAACAGGAGCTAACACAATAAACAAGTAGCATATTTTTGTGATAAATCTCTTATTATAATGGAAACTAACGCTATGCATAAAAAAATACAAGATTATCAACAACGCTTATTAAAGATTCAAATTGATGATCTTAACAGTGATTCTAGCAATCAACTCCTCAATGAATTGCGTAAAGAAATAAAAGAATTAGCAGCTACATTAGCTGCCCAAATAGCTTTAAAAGAAGGTAAAGATTCCCCCATCAATACATTGATAAAAAATTCTAAAAATAAAAGTGATCTTGCATCTTGTATTCGTAAAAAAATAGCCCATACTAAATAAACATTTCCTACATAAACTGTCTTTAAAAACAATTAGTTAACAATTTGTGTTAAGAAATTTCTGAAGCAGCTTATAATCATAGTAACAACTGAATTATAAATCAATATTCATTTTGAATAATTTTAAAATTCTATTTCTTCTTGGCTTTTTATATTGATTCTATAAAGTATTACTATTCAAACGATAATCATCTCGTCTTTTTTAAAAGCCCTTATTAATAAGACATTTTCATATAATTATAATTTTTATAAAATTATAGCGTAAAAAATTCTCTTTAAAAACGATGCATTCAAAAAAACAAGAGAATGTAATAACTAGTTTTAAGGGAGCAAATATCTTCTTAAGAATGATAAAAATTTTTTATGTGTTGAATAATCATATCCTGATCACTTTGTGATAAATAAGGATGCATAGGCAAACTTAAAACACAATCTGCTAAAGCTTCAGAAAAGCAAAGAGAATCCTTCACATAGGGAAAATGTTTATAAGCTGGTTGTAAATGCAATGGAGTATTATAATAAACCATTGTAGGAATGCCGTTTTTTTGTAAATACATCTTTAATTGATCGCGATTTTCCACTTTAATAGTGTATTGCGCATAAGCAGAACGAATATCCTCTCCTACTTCTGGGACTATCACAATATCCTTTAAACCATCAGAATAACGCTGAGCAATTGCTACACGTTTTTCCATCTCGTCTTCAATGATTGTAAGTTTTTCTAGTAAAATTGCAGCTTGAATTGTATCCAACCGTGAATTTAAACCAATACGAACATTATCATATTGCGTTTTACCTTTACCATGAAACAAAATCGAACGTAAAAGTGCTGCCAAACCATCATCATTGGTCATCATAGCGCCTCCGTCACCATAACACCCTAGTGGTTTTGCTGGATAAAAGCTTGTTGCTGCAACATCACCAAAAGCTCCGCACATAACATTACCTATTTTACCACCTATTGCTTGAGCAGTATCTTCAATAACAAAAAGATTTTCTCTCGTAGCTATTGCAGAAATTTTTGTATAATCAGCAGGTAGTCCAAACAAATCGACAGAAATAATTGCTTTTGGTTTGAATTTTCCCTCTTTTTTTATCATTTCGATTGCTTCACCAAGTTTATCAACGTCAATATTGAATGTGTTTGGCAAAACATCCACAAAAACAGGTTTTGCTCCTACTAAAGCAACAACCTCAGCTGTTGCAGAAAACGTAAAGCTGGGACAAAAAACAGCATCACCTGGACCAATATTTTTAGCCATAAGGGGCATCATCAATGCATCAGTTCCATTGGCACATGCAACCACATGTTTAACGCCAAGATAATCCGCCAATCGTTCTTCAAACTCTGTTACTTGCGGCCCTAAAACATACTGACCACTGGCCACCACACGCGCAATTGCGGCATTAATTTTCTTTTCAATACGCGTGCGTTGCGCTCCAAGGTCGATAAATTGCATATTAACTCCATTGATAACTACAAAAATATGAAAATACTTTTATTTTTCATCTCCGATGATCAATATTAGCAGCGATTAAAGTTCGTAAAACAGCAAGAGCATCATCACCATTCGTACGAGGTGTTTGACGCGTTTCAATACAATGAAGAAAATGTTGCAACTCATAAGTAAGCGGTAAACCTTCACAAATATCAATGTAATTTAATTCATCAGCATGAAAAGCCCACTCTTTATTCTCCTGCCAAACAGAAAAGTGACGAAACGCTAATTTACGGCTCCATGGTTCCATATCATCAAATACAAGCATAGCTTTTGTACCAACAACTGTTAAACGCCTTTCACGATAAGGACTAAGGCGTGAAGTAAAAAGATGACTATGTATACCATTTGGAAACGTCATATGAATATGTGCAAAATCAGAAAGTTGGTCAATCACTGCAGCACCCTCTCCGCGAACTTCAGAAGGTTCACACCCTGTCAAAGCTAAAATCATTGAAATATCATGAGGAGCAAGATCCCATAGGGCATCACTTTGCATATGAAATTTTCCAAAACCTAATCGATGAGAATAAATATAACGCACATCTCCCAATTCTTTATTTACCACTAATTTACATATTTTTTCAAAAACAGGGTGAAAACGTAAAACATGGCCTACCATAAAAATCCGCCCGTATTCACTAGCCACCTGAACTTGGTGCTTAGCATCAGCCATATTTAAAGCAATTGGTTTTTCAACCAAAACATCTTTACCATTTTTTAGAGCACGTAGCGCATTGTCTGTATGAAATTGTGGAGGGAGTGCTAACACAATCGCATCGATATCGGTATGAACAAAAAGTTCATCAGGTGCTATAGCTTCAACGTTATATGCCTTTGCAAAACTCATAGCCCGATCAGAATCAATATCAGAAACTGCTGCTAAAGCCCCAAGACTTTGGAGTGTTCGTATATGATTTCCACCCCAATAACCGCATCCTAAAACCGCTACACGTGGTGTCATTTTTACACCTTATTCTGCTAACTTATGAAAATTATATTTACGTTCATTCCATATCGGGGATGAAATAGAATGACAAGAGAAAAGCTTAAAAACGATGCTTGACATCTTACTATTCTACCTCTTATATCCGCCAGAGATAAAATTGTTTCATAATATCTTTCTATTTTGGCGGAGTAGCTCAGTAGGTTAGAGCAGAGGAATCATAATCCTTGTGTCGGGGGTTCGAATCCCTCCTCCGCTACCAGTTCTTTTTTGTATACTTCTAAAAAGAATTCTGTACTATTGGTTTTTGACTAATTCTATTAGATAATCATAAACAACTTTTAGAGAAGGATAATAGTAAAGCTTGTAAATCAGCACGCGATTATCCTGTTAAAATTTTAAGTATCAAACCCATATTTATAAAATATTTTATACTAAAAGTATAAAAAATCGAAAGGTAAAAAAATTTTTTTATTTTAGTACAAAAGATCTAAAATAAAGACCACCCTCCTTTCCATTTCCTGTAAAGCCAATTATGTTTTTTCTTCATTATAAGAAATGGGCCGAGTACTCGCTTTAAGAAACATTTTTGTATAATCATGCCGCGCACGCAAATGACGCAAATCACTATTACTTAACTCTTCCAAAATAACCCCTTGATGCATAATTCCAATACGTTCACATATATGAGCAACAACAGGAAGGTCATGAGATACCATCAAATAGGTTAATTGCTTTTCTTCTCGTAGTGACTTCAATAAATTCAAAATTTCAGCTTGCACAGATACATCCAATGCAGATGTTGGCTCATCTAGCAACAAAACTTCCGGCTCAATAATCAAAGCACGTGCAAGAGCAATACGTTGACGCTGCCCTCCTGATAACTCATGTGGATAACGATAAAGAAATGAAGAATCTAAACCGACAGAATTCAAAATATCGTGCACCCTTGTCTTGTGATTATCCATGTCATGGATCGTAAGAGATTCCGAAAGAACCGTATGCACCATCTTTCTTGGATGAAGTGAAGCATAAGGATCTTGAAAGACCATTTGAATACGACGTAAAAAAGTTTTACTTTTTTTCTTTAATACTTCCTTTCCATCGAAGATAAAATGCCCCCTATAATCGGGAATAAGCCCAACTAATGCATTCAAAATGGTTGATTTTCCACATCCTGATTCACCAATCAAACCATAAGATTCACCACGTTTAATATGAAAATTAACTTCTTTAACAACCTCTATTGCCTTGTGCCCACGCCCAAAGGTTACAGACAAATCAAAAACATCAATAATATTTTTACAATTGGTCATGGTAAGTTCCTTCAACCCCATTAACAATTGTTGGACCATGTAACCAATCAGGGTTCCGCTCAGGGACCGATAAAACATTAACTGGCTTATCAAGGCGTGGTAAACTTTCTAAAAGAACTTTAGTATAAGGATGACATGCACGAGATAAATCACGTGCAGGCAATTCTTCCAATATACGACCAGCATACATCACCAAAACACGATCACAAAAATCAGCAATCAGATTTAAATCATGACTAATGAAAATCAGTCCTGCTCCAGACTTTGCTACAAGCTCATCCAATATGGCTAAAACCTGACATCTCACAGTTACATCAAGTGCAGATGTTGGCTCATCTGCAATAATCAAATCAGGCTTAGGAATAAGCATCATGGCAATCATAACACGTTGCCCCATTCCACCTGATATTTCATGAGGAAATAACCGCATAATACGCTCAGGATCACGAATATGAACAGATTCCAATACAGAAATCGTTCTCTCCCACGCCTCCATCTTTGAAACACGATAATGAATCCGGTAAGCTTCCATGATTTGATTTCCGATTCGCATTAATGGATTAAGCGAATATTTGGGATCTTGTAAAATCATTGAAATACGTCCTCCCCGAATAGAGCGCATCTGATGTTCACTGGCAGATAATAAATCTACCTCGCTGAAGCACATTTTTTGAGCTTTGATAATTGCTGATCTTGGATTTAGTTTTAAGACTGCACGTCCAGTTGTTGATTTTCCTGATCCAGATTCTCCAACAATTCCAATTTTTTCTTTTCCTACAGAAAAACTAACGCCACGTACAACGTCTAACATACCACGCGTAGTAGGAAATGAAATACGTAAATCTTTTATCTCTAATAATTTTTTATCCATTGCGTGGATCCAATATATCACGAAGCCCATCACCTAAAAGATTGAAGGCAAGACTTGTAAGCAATATTGCACAACCTGGTACCACCGCCAACCACCAACTTGTCATCATAAATTCACGACCAGTCGAAAGCATAACGCCCCATTCAGGAGTTGGTGGTTGAGCACCCAATCCCAAAAAACCAAGACCAGCAGCTGTTAAAATAATCGCAGACATATTTAATGTTAACCGTACAATTACTGAAGGAATACACATCGGTGCTATATGAAAAAAAATAATTCGCCACATTGATGCACCTTGTAGAAAAACTGCTGCTACATAATCAGATGAACGTATAGTCAAAGTTTCTGCGCGTGCTAAACGTGCTATTGGTGGCCATGATGCCATTGAAATTGCGATTGCCGCATTTTCAATACCAGGCCCTAAAGCTGCTGAAAAAGCAAGTGCTAAAATCAAACTTGGGAAAGCAAGAAAAATATCTACAATACGCATCAAAACCGTATCAACACACCCCCCTATATAGCCAGATACAGTGCCTACAATCAGCCCTATCGGACCTACAATAATTGTTGTTAAAAAAACAATATAAAGAGTAATACGTGCCCCAAAAATTAATCGACTAAAAATATCACGTCCCAACTCATCAGTCCCCAAATAATGTAGCATAGACGGTGGTTGTAATCGATGAGCAAGATCATTGCTGGCAATATCATAAGTAGCAACCCAAGGTGCAAAAATCGCACAAAAAAGAATAACAAGGATAATAGCCAATCCCAATACAGCTGAAAAATTACTAAAAAAAATAGTTAATGAGTAATAAATTTTTTGTATATTTGCCTGGATTGTTGACTGTGAAACAGATCTTTTCAACCAATAACTCAAAGAAAATGACGATCGTGGATTATTATGATTAGTCATTGTCATATTCAACGTGTCCTTGGATCAAAAAGCTGATAAAGTAAATCAGAAAGTAAATTAATAATGACAAAAAAACATCCTATAAGTAGCGTACAACCTATAACTGCATTCATGTCTCCTGCAAAAAGCGCATTAGTTAAATAACGCCCGAAACCAGGCCAAGCGAAAACTGTTTCCGTCAACACAGCACCTTCCAACAAAAACGCATAAGAAAGGCCAACTACAGTAATAATCTGAACAGCAGAATTACGAAAAGCATGCCCCCAAACTGTTCGAGCCCATGATAATCCTTTAACACGTGCTGTAAGAATATATTCCTGATTAAGCTGTTCAATCATAAATCCACGAGTCATACGGCTAATATAAGCCATAGCACCAAAAGCTAGAATTAAGGCAGGCATAATAATGTGACTAAAAACGTTACTAAAGACTTCCCATTGACCTTGCACAGCAGAATCCCAAAGAAATAAACCTGTTTTGGGCTCAAAAGAATATTCATAAAGAAAATCAATACGCCCTGGCCCACCAATCCAACCAAGTTTAGCGTAAAATACCAATAATGCCATCAATCCAAGCCAAAAAGCTGGTGTCGAATAACTTATCAATGTAAAAATACGAACGAAATAATCAATAAATGAATTACGATACATTGCTGCAAAAACCCCCAATGGAATACCCAAACTCGTGCCAATAATAATAGCAACCGTTGCAAGCTCCAGCGTTGCAGGAAACACACGTAAAATATCTTCCAAAACAGGGCGCCCCGATGTCAAAGCATCCCCAAAATTAAAAAGAACAATATTTTGAAGATAACTCCAATATTGTATAATCAATGGCTGATCGAGACCTAATTTATAGAACATTGTATCATAAGCTTCCTGACTAACATTATCACCCAGGATAGCAATAACAGGATCTAAAGGTAAAAGACGTCCAATAAAAAAAGTGATTGTTACTAAACCAAATAATGTAATTAACACCGAAATTAATAGCTTAAATAACCTAAAGAAAAAAGGCCATACACGCAAATTTCTCTGTTTTTGTGCTAATGTTACATCAGCTTTTGAATCCGATAAAACCATTATGGTAGTTCCCCACACATTTATAAAAATCTATGCTTTGCGATCTTTCCCAACCATACAGTAAAACACATCGCACTCACACACCCAATGATCATTATTTGCAATAGAATTACAACTTATTTTTCTGCTTCACTATAGCGAATCTCAAAACTATTCCAAAACCATTTTTTCACCTCAGGCCCCATACCAATGATATAATAGGTCTGAAATAAATAAGCCATAGGACCATGATAAAGAACATAACGCTGCAAATTGCGATATTGTTCAACGCGTTTATCTTGATCTTTCTCAGATAAAGCATCCATTATCATTTTATTGACTTTTACATCATAATAGCCAGCCCGCCAAGCTAAATACATGCTGTGCTTTTGAGTAAATGTTGGATCAGGATTAAAAACATGACGTATTGAAGACAAATGTCCATCGGGAACTGTTGTATGCCACCCCATTATAGCAATATCATAATTTCCCCCACGAACCCGGCTTAATAATTGAGTTTGTGTCATTTTTTCAATTGTAAGATCAATCCCAATTTTGTGTGCATTTTCCTGAATAGACTGTGCAACAGATGACATATAGGAAAGGCTACCAATTAAAAGATTAGCTTTAAATCCATTTGGATAACCGGCTTCACTTATTAACTGTTTTGCCTTTCTTAAATCCAGCTCAAATGGCATTCCCTCTTTTTCATCCAAAGCACCTGGCATACCTAATGGCATATAGCTTGCACGAGGAATTGCAATACCTTTCAAAACTGTTTTCCCAAGATTGTCATAATCAACAAGATAACGCAGCGCCAACCTCACCTTTTCATGAGCCAAAGTTTCTCTCTTATTATTCAACGATAGATAAACAGATTGTGGACGCAAAATACGATTAATCTTGACATCCCCCCCTTGCTTTTCAATGTCTAAAACATCTTCCGCAGAAAGATCACGTGCTATATCTACATCACCCTTTTCCAAAAGTAATCTTTGGCTTGTTGATTCAGCCACATGAAGCACCAAGATTTGTTTAATTTTTGGCGCCTCTCCCCAATAATATTGGGTGGCTTGTAAAACAACCCGCTCTCCAGGAAACCAACGTACCAATTTATAAGGACCAACACAAGCTGAACGAGTAGCTAAATACTTATTCCCCATATCACCATTAACACTATTTATTTCAAGTGTTTTCCGGTCAAGCAAAGCAGAAGTATAAGTTTGCCCAATTGTAGTCAATATAAGGTGAACAGGATAAGGCTTATCAAAGTCTAACTGTAAAGTTGTATCATCAAGAGCTTGAATACTCGTTTCAATATTTTCTTTGGTAAATCCAAAATCTCCCAAAGATTGAGAAAAACCCAGATTTAATTTAATGATTCGCTGCATTGACCAAGCAAGATCTTTCGCAGTTGCCGCCCTTCCATCATTAAACTTTAAATCATCACGAAGATGGAAAACAATTCTCTTCCCATCATCTAAAACATCCCAAGATCGAGCCATAGCAGGACGAATTTTCGTAGAATCATGCTTATCAAACTGCACCAAAGAACTACAAATATTGCTCAATAATTCACTTGTTACAATTTCAACAGATTGAGCAGGATCAAAATTACTGATTGAATCAATATTCCATGCCATCACTAATGTATTTTTAGGTGGTGCACTTAATGCTATTGGCATTAAACTGCTAAAAAAAACGATTAATCCTAATAAAGCACCAAAACTCTTAAACATTATCTTTTAATTCCCCTTACTCCCTTTTTCGATGTTTTACTGTTTTTAAATAAAGTGATTACGATTTCTTTATTTACTTTTTTTCATGGTATATCGCACTTACTTTATTATCTAACTTAAACTTAAAAACACCCTCACATCTCTTCCCATAACTAAAATTATAAATTACACCTAATATAGGAACAAGTGTACCGGGTAATATTACTTACCACGTGTTATCAATGTTGATCAAATACACATAAATTGAACTTTTATGAATGAGCTACCCTTACGGCTTAGTATCGTAAATTAAGCCATTTTATGCAAGGGGCTATTGCTCATTACTAATATAACTATTCACCCTTTGTATTTTTATTACCTAAAATACGCTTATTTCTCAATTGAACTATAAAAAACACGCGGCATACTATTCCAAACCCATTTTTTTATAACAGGTGAAACAGCTACAGTATTATATTTTTGAAATAAAAAAGCATAAGGCCCTTTTTGCATAAGTTGACGCTGCAACTCAGCATATCGTTGCGCTCTTTTTTCTAAATCCTTTTCAAATAGAGCATCTTCAACTTGCTGATTCATATTCGCATCAAAATATCCTTGCTGCCAACTAGGGTAAGCTGTATTTTTAGCTTCAAAACGATTATCGGGGTTATAAACAATGCGCAAAGCCATCGTATGAGGGTCAGCGGACTCATTAATCCATCCTAAAAAAGCTGTATCAAAAGCACGTGCAGAAACTTTTGAAAACAATTGTGCTCCCGCTACACGTTCAATTTTAAGGCGCACACCCACCTTTGCTGCATTATCTTGGATAGACTGAACAATCGGTAAAGTATAAGGAGTCCCTCCCACAATGACATGTGCTTCAAACCCATCTGGATATCCCGGCATCGATTAAAAGCTGCTTAGCTTTTTGGATATCAAGTTTGAAAGGTAACCCCTCTTTTTCATCCAAAGCACCAAAAACACCGATAGGTATAAAACTAGCACGTGGAATACCAATACCTTTCAAAACTGTTTTACCAAGATTGTCATAATCAATAAGATAACGCATAGCCAAACGCACTTTTTCATTAGCAAAAATAGGGTTTGTCATATTAAAACCCCAATACATCATTGCCGGCTGTAATATTCTTTCAATCCTGACATCTGTTGTTTTTTCAAGATCTTCCAAAGCTTCAGGCGTTAAGTCACGCGCTACATCAATATCGTTTTTTTGTAACAATAAGCGTTGTGTACCCGATTCAGAAACATGACGAATGAGAACTTGTTTAAGTTTAGGTGCCTTCCCCCAATAATTGGAATGAGAACGTAGTAAAATAGCTTCTCCAG
Source organism: Bartonella bovis 91-4 (assembly GCF_000384965.1). Lineage (NCBI taxonomy): Bacteria > Pseudomonadati > Pseudomonadota > Alphaproteobacteria > Hyphomicrobiales > Bartonellaceae > Bartonella > Bartonella bovis. The sequence goes on from NZ_CM001844.1 coordinate 1,157,276, forward strand.
GGCGCCAACTGACTAACTGATAAGGCCCAACACAAGCAGCATGAGTCGCTAAATAGCGGTTTCCCATATCATTATCTTTTTCGTGTTTCATAATCGTTTCACGATCGAGCAATACAGTAACACGATTAGCAGCAATATTATTAAGAATAAGTTCAGCTGGATAAGGCTTATCAAATTTCATTACCACAGTTTTCTCATCCGGCGCGTAAATAGCGGAATCAACTGTTTGCGCTGTAATACCATATTCATTAAGTGTTGCTGCATTAGCCATATTCAACTGAATAACACGTTTCATACTCCAAACAAGATCACTAGCACTGGCAAGCCGACCATCAGCAAACTTTAAATTATCACGCAAACGAAAAGTAATCACTGTATTATGATCACTTGTAATATCCCAACTCTTTGCTAAATGCGGAATCATTTTGGTTGCATCATTTGGATCAGTATCAACCAAACTATCACAAACGTTGTGAATAATTTCACTACTGTAAGAATCATTGATTTGAGCTGGATCAAATGTACTGATCGCATCAAGATTCCAAGCCATCACAAGTGTATCTGCAGGTGTTTTTGCTGACACTTGTTGCGATAACATGCCTACAGTCATAAGAACAGAAACAAAAGAACAGCTCCCCTTTAATATCTTCTTTTTCATATTCATAGATCTTCCCTTTAAACTCTTACTTTTATAAATCAGCTATTCTAGCTAAAATGGTAAGTTTATATCAGTAAAAACTGAATAAACATAACGCAAACATTCTTTTAGACGGTTATCCCCCTCTTTATTCACTGAGTTTATTACCCAACTGCATCTGAAAGACAGATAGTTATATTAACTTTAAACTCATTTTTTATAATAGACATAACAGTTGCAACATTATTATTTAAAAATGAAACTATAAAAATCTGAGCTATAAATAAACTCACGTTTAAAAATAAATATTCTGTTTTTTCTATTCCTGTAAATTTTTCTCAAACATTTAACATGGTGGATTTATATTTGTACCAAAACACTCTTTTCTAACAGCTAATATAAGCCATAATTTCAACTTAAACTGGTTATCATAGGTTATCGACAATGTATGAAATTATTATATAAAATTTGCAAAGCAACTTCTCCCACATCACAAACCTTTATAAAAACAGGAGCACAAACTTCTGAAAATAACCACATCCCTTATACATTTAATTTTAAGGTGCACATCTACTTTGCTGTATTATCTTGAGTAAATTGAGCAATTGGTAAAATATAAAAATATTCCCGTACATTATTTGAAGCCTACCTAAATAATTTGCTTCACATTTTTGCTAGCAATAAACGCTGATACTCAATCTAAAATAGAGAAGATGAAACCTGTCTAAACTTAAGCATTTTCCCAATTAACAAATATACAATAAAGCCGCAATTTAAAGTGCCAATATATCAATAATTAATCCCAATATAACTTATGTTAGTTTTTTAATTGGCTTCTAGATAGCTTATTTGGTCTTTCATGACCTTTGACAATAAAGAATAAATAGGTTAGCTAAAATAAATCTTGGCAGATTTACCGACAAAAACACCCTTCAAGATGATCATTAACTATCCCTACTGCTTGCATAAAAGCATAACAAGTAGTGGGACCAACAAATGTCCAACCACGTTTTTTTAAATCCGTAGAAAGACGAATAGAAGCGGCTGTTACGGGATTGTTCTGCCATATTTGAAAATCTATTTTTTCGGGACGCTCAGATTGTGGTGGTTGAAAAGACCAAAAATAGTGAGATAAACTACCCTGCTCTGCTATAATTTCTTGTGCCCTAAAAGCATTATTAACCACCGATCGGATTTTTCCATGATGACGAACAATGCCTTGATTTTGCATCAATATTTTGATTTTTACTTCATCATAATAAACGATCTTTTCAAAATCAAAGTTATCAAAAGCACTGCGAAAGTGAGAAATTTTTTTTAAAATTGTTAACCAAGAAAGCCCTGCTTGAAAACCTTCAAGACAGATTTTCTCAAATAAACGAGCATCATCAAAAATAGGCTTTCCCCATTCATGATCATGATAAGCGCAATAAAGTGGGTCAGTTCCTGCCCAAAAACAACGAACTTTTCCATCTACCCCCATCAAAAGTCCTTCATTAAGTACAGAAGCTATCGAGTCATAAGAGTGTTCCTTGATCATCTTTTTGCTGTTTTATCTGTCTGTTTTTTGAAACACGATTGAGTGTTGAAACGCTAATTTCACCATCAAAAAAACGTAAATTCATCTGACCTATTTTAGGCAACTGCGTTAATCTCTTAACCGGCTTATTATTTTGCCCCAATGCCAAAACAAAACCCCGCTCTAAAATATTCTGATAAGAAGTGCTTTTTAAAAGCCTAAATGCCATCTCTGCTTGAGCACGTTGTTTTTCAACATTGCGTAAAAAAGCACGACGAAGATGTATCGTATACCCTTTTACATTGTATCGCGCTTTTTCGCTATTTAGTAAACGCGGAGAAAACCGAACACTAAGAGCACTAAAATAAAAAAGTTTTTTTTCGTAGCTTATACAAAGAGCTCGTTGCAATCGGCTTGAAATTTCATCAAAACCACGACGCGGCAAAGCAAGTAATTGGTCGGCAGTAAGCAACCCCCGTGAAATAGCACGTAATTTTTGTAGATGAAAATTAAAATAACGTGTCAACCCCGTACAAAGACGTGCACTAAGTGATGCCAATTGCACTTCAAGGTCAAGTTTAACAGGAACAGCTTTTTCTGCTGCTCCTGTAGGGGTTGGTGCCCGCCAATCAGCAACATAGTCAATCAAAGTCCAGTCTGTCTCGTGCCCAACTGCAGAAATAACAGGAATAATTGATGCATAAACAGCACGAACCACCGCTTCATCATTAAACTCCCATAAATCTTCTAAACTCCCTCCCCCGCGTGCTACAATAATAAGATCAGGCTTAACTAAAACACCACCTAAAGGTAGAGCATTAAACCCCTCAATAGCAGAAGCTACCTCCCGACCACTCGTTTCTCCTTGAACTCTTACAGGCCAAACCAAAATATGCAAAGGAAAACGATCTGATATACGATGAATGATATCATGAATAACAGCTCCTGTCGGTGATGTCACAACCCCTATAACTTGGGGCATATAAGGCAACGGCTTCTTTTTTGATTCATCAAACAAGCCCTCATCTGCAAGCTTTTTCTTACGATTTTCTAAAAGTGTCATTAAAGCACCAACCCCTGTTAGCTCAAGAGCATCAATGACTATTTGATATTTTGATGAACCTGGATAAGTAGTAAGTTTGCCTACAGCGATCACTTCCATCCCTTCTTCAGGAGGAAATTTAAGCTTTTCCATTGAGCCTCGCCAAATAACAGCCTCCAACCGAGCTTTATCATCCTTTAAGGCAAAATAAGCATGACCTGAAGCATGAACACCACGATAGCCAGATATTTCCCCTCGCACCCGTACATAACCAAACTTATCTTCAACAGTGCGTTTTAAAGCATTTGCTATTTCGGAAACACTAAATTCTGCTATATTCGTTGCCACCGGCTGTGGACTAAATAAATCCATCGTATTTTTCAACTCGCTTAACCTTAAAAACACTCATCCCAAACTGTAACACAAATACATCTTTATGAAGATGAATAATATCTTTATAAATAGAATCTCTTGAAATTATATTGTATGTACAACATATTAACGTTTCCGCAATATATTATATTGATAAATGCTTCTTTATCCAAGAGGTGAAAATATTGGTAAGTATTGTCAATAAAATATGAGTGTATTTCAAAAAAATAGAACAAATATTACACGAATATTTAAAGGTGTAAAATTTGAAAGCAAAACCTAAAAAACGACGAGTAAACAAATAACGATAAAATCCGTTTTTCTTCCCCATTATGTGTATATCAACTACGCGCATAGTTTAGTATATTTGAAGTCATATAAAAATGAAAAATAAAAAAAATACACACAATTCTTGTCATTCATTTCTTGGTGACACACCAGGGCGTGTTACTATAAAATTACTTACCCTTTCATTTTTTACTGGAATTGCAATAAATATCCTAGGATGGACACCGATTGATCTTATTTGGGAAATAATAGATTTCCTTCAATCTCTATGGGAAACAGGATTTATGACTTTTGTAAACCTCTTCCATGTGACCTTTGCTGGTGCTTTAATTGTTATGCCTGTTTTTCTTTTTTTACGTATTTTCCGTAGAAAATAAAGCTTTTAAAAACGCTCTCTTTTAAAACCAAATTTCCATAAAAGTTCTGTAACGGTAGAAAAAGAAAATCTCAGAGATTTTTTTGAAAAAAGCACATGACTAAGACGTTTTAATTACACAATTGATAATTTGAGCTTCATAAAGACTTCCTTTTTCCAAAAAAACTTACACAATCTTATAAAGCTTATAAAGAAATGTTCCACAGCTTTTATCGGCAAAGAACTAAAATTACTTTGTTGAAGTGAATTAAATTGACCTTTTTCTCAAAAAAATAATTCCTCTTAATGCCTAAACATTTAATTATCTTCATATGTCATATGAGCAAGACGATGCACAACAGAATCAATTGATTGTGCACGAGGAACATACCGCTTCATGACAATTTCTTGTGAACTGTTCTTTTCATGAAGAAGTTTTTGAACAAGCTTTTCTATCTGTTCCAAGCGTTCAAACAATTTTTTTTGCGCTTGATCACGTGCAGAATGCTCAGCTAAAATTGCTCGGCTAATTGTATCTAAATAAGACTTAATACTATTATCTACAAAGCTTTGCATAATTAAATGATTGGGCATTTTTTTTATTTGCATTTGTGTGTAAACATAGCGCAACTTAGTAGCAATATCAGATATAGTTATCTCAGCATGTTTTTTCGTTTTCTGTTTTTGTTCAACAACAAAAGTAGAAAATTGATTATGTGCAACCGGATTTATAACATGACGTTTCATATTCACAGATGCATCCCTTTTTATCTTTTTCAAGCAATCATATTCATAACAGAGAGTGTGGCTCATTTTAGTAAATAGAGCTTTAAAACGATAAAATAAATTGAAAATAATGATATAAAAACAAAATTAACGGAAATGCTATTAATTCTCACCTTATTTAATATCTAACACAACACTTAATTGACCTGTTGTTATCATTGACCAAAGACTCATATCTTTATAGCAATGTTTTTTTAAACTCAAAATCCTAAATGATTTGGCTTCTTGTGGTTATTATTATAAAATAGTGACTGTATAAATTAAAGAGGATCATTATGAAAATAATTGTCGCTGTCAAACGTGTTGTTGATCATAACATCAAAATACGTGTTAAACCCGATGGCACAGGCGTTGATCTATCCCATGTAAAAATGTCTATGAACCCTTTTGATGAAATCGCTGTAGAAGAAGCTATTCGGCAAAGAGAAGCCGGTAAAATTTCAGAAGTTGTTCTTGTTTCAATTGGGCCAGAAGAAGCACAAGAAACTTTACGAGCAGGACTTGCAATAGGTGCTGATCGTGCTATCCTTGTTAAAACTGAAGAAGTACTTGAGCCTTTAGCAATCGCCAAAATTCTTAAAACAATTATTCTTGAAGAAAAACCAAATATGGTTTTTTTAGGCAAACAAGCAATTGATGATGAAAGTAATCAAACTGGTCAAATGCTAGCAGCTCTACTTGGTTGGGGGCAAGCAACATTTGCTTCACACCTCAACATAGAAGATCACCAAGCTATTATTACTCGTGAAGTAGATGGTGGCACGCAAACCATTTGCTTACCTCTTCCTGTTGTTATGACTACTGATCTGCGATTAAATGAACCGCGTTATACTTCTCTTCCTAATATTATAAAAGCTAAAAAGAAACCTATTGAACAAAAGGCGCTTGCTGATTTATGCGTAGATACGCGAGCACGTTTAACAGTACTTAACATTGAAGAGCCTCAATCCCGTCAAGCAGGAATTAAAGTAGCAAATGTAGCAGAGCTTGTTAGTACGCTCAAAAAAACAAGTTGTATTTAAAATACAATAATAGATATAAAAAAGTAATAATGCATAAAAAGGCAGTAACTTATGTCAATTCTTTTATTGGCCGAACATAATAACCATTCCTTGTCAGAAGAAACTGCAAAAGCACTCACTGCCGCTCACTTAATTGGTGGTGATGTTGATATTTTGGTCTGTGGAATAAAGGCTCAAGCGATTGCAGAAAATAGTGCCCAATTGGTCGGTGTTCGACAAGTACTTGTTGCTGAAGCTGACTATCTAGAGCATCAACTAGCCGAACCTGTAACAGCAACCATTATCGAACTCGCCAATAACTATGATGTAATCATGGCAGCCTCTACAAGTATTGGCAAAAGTGTAATGCCACGCGTGGCTGCTTCTCTTGACCTTATGCAAATTTCAGACATCATTGCCGTCGTCGCACCTGATATTTTCAAACGACCAATCTACGCAGGTAATGCTATTGAAACTGTGCGTGCTAATGACCACCAAAAGATTATAACAGTGCGCACGGCCTCTTTTGCTCCAACTCCTCAAGGAAATTCCGCTCCCATTAAAACAATAACACCAGCCCCTAACCCAAACCTTTCTTTTTTCATAAAAGAAGAAACCAACAAAAGTGACTGTCCTAACCTTACATCAGCACGAGTTATCGTAGCAGGTGGACGTGGATTTGGCTCGCAAGAGAAATTTATGGAACTACTTCTACCACTCGCAAACAAACTAGGGGCTGCGGTGGGTGCCAGTCGTGCAGCAGTTGATGCGGGATATGCTCCAAATGATTGGCAAATTGGACAAACAGGAAAAATCGTTGCACCTAAACTCTATATTGCCATAGGTATCTCTGGTGCCATTCAGCATCTAGCAGGGATAATGGATGCACAAATCATCGTAGCTATTAATAAAGACGAAGAAGCCCCCATCATGCATATTGCTGATTACGCTCTTGTCGGTGATCTTCACCACATCATTCCTGAATTAAAGAAAGCCTTACTATGAATATACCTACATATCACCAACGTGAAAGTATGGAATTTGATGTAGTAATTGTAGGAGCAGGACCTGCAGGCCTTTCTGCCGCAATTCGTCTAAAACAGAACAATCCTAAACTTTCCATTATAATCCTTGAAAAAAGCAATGAAATCGGTGCTCATATTCTATCAGGTGCAGTGGTTGACCCTGTCGGCATAAATACACTCTTACCAGAATGGCAAAATGAACCAAATCATCCCTTCAAAACGCCTGTCACTAGCGATCAATTTTTACTGCTAAAACAAAAGAACGCTAAAATATTGTCTAATGCCTTTCTGCCAAAAATCTTATCAAATGATGGTTGTTATATCGTTTCATTGGGTAGTGTTTGCCGCTGGTTAAGTAAAAAAGCCGAAGCACTTGGCGTGGAAATTTATCCCGGATTTTCCATATCCCGTGTTCTTTATGATGATAATGGAGCTGTTATTGGTGTACTCACAGGTGATATGGGTATTGAAAAAGAGGGAACACCTGGAAAAAATTATATTCCTGGCATGGCTTTACTAGCAAAATATACCCTCATTGCAGAAGGAGCGCGTGGTTCAATTGCTAAACAACTCATACAAAAATTTGATCTTAGCAAGAACCGTGAACCACAAAAATTTGGCCTTGGTCTTAAAGAGCTCTGGAAAGTTGACTCTTCAAAGCATAAACCTGGTTTAGTTCAGCATTTCATCGGTTGGCCATTGGATAATAACACTGGTGGTGGAGGTTTTCTCTATCATCAAGAAGACAATTTAATTTCCGTTGGTCTTGTTGTGCACCTAGATTATAAAAATCCTTATCTTTCTCCTTTTGAAGAATTTCAACGCTTCAAAACACACCCCAAACTATACGAGCTCTTTAAAGGTGCAAAACGTCTTGCCTATGGTGCACGTGTTATCAGCGAAGGCGGCTGGCAATCTGTACCAAAACTCACCTTTCCCGGTGGTGCACTCATTGGATGTTCTGCTGGCTTTGTCAATGTACCCCGTATTAAGGGCTCACATAATGCCGTATTATCCGGTATATTAGCAGCTGACAAAATAGCTGACGCTCTTGTTCAAGGTCGTGCCCATGATGAAGTCAAAGAGATCGAAGATCATTGGCGCAAAGGTCCTATTGGAAAAGATCTTTATATATCACGTAATGCTAAGCCTCTCTGGGCAAAATATGGTACAAAATACGGAATTAAGCTTGCTGTATTTGATATATGGTGGCAAAAGATTTTTGGCTTTTCCTTATTTAGAACACTCCCTCATGGAAAGCCAGACTATGCGTATCTGGAACCAGCAGAAAAATTTGAACCTATCATTTATCCAAAGCCAGATGGCATTGTGACATTCGATTGTCCTTCCAGTGTAGCACTTTCCAACACACATCATACGGAAAATCAACCTTGCCATTTAAAAATAGCCTCTCTGGAAAAACATAAGAACTCTGAATATGCAATCTATGCAGGACCTTCTACACGCTATTGTCCTGCTTGTGTTTATGAATGGCTAGATCACAATGATCATAAAATTTATATAATTAACGCCTCAAACTGCATCCATTGCAAAACATGTGATATTAAAGACCCTAACCAAAATATCAATTGGACTTGTCCGCAAGGTAATGAAGGGCCTTTTTACGCAAATATGTAATTAACATTGCATTATTTCTCTGAAAAAATGGAAAATTTTAATAAATAATACAATTTTCATTCAGATAAAATTCCGATATTCCGGTTACATCGCCAAGGCACATTGTTCTTTCAAAAGATAAAATATATCTGAGATTATGCCCTAATACACGCTCAACCACATTACACTTCCCTTATCGAGTAAACTAATTAATATTTTATTATTTGAGGAGTTAATAAAAAAGGCCACGCGATGCGTAGCCTTTTTTCACGTAAAAACTCTACGGAATTAATTACGGAACAAAACTAAGATATTCTGACTACCTTGATTTGCAATAGAAAGAGCCTGAATAGCAAGCTGTTGCTGAACTTGCAAAGCAGACAACTTTGTAGATTCTGCATTCATGTCAGCATCAATCATTGAACCAATCCCTGCATCAACATTGTCTAGCAATCTTTTAACAAAGTCGAGCTGGATGTTCACTAAGTTAACTGCAGCACCAATCTTAGCACCCGCAGTAAGAGTATTCTCAACTGCATCACGCACTGTATTATGGAGACTACCCAGAAGGATACGTTGTGCCTCTGAAGATAATTCACTAACCCCAAACATTTCAGTAAAATCAGCTACGGAAATCTCATCGGTTACTTTTTTAAAAGCAGCTTTTGCTTCACTCCATGGCTTTTCACCAGCTGTTAGAGCTTGCTGAGCTTTTGTTAGTGCTTGCTGTTCCTCTTTACCTCCAGGATTAGCAGCCAGTGCAGCTTTTGCTTCTGCAACATCAGCTTCTAATTTCCTGTAAGTTTCTTCTGCTTTATCGAAATTTTTAACAGCTTCATCAAACTTCGTAGTCGTACCTGTTTTGAAAATGTTCTGCAAAACACTTTTTGACATATCAATGGTGCCATCTTCACCAAGGACCCCAAAATTCAACTCTGGACCACCGACTTCAATCATATCAACATAGACAGCTGTACCTTCACGACGATAACCCGCAGCTACACTAACAGTTTGACCACCATTGGAAAGCATGTTTTTGCCACCAAACGAAGCAGACTGAACCGCATTCGAAATATTTGTCATATTTGCTTTCATTGAATCTTGCAGTTTAGCAATGTCACTACTATCCTTTTCATGAGTAGTAACCATTGATTTTTGCATATCATCAAGTGCTTCTTTGGTTAAGTCAACAGCCGTAGCAGCAATGCTCACCTGTTCTTTACCCAAGTTAATGGCATCAACAATAGCACTCATTGAATTACTGTCGTGTTTCATCATCGATGAAATGGACCAGTAAGCTGTATTATCAGCGGCACTGCTAATACGCAAACCTGTTGAAATACGGTCTTTTGATTTATCTAAATTAGCATCGACGCTACGAAGTGTCTGCAATGCAGTCATTGCAGATCTATTGGTAAGTATACTTGAACCCATAATCTAGTCCCTATAACGAAAATAATTAAAAAGGGACATGCTGCTTTACAGCCAATGATAGAACGACATTACGTCTGCCAAATATGTGATATAGCTTATCACCCTTTGTAGGTTATCAAACAAAAAAAATATTGATCAAGTATCTTTTTTAAGATGTGGATGAAACTTCAATTTTTTGTTCTCAAACAGATTTATGGTTATTGATTTAGATCTTAATTTTGCATCTATATAGCATTATTCAAATAAGATATATATCTTACTGTTTAGCATAATTGCATTACTCAATTCACAAAAGAAAAAATAAACTCTCATAAATTAAAATAGACTACAAATTCAAAATTTTGTATTTTAGATTTTTTATGTAAGATTGATTTTGTACTTTGGATTAGTGTTTTAAAAGAGATGCAATATGCTGCACTGGTACTTAAAGCTTTTAGAAAGTATTAAGGTGATTGACGTGAATGTTTTTTCTCTTTATTGCTGCATTATCTATGCATCTATATAGAGAGGAAAGAGTGTGGTCCCTGTCACACGTGAAGCTATCCGTGAAGAACTGCGTAAAGTTAAAGGACCAGATTTTGAGAGCGATATTGTATCGCTAGGGTTGCTTTCAGAAATATTTATTAAAGGTAGTAAGGTTTTCTTTTCCATTACAGTTCCTCGTGAACGTGCGCAAGAATTAGAACCATTACGCCGCGCTGCTGAAAAAGTAGTGCATGCTATGGATGGGGTTGAAGAAGTTGTCGTCACACTAACGGAAGAAAAACAATCACCAACATTTTTTCAAACGCACAAAAGTGCAGTTTTCTCCACGCAAAAACGTAAAGCGAATACATTGCCTACGAAAATACCGATAGAAAATGTACAGCATATCGTTGCTGTTGCTTCTGGAAAGGGAGGAGTTGGTAAATCCACAATGGCGATAAATATTGCTTTAGCTTTACAGGAAGCTGGTTTTAAAACGGGTTTGATGGATGCGGATATTTATGGTCCGTCTCTGCCACGTTTGACAGGGCTCGTAAATCAAAAACCACAATTGGTTGAGGGCAAAAAAATTCAACCTCTTGAACAGTTTGGCCTTAAATTAATGTCAATAGGCTTTTTAGTCGAAGAAGAAAAACCAATTGTGTGGCGTGGTCCTATGGTGATGGCAGCTATAACGCAACTACTAAGAGATGTTTTATGGAGTCCTCTCGATGTTTTGGTGGTTGATATGCCACCGGGAACAGGGGATGCACAATTAACATTAGCTCAACAAGTACCGTTAACGGGTGCTCTGATTGTTTCTACTCCACAAGATCTTGCTTTAGTTGATGCACGCAAAGCTGTGGAAATGTTTACGAAAGTTAAAGTCCACATTCTGGGGCTTATTGAAAATATGAGCTATTTTATTGCGCCTGACACGGGAAAACGTTATGATATTTTTGGTCATGGTACTGTGCGTAGGGAAGCAGAAAGCCGGGGTATTCCCTTCTTGACAGAAGTGCCGCTTGACGCAACTTTTCGATCTTCTTCAGATAATGGAATGCCAATTTTTGTTGCTGAACCGGAGGGTAGTCATGCCAAACTTTACCGTGCAATTGTTCATCAGATAAAAGACAGATTCTCTTAATTTCATACTTTTTGAGTAAAATCTCTCCTAAAATAAAGTAATTAAAAATATCGTGGAGTGTTTTAATGGTAACTATGATGCGTGAACGCTTAATTGTGGGATTAGACGTTCCGGATATTAAACAAGCAGAAAAATTGATCATGCAATTGGGTGATTATGTCAGCTGGTATAAAATCGGTTATCAGTTATTTTTTTCTGGCGGAATGGAATTAGCCAAAGATCTTATTCAAGCACACAAAAAAGTGTTTTTTGATATGAAATTGTTAGATATTGATCATACCGTTGCTAGAGCTGTGGAAAATATTGCAAAATTAGGTGTTTCAATGCTGACAATTCATGCATATCCAACAGCAATGAAAGCAGCTGTTACAGTCGCTAAAGGAAGTGATTTATGCTTGCTGGGAGTGACAGTTTTAACGTCAATGGATGAGGTCGATTTAAAAAATGCTGGCTATAAAGACAATCCTCAAAAATTAGTTCTTAAAAGAGCTGAGCAAGCACGAGAAGCAGGGATGGGTGGCATTGTTGCCTCTGCGCTTGAAGCAGAAGCTTTGCGCAGAGTGATTGGAACTGATATGGCATTAGTAACACCAGGGATTCGTCCTACAGGAAGTGATAGGAATGATCAAAAACGGGTTATGACACCAAGAAAAGCATTAGACACTGGCGCAAGTCATCTTGTTGTGGCGCGGCCTATTATTCAAGCTGTTGACCCTTTGATTGTGACAAAGAAAATTTTGGCAGAAATGTCTGGTGATTGTTCATGAGGTTATTGCTAAAGTTTTATAGAGAAAGCATTGGATATGTAAAAGAGTATGAGTAAAAATGTATATTTTATAGGCTCTCATGCTTTTTGTGCACCAGTTATAGAACCAGCGCTTTATTTGGTAGCAACACCTATCGGAAATCTTGCAGATATAACTATTCGTGCCTTGCAAGTGCTTGCAGAGGTCGATATTTTAGCTTGTGAAGATACCCGGGTAACACGTGTTCTGTTAGAACACTATGGTATTCAGAAAAAAACCTTTCTTTATCATGAGCATAATGCACAAAAAGCAGGCGTGAAATTATTAGCGGCTTTGGCAGAAAATAAAACAGTGGCTCTTGTATCAGACGCTGGAACACCACTTATTTCAGATCCAGGATTTAAATTAGTCAAAGAGGCGCGTAAAGCTGGCTACAAAATCATTCCAATTCCCGGTGCATCAGCTCTTTTAGCTTCTATTGTAACAACAGGGTTTCCTACAGATAGTTTTTTCTTTGCAGGTTTTTTGAGCGCGAAGAAAACGCAGCGCCAAAAGCGATTGGAACAATTAAAATCGATACCTACGACCTTAGTGTTTTATGAATCGCCTCATCGTCTTGTAGAAACTTTGCAAGACATGATTACCATTTTCACAGCTAACCGGTCAGCTGCAATATGTCGTGAATTAACAAAAAAATTTGAAACAATAGATGTCTCCAATTTAGGAGATTTGGTTGAAAAATATGGAAAACAAACTCGTGTCCGTGGGGAAATTGTTATACTCGTTGGAGAAGCAACAATATCTTTAGAAAAAATGAGTACTCAAGAAATCGATGCGATGTTACTAGAATTGCTCAGTATATATCCTACAGCAAAAGCAGCTGCTTTAGTTGCAAAGAAAACAGGCTTAAAAAAACAAGAACTTTTTCAACGATCAACCCTTTTAAAGGAGAGATAAGATTTATGCAAAAAAAGCATAAGCAAAAATCTTTCTATAAAGGTATTCGAGCAGAAAAGTTAGCGGCTTGGTGGTTGCGTTTGAAAGGATTTCATATTGCTGAAATGCGCTTTAAAACAAAATGCGGGGAAATTGATTTAATTGCACGGCGTGGGAATCTTATTTTAATTGTTGAGGTGAAAGCACGTTCAACATTGGCTGAAGCAATGACTGCAGTTTGTCAGACAAATGAAAAACGCATCGTATCAGCAGCTAATATTTGGTTAGCGCAACAAAAAGATTACTCTTTTTTATGTGTGCGTTTTGACCTGATTGCAATTTTACCGTGGCGTTGTCCACATCATATTCCAGCGTTTATAGAGTCTCATAGATGAATTCTCTATATCGTTTTAATTATATCAGCCAGAAATATTTCATTTTGCATGCATATGTATTACAAAAATGTCTCTTTAGTTTTATTGTTATAAAGAGCGAATAGATTAAACTTAAAATTATTTTGGCTTAATTATTCTCACACATTTTATGTGTTACTTCTTTTATTAACAGGCTATTCTTTCTATTAACCGAGTGATGCAATTGAGCTAAAGTAATCTCACTTACACTAAGAGTAGTCTACTAAAGTCTTTAAAGATACTTATTATCAACTATTCGTGAATTAATAACAGTAAAGTATGTTAAAAGCTGATTTGAGATCCACTTTAAATTGTGAAAATGAGGAGAAAAATGAAAATTGGCTTTCTGGGAACAGGTACAATTAGCGCTGCAATGATTGATGGTTTAATGGCTAGCGCTTTTGAGGTGCATTCAATTATCGTTTCATCACGCAATACACAAATAGCTAAGCGCCTTTCTTACGATTATGACAAGGTCATAATTGCTGAAAGTAATCAAGCATTACTAGATAATAGCGATTGTGTTTTTCTTTGTTTGCGCAATCAAGCTGCTGAAGAAATATTACGGACTCTTCGTTTTCACCCAGAACAGCTTGTCATTTCTGTACTTGCAATGGCTAGAACAGCCGATGTTGAAAAATGGATAAACCATAAAGTTTATCGCGCTATCCCTCTTCCTTTTGTGGCAGAATGCAAAAATTTAACGCCAATTTATCCTGATCATCCATTTTTACGCACCATGTTTGATAAGTTAGGTGGCACATTGGTGCTTGAGAGCGAAGATCAGTTTAATCTTTTCATGACAGCTGGATCATTGATGGGAGTTTATTTTAATTTTATAGAGACGGTATATCAATGGTTGGTGAGGCAAGGGATAGAAAAACATCAGTCAGCAAATTTCCTTACTATGATGTTTGGAAATCTTGCTGATGAAATGCGCAAAATAACAAAAGCTCATCCAATACCTATTGATTTTGCTCTCCTTGAGAAAGAGTTTTCAACCAAGGGAGGAACAAATGAACTTTTATCAAATTGTTTTTCTAACCAAGGAGGGCAAGCTGCTTTAATAACAGCTCTTAAAATAACTCTACAAAGAATTGAAACTTTATCCACATCTTAAAAAAGATACTTGATCAATATTTTTTTGTTTGATAATGTGTAGCTAATGATAGGCCGTATTACATACTTGGCAGACATGATGTCGTTCTATCATTGGCTGTAAAGCAGCATGTCCCTTTTTAATTATTTTCGTTATAGGGACTAGATTATGGGTTCAAGTATACTTACCAATAGATCTGCAATGACTGCATTGCAGACACTTCGTAGCGTCGATGCTAATTTAGATAAATCAAAAGACCGTATTTCAACAGGTTTGCGTATTAGCAGTGCCGCTGATAATACAGCTTACTGGTCCATTTCATCGATGATGAAACACGACAGTAATTCAATGAGTGCTATTGTTGATGCCATTAACTTGGGTAAAGAACAGGTGAGCATTGCTGCTACGGCTGTTGACCTAACCAAAGAAGCACTTGATGATATGCAAAAATCAATGGTTACTACTCATGAAAAGGATAGTAGTGACATTGCTAAACTGCAAGATTCAATGAAAGCAAATATGACAAATATTTCGAATGCGGTTCAGTCTGCTTCGTTTGGTGGCAAAAACATGCTTTCTAATGGCGGTCAAACTGTTAGTGTAGCTGCGGGTTATCGTCGTGAAGGTACAGCTGTCTATGTTGATATGATTGAGGTCGGTGGTCCAGAGTTGAATTTTGGAATCCTTGGTGAAGATGGCACCATTGATATGTCAGAAGGTGTTTTGCAGAACATTTTCAAAACAGGTACGACTGCAAAGTTTGATGAAGCTGTTAAAAATTTCGATAAAGCAGAAGAAACTTACAGAAAATTAGAAGCTGATGTTGCAAAAGCAAAAGCTGCACTGGCTGCTAATCCTGGAGGTAAAGCGGAGCAGGAAGCGCTAACAAAAGCTCAGCAAGCTCTAACAGCTGGTGAAAAGCCATGGAGTGAAGCAAAAGCTGCTTTTAAAAAAGTAACCGATGAGATTTCCGTAGCTGATTTTACTGAAATGTTTGGGGTTAGTGAATTATCTTCAGAGGCACAACGTATCCTTCTGGGTAGTCTCCATAATACAGTGCGTGATGCAGTTGAGAATACTCTTACTGCGGGTGCTAAGATTGGTGCTGCAGTTAACTTAGTGAACATCCAGCTCGACTTTGTTAAAAGATTGCTAGACAATGTTGATGCAGGGATTGGTTCAATGATTGATGCTGACATGAATGCAGAATCTGCAAAGTTGTCTGCTTTGCAAGTTCAGCAACAGCTTGCTATTCAGGCTCTTTCTATTGCAAATCAAGGTAGTCAGAATATCTTAGTTTTGTTCCGTAATTAATTCCGTAGAGTTTTTACGTGAAAAAAGGCTACGCATCGCGTGGCCTTTTTTATTAACTCCTCAAATAATAAAATATTAATTAGTTTATTAAACTTCTTGCATTTTTTTAAAGAACGAAAAACAATCTAAGATTGACTTTTTTATGCTTTTTCTTATAGGGTAGCATTTACCTTAGAATTACCTGATAGAGTAAGATTGTTCATCGAGCATATTATTGTGCTATTATAGAGCTAAGAAGGGCCGCATACAACGGTATTTGAATAAATGAAACGTACTTATCAACCCTCTAAACTTGTTCGTAAACGTCGCCATGGATTCCGTGCCCGTATGGCAACAGCTAGTGGGCGTAAAATTATTTCAGCTCGGCGTAATCGCGGACGAAAACGGTTATCTGCTTGATTCGTTAATTTTTTATAACAGATTGAATATCGTTAGTTACTTTTTCGTTATGAACCTTTAATGCCTGTCTTTTCTGTAAAAGGCAGGCATTTAGTAAAGTTACGAAGCATCTTTCATGAAGCAAAAACATCCTTGTCGTATTCGTAAAAGAGCAGATTTTTTGTCTGTACGCACAGGAGAAAAACGACGTGGTCCTCTATTTTTACTTGAAATTAAACCTCGCGAACAAACAGCAGAAATAAAACATCCTCTTGTTGCACGGGTAGGTTTTACTGTAACACGTAAAAATGGCAATGCTGTTAAACGTAATCGTATTAAAAGACGTCTACGAGAAGCAGTTCGAGTTGGACTAAAAGATAATATAGAAGCAGGAACTGATTATGTCATTGTAGCTCATCCCGATGCACTCCACGCATCATTCTCATCTCTGATCAGTGAATTAAACCGACGAATAAAGCCAAAAATTAAAAACCAGCAACGGCAATAGGATAATACAAATGGAATATAATCGTAATTTTTTTATCGCCATTGGATTGTCTCTTATTATTTTTGTTGCGTGGCATTTTTTTTATGTTGCTCCCCAACAAGCAAAATTGCAAGAAATGCAAACAATAGCACAACAATTGTCAAAACAAAGTTCACAACTTCCCTCAACTGATGTGCATTTCTCTGATACTACTACTGGATCAGGATCTGTATCCAATCGTCCTATGACACCTGAAAGTCGTAGTGCAGAATTGAGCAAAACAAATCGTATCACAATTAAAACTGATGAATTGGAAGGCTCTATTAATCTTGTTGGCGCACAATTTGATGACCTTTTTCTCAAGAAATATCGCTTAACTGTAGATAAGGAATCACCGGAAATTTCTTTGCTCAATCCTAATGGATTTAAGACAACCTATCTTGCTGAATTTGGTTTTACGAGTTCATCTCTACCAGCAACAGCATTGCCACAATCTCACACACAATGGCAGATAGAAGGTGAAAATACGATTCTAACCCCTTCAACACCTGTCACTTTAATCTACAACAATGGACAAGGACAAATTTTTCGTCGTACTCTTTCGATCGACAATCATTACATGTTCACCATTGAAGATTCTATTAAAAATGAAAGTGACCATCCTGTACATCTTTCGCCTTATGCCCGAATTGCACGTGCTGCTCCACCAGAACACACAAATGCAACTTATTTACTTCATGAAGGTATGATTGGTATCGCGGGTGATTCGCTCAAAACAGAAACATATAAAAATCTAGAAGAGCTCAGCCCAAATCCTGAAAATGGTCAAAAAAGTATGATTTTCCCCAAAGTTACAGGAGGCTGGATTGGTATTACTGATAAATATTGGGCTGTAGTGGCTATTCCCC
This sequence comes from Bartonella bovis 91-4, assembly GCF_000384965.1. Taxonomy (NCBI): domain Bacteria; kingdom Pseudomonadati; phylum Pseudomonadota; class Alphaproteobacteria; order Hyphomicrobiales; family Bartonellaceae; genus Bartonella; species Bartonella bovis. The sequence continues at coordinate 1,175,245 of NZ_CM001844.1, forward strand.
CACAAGATCAAGAATATACAAGTCGTTTTATTTATTTTAATCAACTAAATACCCACTATCAATCCGACTTACAAAGTGCTCTTTTAACAGTTTTTCCCCATGAAACAAAAACTATTACAAATCATCTCTTCGCGGGTGCAAAGCAAGTTGAGATCATTAACCGTTATCAAAATCAATTAAAGATTAAGAAATTTGCTCTTTTAATTGATTGGGGTTGGTTTGACTTTATCACCAAACCAATGTTTGCTCTTATTGATATTTTTTATAAACAAACAGGAAATTTTGGTATTGCCATTCTTCTTGTTACAGTGCTCTTGAAAGTACTTCTGTTCCCACTTGCTAATAAATCTTACAAATCTATGGCACGCATGAAGTTAGTGCAACCAATGATGCAAGAAATAAAAGAAAAATACGCAGATGACCGCGTCAAGCAGCAACAAGCAGTGATAGAATTATACAAAAACCAAAAAATAAATCCCCTTGCGGGCTGCTGGCCAATGCTAGTCCAATTTCCAATATTTTTTGCTCTTTATAAGGTTCTTTATATTACCATTGAAATGCGGCATGCACCTTTCTTTGGCTGGATCCAAGATTTAGCAGCACCTGATCCAACATCTATTTTTAACCTATTTGGCTTATTACCTTATGAAGTACCAGCATTTCTTATCCTTGGTGCATGGCCTTTAATCATGGGGATAACGATGTTTTTACAGATGCATATGAACCCAACTCCCCCAGATCCAACGCAAGCTATGATCTTCACATGGATGCCAGTTATTTTCACCTTTATGCTAGCCTCCTTCCCTGCTGGTCTTGTTATTTATTGGGCATGGAATAATACATTGTCAATTATCCAGCAGGGCATCATGATGAAACGTCAAGGTGCTAAAATTGAGCTTTTTGATAATCTTAAAGCTATGTTTCATAAGAAATCTACAAAAGAAGGACATAAATGACAAAACGTCCTATCACTTCTGGGATTTTTTTCTGCAATTGGATTTTCATTCGTAGTGTGCCTGCAATACAATATCTTCCACCTGAGGGCCCCCCAGAAATTGCATTTGTAGGACGCTCTAATGTCGGGAAATCTTCCCTAATCAATGCACTGGTGCAACAAAAAGGTTTAGCACGCACTTCAAATACACCAGGACGTACTCAGGAACTTAATTACTTTATACCTGACGGCTTCAGTGACCAGAAAGAAAACTTTCCCCCTATAGTACTCGTCGATATGCCGGGTTATGGTTTTGCCAAAGCTCCCCCAAATTGCGTTGAAATGTGGACACGTCTGATCTTTGATTATTTGCGGGGACGTACAACACTCAAACGTGCTTATGTTTTAATTGATTCACGTCACGGAATTAAAAAAAACGATACAGATGTCTTAGATCTTTTAGATAAAGCAGCAGTCTCTTATCAAATTGTTTTAACCAAAAGTGATAAAATCAAACCGAATGCACTTGAAACCTTAATAACTACTACAAAAAAAAATCTTCTTAAACATCCGGCAGCTTATCCAGAGCTGTTAATTACCTCTTCACAAAAAGCTTTGGGTTTAGAGGAATTGCGTACTGCCATTTTGCAAGCAATCACACAATAAGATGATATCTTTATTAATAAACTATTAAGTATAACTGTTAGCAATTACTAATGATCTTGTTCTTTCAATAAAGCACCATTATAAAAATCCTATTATCTTAAAGATTTATCGACTCTATTTAAGCACGTAAATTATGCTCACACTTTTTCATCATCCTTTATCTTCTGCTTCTCGCTTTATACGCCTTATTCTCGAAGAATATAGTATAGAAACCCACCTTATTGAAGAGCATGAATGGGCAAGAAAACCTGAATTTCTTGCACTTAATCCAGCTGGACATTTGCCTGTTTTTCTTGCAGAACATGAAATACCATTATCTGGTGCCATTGTGATTTATGAATATTTAGATGAAACACGTGGTAGTTTACGGCCAGATAAACAATTTTTCCCAGCAAATCCTCTAGAACGTGCTGAAGTACGCCGTCTTAATGATTGGTTTTTAAACAAGCTTGAAAATGAAGTTACACGTCACATTGTGCGAGAACGAATCTATAAACGTGAAATGCCATTAGCTATTGGTGGTGGAGCTCCCAATTCGCAAATTTTACGCAGTGCACGTGCCAATATTCTACCACACATGAATTACTTAAATTGGCTTTGCACATCTCGTGACTGGTTAGCTGGATCTACACTGTCTTATGCAGATTTAGCAGCTGCAGCTTCTATTTCTATACTTGATTTTTTAGGAGAAATTGATTGGGAACAATTTTCTGCTGTTCGAGAATGGTATATGCGGATCAAATCCCGCCCTTCTTTTCGCCCTCTTTTAAATGATCGGGTCCGTGGAATTACACCTAGTTCCCATTATGCTGATCTGGACTTCTAACATATCAATAAATACTGCATTTTTAGAACTATTTTACATTGATCTATAATTGATAATCTTAGTTGGAATTTTTATCAAATTTGTAAAAAAACTGTATGTTATTAAATCAAAGCAAGTCTTCAGCTTTGTTCATATAACAGCCAGCGACAATATCACTGAAATAACTTATATATAGGTAAACAAAGGGTGCGTTTAATTTTACAATTCATATACTCTGCATAGAAAATTTATTATTTATTGTAGTGAAATACATGAAAATTGCACTATCCTTAAAATATATCTTGAAAAAACTATTTTATCTATATCTACAATAGTTATTGTTATAATGATAACAAATATATTGCTTACGCAAGTTTCACATAAACCAGCTATCAATTGAACTGCTAAATGTACTAAATTTAGCTTTATATGGGAAAAGAACAGTTGGCAAAAAGAAAAGAATTTGCCTATAATTAAGGAGTAAATGTCATAAGGAGAAAAATATGCGCCTTGCAGTTGTTGGTGCCAATGGGAGAATGGGGCGTACATTAATTACAGTTCTCCAACATAGAAAAGACGTAGAGCTTTGTGGTGTGCTTGTGCGCAAAGGATCACCTTTTGTAGGAAAAGATACCAGTGTATTAATTGACTCAAATCTTCTTGGAATTCCGATCACTGATAACCCTGAAAAAGCCTTTTCTAACGCTGAAGGCATTTTAGACTTTTCCCAGCCACAAGCCACTATTATCTATGCTGATTATGCAGCCCAAAAAGGTATTGTTCACATTATAGGAACAACAGGATTTAGCAAAGAGGAAGAAGTGCAAATTGCAACTTCTGCAATGCATACAACTATTGTCAAATCTGGGAATATGAGTCTTGGAATTAATCTTTTGGCTAACCTTGTAAAAAAAGCAGCTAAAACATTAACATCTGAAGATTTCGATATTGAAATTTCTGAAATGCATCATTCTAGTAAAGTTGATGCTCCTTCTGGAACAGCCCTTTTTCTTGGCAATGCAGCAGCAGAAGGCCGTAATGTTCAGTTCAAAGATATCTATGTCAGTGGGCGTAATGGCTATACAGGCGAACGCAAAAAAGGCACTATTGGTTTTGCATGTTTACGTGGTGGAACAGTTGTTGGTGACCATAGCGTTATTTTTGCAGGCCCAAATGAGCGTATTGTTCTTTCACACTCAGCACAAGAACGTTCTATTTTTGCCAACGGTGCATTAAAAGCAGCTTTGTGGGCAAAAAATCATAAAAATGGTCTTTATTCAATGCTGGATGTTTTAAATCTGAACGATTAATATTAATCTGTCAATTATAGGAAATTTATAATGGGACGTACACTTGTATTAATCCGTCATGGACAAAGTGAATGGAACCTCAAAAACCTTTTTACTGGTTGGAAAGATCCAGATTTGACAGAAAAAGGTCACGTAGAAGCAATAAAAGCGGGAAAAAAACTAAAAGAATCTGGCATAAAATTTGATATTGTTTATACATCAGCTTTACAGCGCGCGCAAAAAACCGCTCAGCATATTTTAAAACAAATAGAACAAACAGATTTACAATTGATAAAAAATTCAGCATTAAATGAGCGCGATTATGGCGATTTATCCGGTTTAAATAAAGATGATGCTTGTCAAAAATGGGGGCAAGAGCAAGTACATATATGGCGCCGTTCTTATACCATTGCGCCCCCTAATGGAGAAAGTTTGCGCGATACTGGCGCACGTGTTTGGCCTTATTATTTCTACCATATCCAACCTCATATTTTGCGCTCCCAAACTGTTTTAATTGTAGCACACGGTAATTCCCTTCGTGCTCTTATTATGGCACTTGAAGGTCTAAACAGTGAAGAAATTGTATCTCAAGAATTAGCAACAGGTATTCCTATTATTTATGACTTCAATTCTGACTCAACAATTTTATCAAAAAAAATCATTACAACTTAAATAATTACAATCGCAATTTAGGGAAATAAGCATCTTAATCTAATATTTTTAGTAGACTAATGATCATTGACAGAGTTATTTCTCAAGCTTAGATAAACTCTATTATTGCCCAGATGGCGGAATTGGTAGACGCGCAGGTTTCAGGTACCTGTACTGCAAGGTGTGGAGGTTCGAGTCCTCTTCTGGGCACCATTTTTAAAACATGTTGAAATATATAGATTTTTTGTAATTGGATAATTTTCAATCCATCTTTTAGAATTTATATAATTTTACCTAAATTGCTGTTATTTGTACTTTAATTTTCTTTAACAGAAATACCAAGACATTTTTTTCTCCATCTCACTGATTTACCTAGCTTATATGGTTGGGGAAATACTCCTCGTATCGCCCAATTGCGAATCGTTGTTGTTGACATGCTAAAAAGTTGTGCACATTCACGTGTTATGACGTATCTATTATCGCCCATCATAAATATCATCTCATTGCTTTTCTCTTCTTATATTATATAAATATGGGGCACTTGTTTATAATGATGAGAAGATAGTACCTCGTAGAGTTAAGCAGCTTGTATAAAGATTTGTATTTCTTATTCTATTTCTTCTAAAAATACTTCGACGGCTTTATTGATGTGTTCAATCTGTTCATCATCACGCACAATGCGTTGAATCTTTATACAAAAATGAGTGTATTGGCCTTCAAACTAAAGATTATAGCTAACAAAATCACACTATTTTCACCCTGTGCAAACCATTTGGAATTGCATTTGTAAGATATATTCAGGTTTGATTTACCATCTAATAAAAAACGTACATGAGTTTTTGGTTGAGAATATTTGACCTTTATAAGACCCCTTCATCCCTAATGAGACCATCAGAATAGCACCTGCCATTTCAATTGTCGGATAGAAATAAATCCACATCGGGTGACAGTGACCTCATGTTTGAAGCTATATTCTTTAATTACTCTCTCTTTGCGTTTATTTCCCCATCTCATAGCTAGTCATAAGATAATATTATCTCACTTATATGTAACATGTGAATAGGATATTTTTTCCAAGGTTCTATCTCGTTTGCATTCCTTTTAAAAATTCAGTAATTTTTGTGGGGTATTTAACGTTCTTCAAACGTATAATGTATTTAACAGAAAATAGATTGCCTTTGTTATCGAATTGATCTTGAAAGGTCATACCATTAAAATTAGGGCTTGATTTGATTATCTTAGTCCATCCAATAATAATAACAACTGGGGTGATGCCGCCTTTTTTAGGAACAGCTTATATTTCTTTTTCTAGAGAATTTAATCTATATTTATCGGCAAAATCAATAAGGGGAACAAGCTCTGCATTAGAAATCTTACTGTTAATACAAATTTTGAAGAGCGCTTCATAAAATTCTTGTTCTGATAAATTATATTTCTACGCTCTCCTGCTATGAGAGAGGTTATCATTATTATTTTACTTAATTTGGATGCACCCTATCTGTGTCGTGAAAAACGCATATGTTAAAAAAGGTTGTACTTTGATTGATATCTTTTTAACATGCGTACTGTCTTTGAATTTACTTTCTTAAGTATACTAACCTTTGACTGTAATTTTACACTAAAAACAGCCTTTACCATTCCGTGGTTATTTGAATGGTGCGGATATGGATATATAGTTCATAAGTTCTTTACTGACTTTATTCTAATATAATAATAACAGTCCACTCGAGACACAATAATTACCCCAATAATAACTGTACAACAACGGGTAAAATCTTTGTGTTCTAATTTTAAAATCTTCGTTACTGTATTAATCAAATAAATCAATCAGACTTTTTTAAACTTTCAAGCGCTTCCTACCTTTGAGTTAATTCAACAATGATATGATTCTTTGCACTTATTTTCATTTTTTAAGTAAGTAAAAACACTTAACATGACATGGACGTAAAGCAGTCAATTTGCGAGGGGGAATTTATTTTACACGCCGTTTGCACTATTGAGCATAATGATAATCATCATAGTTTGCATACAATCAATAAAATCTCATGAATATTCACTTAAATTTGTTTATTCATTTTCCATCCCTTCTAATTACACGTTAGCAATGTCTATTTCTAATAGGATGAATAATACGTTCAGCGTTATTTAAACTAATTAATGTAGGAATATAAAATGAAGAATTATAAAAATTTAGAAGTAATTTTCTTAATGTTGTTGTAAGGTTGGGGCTTTATCTACGACTCAAAAACAAGAAATATTAAAGATGGTAGAAAACATTACTTATACTGTTTCATCAACAAAACATTTAAAGCTTCGAGCTTCTTCTTATCTCCAGATGAATATCAAGTTATAAGCTTTATATCTTTTTGGGAAATGCTGAATCCAGTTATTACATATATAGTGTTTGCATTTTCGAGAGTATTAAGAATAGCCATCAATTTATCTACAAAAAGCCTTTTACCTCCATTGGATAGCTCTTTAGCTATATACGAAGAAAACAGGACGATCTTTTCATATCACAGCTATTTATAAGTATTAGGCATACAGAATCAGCTGCCTAAATTAACAAATTGTGTTGCTGTGCTCATTCTTAAAGAAATAAAAAAGTGGTCTATTGTTAAAATCATTTTGTGTATAAAGATATATAAACCTTGAAAAAACATATAAGATTACTTTGCGTAAAAGCCTTTATCTATATTGTAAAGCATTGTCTTTTAAGACAAAGAAAAAATCAATATTTTGTAAATTTTTTGATGTAAAAATAACATTACGTATTTAAATTATTACCTTTGGAGAAAATTATGAATACAAAATGTTTAATAACAACATCTATTTTCATTTTAGCTGCAACTTCTTTAGTACAAGCAGCAGATAGTGTAGTTTTTCAAGAAAATTTAAAAACAGATGCTTTACCAATTGTTAGACCACCCACTTTTTCTTGGAGTGGTTTTTATATAGGGGGGCAGGTTGGTGGTTTTTCAAGTAAAATTTCTGCAATAAGTCATGACGATGATATTCCCTTACTTCCTAGCAGGAGTGGTAGACCTAAAAAATGGATTCCAGTTGATGAAAAATTTCTGCCTAAACTTTCTGGTTTCATCGGTGGTTTTTATGCAGGTTCTAATGTTGATCTTAGTAATGGTCTTATCCTAGGCATTGACACGGATATACTTTTATCTGCACGAAAAAATACAAAAACTATCGTAATTACGGACCCTAATGTAGATGAAAGTCCAGAAATAGATGAAAATCCAGAAGAAAATGGTTCAGAACCACAGAATGAGAGTAGACAGAAACAACGGTCCAGAAGAGCTGTCCAATTAAAAGAAAATACAAGTGATACAGAAAAGGGAGAAGAAGATATCATAACATTTAAATATACTTTAAACCAAAAATGGACTGGTGCTACACGGATACGTATCGGTTTTGCTGCTGATCGCATTATGCCTTACATTGCTGGTGGTGTTGCTTATGGACAGTTCCAAAATATTATATCGCTATCAAGCACAGACAAAGAGCTTAATAATACATCGGATGAAACAAAAACGATGATTGGTTACACTGTTGGCGCTGGTATTGATTTTGCAATGACCGATAATATTATTTTGCGGGCAGAATATCGTTATTCGGATTTCGGAAAACAGAAATTTGCTAAAGATAGCTTTGAGCTTCATTACAAAACTAATGATTTCCGTGCTGGGATATCTTATAAATTCTAATTTTTTGTATTCTTTATAATCTATAATCACTAAAAAGCCTTGTTTCTAACAAGGCTTTTTATTTATTGCCACATTTGTCCACTGAAAAACATTGTACAATATAACTATATTTAAAAATATATTTTTGCATGTTGCAATAAGTCAATTTTAGGAAGTAGTAGACAATTTCCGTTGTTTAATCCGTTACATTGATATGTTCAAGATATTTTCGAAACGCTTATACAAACTAATAGCTGAAAAATCTATTAAACTGTACCTGGTATGAACGTCGTGCATTAATCTAAAATGATAGAGTGTTTTAAAAAAAAATCCCTTTACATGTAGGTTTTTGTCACTGAATTGCCTATTGAATAATAAAAATCATTTAAACAATCTCAAATAGTGTTTATATCATTTCCACTATCTAGTTTCGTAAGTTTGAGTCAAAATCATTAATGGTAATAAGCTAAGTCATCCATATATTTCATCAATGCATTATACTTAATACTTATTTCCAATCACCAATTCTTCTCTCTATCAAGTAACATTATTCTTGCGTCTTACGACCTTCCAGTTTTTATTTTTATCACCTGCAACACTAGTGTTTACTGGCGTTTTGACTCAAAAAATTGAATGCTATTAATAGAGTTTTATCTCCAACGTTTATTCTTGTTACATTTGAGTCCTTGTGTATACTCTTTCTAAGACACTGTAGTTCTTATCTGACCTACTGGCAAAAACATGAACATGCTCAAAGAATAACAAATATTATTGTTCATTGTTCTATAACTTTGATCAGCATCAGCAATTTATTTATACCCTACAGAGCAATCATCACAAAAATTGCCCGCAAAACCACCAATAAAAAACAATAATATATTCCTAGAGCACTATAAGCGCTATAATCCCCATCATCCATTGCAGTAAAACAGCATAACTAATTTACACGAGGCTCTTCTTACAAAAACCTCGTACCTAAAAAGCATCATAATAGGAGAACCTATCACACCGCTATAATACCACGCTACTCTCTAAGGAACATCACATCATTGACCCTTTTAGTAAGTAGATTATTATAAACAATCATGACAATAAAATGCATTATTTTTAAGATTTATTTAAATAGGTACAGCTCTTTAAAGACCTAGCATCACCACGCATCCCCTTTCCTTCTGTAAATACCTCCCTAGATTGAAACATAAACGTAAATCATACGTTGTATATTAAATATTCATCGAAGGAGATAAACAAATGGAAACGCGTATTCCAACAGACACGCTATTAAATCCACATTTTCAAGAAGAAAAAATTGTGGAACATCAGCGTCCACTATTTTATAGACCTCTTTCTTGGTCCTCAATTTTTGGGGGACTGATAGCAGCTATTTCTATTTCGCTTAGTTTTTCTTTTTTACTAGCTGGTTTAGGTTTAGGTCAAATTGACCTTTACTCCTCTTCTCCGTTTGGAGGAGTTTTGATGTCCGTTGGCATCGGTTCCATTATAGTTATGTTTCTCAGTCTTGCTATCGGAGGCTTTGTTTCTGGTTATTTTTCAAAAAACGCAGGAGCAGCACATGGCTTTTTAACCTGGGCTCTCCTCATGATCCTTATAACACTTCAAACAACCCTATTTGTTTCCGGAGCAGCCCATATGGGAGCTCAAACCCTCTCAAGCGTTGCATCGAGCTCTAAAAACGCCATTTCTAGCCTAGGAAAAGAGATTGGTACCCTCTTTTCATCTTCAGACTATGACATTTTGAACAAACTGTTGAGCAATAAAGACAACCATAAAATCGATTTTGACAAACTAGGCAACGATTTACAAACAGCACTCAATAAAAGCAATATCGCCTCTTTAGATGCTAATCATTTGAGGAGAGTTTATGAAGAGAGCTTATCTGATATAGATTCTGTTGTTAAAGCTTTGCTGCATAATCCTTCAGGTTATTCTGTCTATCTTAAGAAACTAGGTGATCGTTTGTCTAGCCGGCTTGAAACGATTACAGCTGATATTGATCGTGATGATGTTGTGCGTGGACTTATGAACAACGGTATGACCCAAGCTGAAGCTGAACACACTGCAGATCATGCCATTACTGTTTATCACACAGCAAGAACACAAACTGAGCAGGCGATCAAAAGCTTCAACCAACAAATTAACAGCCTGTCTCATCACCTTGAACAAACAGCAAAGAGCGCGCAGAACTTTGCCGATCAAGCAATTGGAACAGCTTCTACAATTGGATGGTGGAGCTTTTTAGGCAGCCTTATTGGCGCTGTTATAGCAACTGTATGCGGCTATTACGGTGCCAAAAGCCGTAAACATTGCTGCCTTTTTTAAAAGCTTTGCTAAAAAAAGCACAATGGATCATACTTGATCATCACAACAAGAAAGCTGCTATAAATTAGCAGCTTTTTTAGTTCACAAAGAAAAGCAACTTTTCTAGCATTTTAAAATATTCTGCTTGAGATACCCACCACATCCACCTTTTTTGGAACAATATAAACGAGAACTCTTTAATTATAGTGTAGCGGTACACATCACTTAAATGACGCTGTTAAACCATATTCCCAAGATAGAGTTAAGTGAGTAAAGCTAACAAAACACTTTCCTCTCTTTTCATTAAGATTTTTTGTCTTAGTGGAAAGGATATGATAGCTAGAGTGATAAGCGAGAACGCAAAATGATCTTCACAACATATGACACAATGTTTTTGTAAAATAAAGAAATACTAAGAATTTAAATTAGAACTGAAGTACTAGCCTATACCAACATTCATAGTGGCACCATAGTCATTCATTTTATAAATTAAACCTTATAGCTTTATATTGTAGTTTTCAACTTGAACGGATTACCAAACAACCACGCAGCAACACCCTTTTAGGACGTTTTTAATCTGTGCAGAAATAAGGAGAGACGTTTTGTGCTCTATCATTTTGAGCCATCCCCTCCCATTTGTAGTTATGTTGAGAGAACACCACAGATAGCCTCTCACTTTTAAAGGCGGGCCAGACTATACAAAGATTGTGTATTGAAAAGCTTATGTATTGATTTGTCAAATGAGAAGAGAGTTTGTAGAGAAACGGTCAGATAAGGATATTTCACAGCCGATATGAAGTTTAACAGTAAAGTATGTTAAAGCCTCTCATAAGAAGCAATTATTGATTTCCTATAGTGATATTTTTGGGTAGAGAGTGGAAATGTTGTTAGGCATTTTTTGGTTGCGGGGGCAGGATTTGAACCTGCGGCCTTCAGGTTATGAGCCTGACGAGCTACCGGGCTGCTCCACCCCGCGCCATTGAAGAGATACCACAGTTATTGTGACGATGACATTTTTGTAACAAAATCACTTGGACTGAAGACCTCTATTGGAAACTGTTTGAGAAGACCATTGTATGTTTTTAACAGACCTGGCAGTGACTTACTCTCCCGTGCCTTAAGACACAGTACCATCAGCGCTGGAACGTTTCACGGCCGAGTTCGGGATGGGGATCGGGTGCAGGCGCTCCGCCATAACCACCAAGTCAGCTAAGAACATATCAAGGAATGAGAACTGGTTTTTTGCTTAGATTTTTTGTTTTGTTTTATTTTTTGAGATTTTTTTATTTTAGCATGAATATAGGGAATGGGAACGATCAAGCCTATCGAACGATTAGTATCAGTAAGCTTCATATGTTACCACACTTCCACACCTGACCTATCAACGTGGTGATCTTCCACGGTTCTCAGGGAATACTCGTTTTCAGGTGGGTTTCCCGCTTAGATGCTTTCAGCGGTTATCCCGTCCGTATATAGCTACCCTGCTATGCGGCTGGCGCCACAACAGGTCCACCAGAGATACGTCCATCCCGGTCCTCTCGTACTAGGGACAGATCCTGTCAATATTCCTACACCCACGGCAGATAGGGACCGAACTGTCTCACGACGTTCTGAACCCAACTCACGTACCGCTTTAAATGGCGAACAGCCATACCCTTGGGACCTGCTCCAGCCCCAGGATGCGATGAGTCGACATCGAGGTGCCAAACAACCCCGTCGATATGAACTCTTGGGGGTCATCAGCCTGTTATCCCCGGCGTACCTTTTATCCGTTGAGCGATGGCCCTTCCACACGGGACCACCGGATCACTATGACCGTCTTTCGACTCTGTTCGACTTGTCAGTCTCACAGTCAGGCAGGCTTATGCCATTGCACTCAACGAACGATTTCCGACCGTTCTGAGCCTACCTTCGCGCGCCTCCGTTACTCTTTAGGAGGCGACCGCCCCAGTCAAACTACCCACCATACACTGTCTTGAATCCGGATAACGGACTGCAGTTAGACATCCATATCGATAAGGGTGGTATTTCAAGGGTGACTCCACAAGAGCTGACGCCCTTGCTTCAAAGTCTACCACCTATCCTACACAGATAGACACAAATGCCAGTGTAAAGCTATAGTAAAGGTGCACGGGGTCTTTCCGTCTAACCGCAGGAACCCCGCATCTTCACGGGGAATTCAATTTCACTGAGTCTACGTTGGAGACAGCGGGGAAGTCGTTACGCCATTCGTGCAGGTCGGAACTTACCCGACAAGGAATTTCGCTACCTTAGGACCGTTATAGTTACGGCCGCCGTTTACTGGGGCTTCAATTTGATGCTTGCACATCTCCTCTTAACCTTCCAGCACCGGGCAGGCGTCAGACCCTATACATCGTCTTGCGACTTCGCAGAGCCCTGTGTTTTTGGTAAACAGTCGCTACCCCCTGGTCTGTGCCACCCTTTAACGGTTGCCCGCAAAAGGGTCACGCTTCTTCCGAAGTTACGCGTGCAATTTGCCGAGTTCCTTCAACGTAGTTCTCTCAAGCGCCTTGGTATTCTCTACCTGTCCACCTGTGTCGGTTTCGGGTACGGTCTATACGTGGGAGCTATTTCCTGGGACTGCTTCACTGCAAGATCAATCCAATAAGACCTTACAATATATGCAATCCGTCACTTCCCACAGGTCCACGAATATTAACGTGGTTCCCATCGACTACGCCTTTCGGCCTCGCCTTAGGGGCCGACTCACCCTGCTCAGATTAACTTTAAGCAGGAACCCTTGGACTTTCGGCGAGGGAGTCTCTCACTCCCTTTATCGTTACTCATGTCAGCATTCTCACTTCCGATACCTCCAGGAGCTCTCACGAGTCTCCCTTCACAGGCTTACGGAACGCTCCGCTACCACTTACTCATAAGAGTAAATCCACAGCTTCGGTGTATGGCTTTAGCCCCGTTACATTTTCGGCGCAAAGACCCTTATTTAGACCAGTGAGCTGTTACGCTTTCTTTAAATGATGGCTGCTTCTAAGCCAACATCCTGGTTGTTTTGGGATCCTCACATCCTTTCCCACTTAGCCATAACTTAGGGACCTTAGATGGTGGTTAGGGTTGTTGCCCTTTCCACGACGGACGTTAGCACCCGCCGTGTGTCTGCCAGTGAGTTCTTCCAGGTATTCGGAGTTTGGTTAGGTTTGGTAATCCGGTGAGGACCCCTAGCCCATCCAGTGCTCTACCCCCTGGAGAATTACACTAACGCTCTACCTAAATAGATTTCGCGGAGAACCAGCTATTTCCGAGTTTGATTGGCCTTTCACCCCTAGCCACAAGTCATCCCAATCTATTGCAACAGATACGGGTTCGGCCCTCCAGTAAGTGTTACCTTACCTTCAGCCTGCTCATGGCTAGATCACTCGGTTTCGGGTCTAATCCAACGAACTGAACGCCCTATTCAGACTCGCTTTCGCTACGCCTACACCTATCGGCTTAAGCTTGCTCGTTAGACTAAGTCGCTGACCCATTATACAAAAGGTACGCCGTCACCCAGAACGTATCTTGGGCTCCGACTGTTTGTAGGCATCCGGTTTCAGGTACTTTTTCACTCCCCTTGTCGGGGTACTTTTCACCTTTCCCTCACGGTACTGGTTCGCTATCGGTCATGCACGAGTACTTAGGCTTGGATCGTGGTCGACCCATGTTCAGACAGGATTTCACGTGTCCCGCCCTACTCAAGGACTTAAGTCAGATTTACGTATACGGGACTATCACCCTCTTTGGTTCGACTTTCCAGTCGATTCTACTTTTCTAAAACTTAAGCCACTGGCCTGGTCCGCTTTCGCTCGCCACTACTAACGGAGTCTCGTTTGATGTCCTTTCCTACAGGTACTTAGATGTTTCAGTTCCCTGCGTTCGCTTCTTACACCCTATATATTCAGGTGAAGATACCTTTTTACTGATAACGAGAAACCTAAACTGTTTTTTTCAAAACAGCTTAATGTTTTTCGCTATCAAAGGTGGGTTGCCCCATTCGGAAATCTACGGATCAAAGGGTATTCGCACCTCCCCGTAGCTTATCGCAGCGTATCACGTCCTTCATCGCCTGTGCATGCCAAGGCATCCACCAAATGCCCTTAAGACACTTGATCGTTCTCATTGCCAATATTCATTTACTGTTTATTGTGTAGTTTATTTTATGCCACTTATTCACTTTCACTTTGCACTACGGTATACCCCGTGTCCATTTTGTACTCATGCCCATTTATATATACTCATATATATATGCTCACTTCGTACCACTGTGTTTATTTGTGACACTGTTTTTGTAACACTCTTTATCGTGTTTTCAATAAACAAAAATATCAGCAGAAAGACCAGTTTCTCGAGATATATTCAATGGCGCGGTTAAACACCAATCATAAAGCTAAGACTTTGAGCATACCTTAGCGACACATTACAT
>NZ_CM001844.1:1195041-1243865 GCF_000384965.1 Bartonella bovis 91-4
TATTCTTTGTGCCACAGCAACATCCATTGAACAAATGATATTCTATCGAGTACTCCAAGGCTTTATTGGTGGAGGTATTATTCCCAGTGTTTTTGTCGCTTCTTATACAATTTTTCCTCCTTCTAAACGCCCAATTATTTCACCTATTGTTGGGCTAGTAGCAACACTAGCACCAACCATTGGCCCAACAGTGGGAGGTTATCTCAGTCATACCTTATCGTGGCATTGGCTTTTTCTTATTAATGTGCCTTTTGGAATTATCATCTCAATTATAGCTTGGAAATTAATTGATTTTGACAAAGCTGATCTATCTTTACTTTCTAAATTTGACTGGTGGGGCCTTATTTCTATGGCAGTCTTCTTAGGATCTTTAGAATATGTTTTAGAAGAAGGTGCACGTCATGATTGGTTTAATAATAATTTGATCTTTAATTTTTTTATTATTATGCTCTTATCTGCTGGCATATTTTTTTGGCGTGCCTTTACTGTAAAAGAACCAATTGTTGATCTCACTGCTTTTTCTAATCGCAATTTTTCGATCGCATCGATGTTTTCTTTTATGCTTGGAATAGGTCTTTATGGTCTTACCTATCTTTATCCCGTCTATTTAAGCCAAATCCGTCACTATGATGCCCTTATGATTGGAAAAGCAGTTTTTGTTTCGGGGCTAGTTATGTTTTTTACTGCTCCTCTTGCAGGATTCCTTTCTGCACGAATGGACGCACGTCTTATGATAGCTATAGGATTTGCAAGTTTTGCTTGGGGAACTTGGTTGACTACCTCCATTACAGACGATTGGGATTTTTGGGAACTCTTTTGGCCACAAATTTTTCGCGGCATTTCAGTTATGTTGTGCATGGTTCCTATTAATAATATTGCCTTTGGATCATTACCACCAGAACGGATGAAAAATGCCTCTGGCCTTTTTAATTTAACACGAAATCTTGGTGGTGCAGTGGGGCTTGCTATTATCAGCACTCTTATGACACAACGTACTAACCTTCATTACGGGCGAACAGCTGAAACTATCCAACATGGAAATATTCAAGCAACAGAAATGCTTTCAAATCTCACCATGCAATTTAGCTCTGCTACTTTTGATCCCCACAGTCTTTCTTTACTCCAACTTTTTAATATGGTTTTCACACAAGCACAAATCATGGCTTTTAGTGATATCTTTTTTATAATGACTATTCTTTTTAGTATCTTAACCTTTTTTACCATCTTCCTCAAAAAAACACCGCTATCTACTAATATCTCTCCAAACCACTAATTTACCTTGTAAAGATGAAAAGCACTTTGTGTTCTGATTATTAAGTAGCGTGGTCTTTATTCCTTTGTCATTTCAATCGTGTGCTTTATAAAAATACTATATTTATAAAAAGCTTAGATTATATAGGAGCGTAAAGGCTCAAAACCATTAAATGCAACAGATGCATAAGTCGCTGTATAAGCACCAGTTCCGTGAATTAACAATTCATCTCCAATGGTTAGAGATAAAGGAAGAAGATACGGTGTTTTTTCATACATGACATCTGCTGAATCGCACGTTGGACCCGCTAAAATACAAGGTTCCATTGCTTTGTCATCATGAATTGTTTCAATAGGATAGCGAATAGCCTCACCCATAGTTTCGGCAAGACCATTAAATTTTCCTACATCAAGATAAACCCAGCGAATATTATCACCATCTGCCTTTTTGGATATTAACACAACCTCTGTACGAATAACACCAGCATTGCCAACTATCGCACGCCCTGGTTCAATAATCGTCTCAGGAATACGATTACCAAAATATTTTTTTAATGAATCAAAAATCGCTATACCATAAACCTGAGCTGTAGGAACCTCTTTCAAATAACGTGTTGGAAAACCTCCCCCCATATTAACTAATTTCAACTGAATACCTTCTTTCTCCAAACGCTCAAAAACTAAAGCTACATCCGATAAAGCATGATCCCAAGCGTTTAAATGTGTCTGCTGAGATCCCACATGAAAAGACACACCATATGCCTGCAAACCTAATTGGTGTGCCCGGCGCAGCACATCAACCGCCATATCAGGAACACAACCAAACTTGCGCGATAATGGCCATTCTGCCCCTTCACCATTGGTAAGAATTCGGCAAAAAATGCGAGCTCCTGGTGCAGCACGAGCAATTTTTTCTACTTCTTCAACGCAATCAACCGCATAAAGCGAAATGCCAAGAGTATGTGCATAAGCAATATCACACTCTTTTTTAATAGTATTTCCAAAAGAAATACGCTCAGCTGTTGCTCCTGCCTCTAAAGCCATTTCAATTTCTGCTATAGAAGCAGCATCAAAAGATGATCCCAAAGAAGCAAGCAAGCTTAAAATTTCAGGTGCTGGATTTGCTTTAATCGCATAAAAAATACGCGATTGAGGAAGAGCTTTTTCAAAATTTAAATAATTCTCACGGACAACATCAAGGTCAACAATCAAGCATGGACCTTTTGGGCGATGTGTTGAAAGAAAATCGCGAATACGTTGCGTTGTCATTTGCAATTCTCCTTAAGGAAGACAAAAGCCTCCCTATTTTAAACCAAAGGACAAAATACACACAAACCACCATTTCTATCCCGATTATTCAAATAATCAGGATAAATCAGCATTGTATGCAATGAAGAAACAGCGCGAAAACCGCATTGTTCCACTTTGTCTGCCTTTTTGATTGGAGTTGCACAAAAACTTCCGCACTGAAGGCAATGAGGTGTGCCTCTATAGTTATCCCAGCATTTTTAAATAGCCGGAAGACACCAGAAAGGCCCGCACCGTCGTTGCTTCAAGATGTCCTCATTCTTTCGATTGGCCGTAAGAATGACTGGAGCGGTTAGTTCCAGGTACCGTACCGGTTAATCTCACCATTTGAGAACCAGTGGACACCCACAGGCACGTGCGACTTTGGGCAATGTCGCGTATAAGACTAATTTTTATTTATTTCAATCATTTTTTTAATCTTCAGGTAAAAAAATGAGTGATAAAAATGCACTTTATTCAAAAACGTAAACCAGCTTATATACCACTTTATTAAACGCACAAAAATAGGCTAACCAATGCCTATATTAAAAGTGCCCTTTCCTTTAAAATAAAAGAAAAAACAAAAATCTTAAATATTAAAACAGCAATCACTATTACTCTTGATGAGAATACATTGCACGTGATTTTGATAACTGGAACTGTCTATGACGTTCTCGAAAACGCTGCCTATCAGCTTCGCTGCGTGTATTATAGCAAGTATCACACGACACACCTTCTTCATAATGAGGTGACAACTTGCTTTCAGCATTAAGAGGATAGCGACAAGCACGGCACAATTCGCGTCCACACTCTTCAAGGCCGTGACTCACAGAAACTCGTTCATCAAAAACAAAGCATTCACCCCACCACAAACTTTTTTCTTTTGGTATTGTTTCTAAATAGCGTAAAATACCGCCTTTTAAGTGGTAAACTTGGTCATAACCAAGTCCACGTACATAAGCTGTTGACTTTTCACACCGTATACCACCTGTGCAAAACATGGCGATTTTCTTTTTCTTTTTTAAATCACCTTCATGCTTAGTTATCCATTCAGGAAATTCACGAAACGTTTTAATACGAGGATCAATTGCTCCTTGAAAACTACCCAATGCATATTCATAATCATTGCGTGTATCAATTAAAATCGTCTCTTTATCTTGTATCAGGCCATTCCAATCTTCAGGCTCTACATAAGTGCCGACAATTTCTAATGGATTAACACCCTCTACCCCCATTGTAACAATTTCTTTTTTCAATCGTACTTTCATACGATGAAAAGGCATTTTTGAGGCCCATGAATATTTAAGTTCTGGCTCTTTCAAAGCAGGCTGCTCAGTAATAAAACGGACCAGTGTCTCAATTGCAATACAAGAACCAGCAACTGTCCCATTAATACCCTCTTTTGCTAAAAGCAAGGTACCCTTTATGCCATTTGCCTGGCATAAATCCAGTAAAGGTTTCTGTAATTGATGATAATGTTTTAAATCTGCAAAACAATAAAGAGCAGCAACTTTAAAATTCTTTTCCATATTCTTGCAATAACCCGCGTTTCATTCAATTTCAAGACCTATTCATATTACTTTTACATATTTTACTCTTTATATATTGTGCTTAAATTAAACTATACTCATTATATTATTTTATTGGAGAAAAATTACCTTGTATCCAAAATAGAATGCTTTTCGCCTTTTATCCTTAAATAGGCTCATATTGTTGCCTATATAATTTGCAAAATTCTGTGTTCATAACACGTAGTAATATAATTGTTTTTCTACCCTACAAAAGCACGTTCCACAACATAAGTGGCCGGCGCATTATTTGCCCCCTCAATAAGCCCGAAAGATTCACACATTGCTGCACAATCCTTCAGCATTGCCATTGAACCACAAATCATTACACGATCTTCATCAGAATTAATTTTAGGTAAACCAGCCATTTCAAAAAAAGCACCATTCTTCATTACATTAGTAATGCGCCCCATATACTCTGAAGGTTCACGAGTAGTCATAGGATAAAATTTTAACTGCTGTGCATATTCACCAATCAGGGGATCTTGATATAAAGATGCAACAAGATCTTTTGCATACGTCAATTCATTTTTTTCACGTGTTGTTTGAACAAGCACAACTTGAGAAAATTTCTCATAAGTTTCAGGATCACGAATAAGACTTGCAAAAGGAGCAACACCTGTGCCTGTTGAAAGGAGATAAAGGCGTTTTCCAGGAATAAGAGCATCAAGAACCAATGTTCCTGTAGACTTTTTACGCATTAAAACCGTATCACCAATTTTGATTTTTTGAAGATGTTCGGTCAATGGTCCTCCTGGAACTTTGATAGAAAAAAATTCCAGCTGTTCATCCCAAAATGGACTGGCAATTGAATAAGCACGATAAATTGGCTTTTCTGCATTCGGTAAGCCAATCATAACAAATTCGCCTGAACGAAAGCGAAAAGTTTCTGGCCGGTTGAGACGAAATTTAAACAAATGAGCCGTATAATGGCAAACCTCCTGAACGGTAAGCGCAAATACATTATCAGGAATAGGAAAGTTTGATGCAACACTACTGATGTTTGATTGAACATTGGTGGTACATACACTCATAAAATCGTTCCTTATATCCTTATTGAATATTAAATCTCAAATTTTGCAAATGATATAATAGTTGCCAGCCATCTGCCAATATCTCTTTTAAAACTTCTAGAACTTAACCCAATCAAATAGAAACATCTGAAACAGATATCTAACATACCAGATAACTCTTATAGTAAATCATTTCAATTACATCATATCGCTAGCGTCAACACACCACCAACAACAAGCATAACTTGTTGCCAAAATTTATTTTGGAAATTGGCAACTTTAAACCTTAAAATAAAACTTTTCATTTCTTCTTTTAAAAGCAATTAAAATATTTTCCATAAACAATACATATACTTTATAATACTTGAGAATGCTTTCTGCTCTTTCTACAGGTTCATACAATTATAGGAAATATTTTTTGTTTTTCAAAATATGCATTTAAGCAAAAAATAGCTTGCTTGCATTAATTATTGACATAACCTCATAATACAAATTGAAAATAATATTTCTCTTGATCATATTAACGCCAAACATTTTATTTCAAAAGATTGTTTTTATTATATATAATCCGATATGACTTCAAAAATAAAAACAACAGTTGAATTTTTTGCCCGAGTTTATACAAGCAACAACTCAAAAAGACCTTGTGTTTATTATTGACACAGCTAAGATTTTACAATGAATACATCTATTGATTATGACACAAAAACATTGTTCCCTTATACAGCTGTCGCAATTATTGATATTAGTGCCATTGTTGCTAATTACACAGCTTTAGCTCAGCATGTTGCTCCTACAGAATGTTCAGCTGTCGTAAAAGCCAACGCTTACGGGATAGGTGTTGAAAAAGTTGCTCCCGCGCTTTATCAAGCTGGTTGTCGTACTTTCTTTGTTGCCCAAATTAAAGAAGCACTTCAATTAAAAGCCATTTTACCACCTAATGTTACCCTTGCCCTTCTCAGTGGGCTTCCACCTACTTCAGAAGAATTTGTAGCGCAAGCGGGTATTGTCCCTGTTCTTAATTCTTGGCATGAAATTGAAAATTGGCAAATGCTTTGTCAAGAAAAGAGCACAAGATTCCCAGCAATCGTTCAAATTGATACCAATATGAATCGGTTAGGTCTTGATCAAAAAGAATTACAACAACTTATTAAGCACCCTACCCTGTTCGAAATAGCAGATATAAAATATATTATAAGTCACCTTGCCAATGGAGATGATTGCACGCATTCATCTAATTACACACAACTAACCACCATAAAAAAAATACTTGCACAATTACCTGCGTGTAAAGTTTCGCTTGCTAATTCTGGAGGAATTTTCCTTGGTCCAGATTTTTATTTTGACCTTGTTCGTCCAGGTATTGCACTTTATGGCATTAATTCCCATGGAAAACATACAATACCTATCAAACCTGTTTTAAAACTTAAAGCTCAAGTTATTCAAAGTCGCTGTGTTGAAGAAGGTACACCAATAGGCTATGGAGGAAGCTTTATTACCCACCGACCAAGTATTCTTACAACCATTTCTATTGGCTATGCTGATGGATGGTTACGCAATCTTTCTAACAAAGGCTCTGTTTATTTCAAAGGATACAAACTTCCCATCGTTGGACGAATCTCTATGGATTCTATAATTGTTGATGCAACCAACATTGAACACGACAAACCTAAAAGAGGTGACTGGGTAGAACTCATTGGAGAGCATCAAAAAATTGAAGATATTTCTATAGATGCAAATACTGTTCCTCACGAAATTCTTTCTTCTCTTGGTGCTCGTTGTAAGCGCATTTATATTTAAGCCATCGAAAAGTTATCAATAAAATTAATTTATGAAAATATCATTTTAGAAAAAACAGTGCTACTAGTGTAACCCGAACATAGCTCCTTCAAGAGCTATAAGGATATACTTCCCCTTTATCTCTATAAAATCAAATTTAGCTAATTCATAAGAAAGCTAACCAGCTTTTCAGCATCAAAATACTTACTAAACGAATAGAGAGAACCTAATTTGTTGTTGAATTCTTCTTGCTCTTTTTTTATCCAATAGAATTAGCATTAAAATTTCAACTTAATTTATAAGAATTTTCAAATATTTATATCTTAAAAAGAAAAAAATAGCTAATTCATCAGTAATAACATAAGTGAAAAACTAATTTTGACAAAACAAAATTTGATAGCACTTACTGTTAATAAATAATTCTAGAAACCCACAAAATAAGTAGACTTCTATGATATTTAATACGCTACTACTGGCGGGCAAGAACAGATTAATGCTCGATCGCCAGCAACATTATCAATGCGTGAAACAGGTGGCCAGTATTTACTAGCTGGATCAACATGGTGATTAGGAAAAGCAGCCTCTTTCCGCGAATAAGCCCTCTTCCAATGATCATCCAAAGTATCTGCCAACGTATGCGGTGCATTTACTAGTGGATTATCTTCCTTTGGCCAAACCCCTTCACCAATTTTTTTAGCTTCTTCAGCAATAGATAATAAAGCATCACAAAAACGATCAATCTCTGCTTTTGGCTCTGATTCTGTTGGTTCAATCATCAAAGTTCCAGGAACTGGAAATGACATAGTCGGTGCGTGAAATCCATAGTCTATTAAACGCTTTGCAATATCATCGACACTAACCCCATATTCTTCTTTCAACAAACGTGTATCCACAATACATTCATGGGCAACACGCCCATGCTTGCCCCGATAAAGAATAGAATAAGTCTTTGAAAGACGTGCAGCAATATAATTGGCATTTAATATTGCCGTTTGCGTTGCATATTTTAAACCATCTGCTCCCATCATCCGAATATACATCCACGTAATAACAAGAATAGAAGCGCTTCCATAAGGAGCTGCAGAAACTGCATGTGTTGTCTTATGTTGTTCATGACCAGGCAAAAATGGTTTTAAATGCTCTTTTACACCAATCGGTCCAACACCCGGACCACCACCTCCATGAGGAATTGCAAATGTTTTATGAAGATTCATATGACAAACATCGGCTCCCATATCTGCCGGACGTGCAAGACCTACAAGCGCATTTAAATTAGCTCCATCAAAATAAACTTGTCCACCATTTTCATGAATAATAGCACAAATGTCCTTAATGCTTTCTTCATAAACGCCATGCGTTGAAGGATAAGTGATCATCAAAGCTGCCAAACAATCTTTATGCAATTGTGCTTTAGTTCTAAGATCATTAATATCGACATCGCCATCATTTAAACATTGAACCACAACAACTTTCATACCAGCCATATGGGCTGAAGCTGGATTGGTACCATGTGCAGATGCAGGAACAAGACAAACATTACGTTGGTGATCGCCACGAGATTGATGATATCGACGAATAGCCAAAAGCCCAGCATATTCACCCTGAGCACCAGAGTTTGGCTGAAAAGAAACTTGAGAAAACCCTGTAATTTCACACAACCACGCATTTAGCTGACTGATTATTTCTTGATAACCCTCTTCGTCTCCTTGAGGAGCAAAAGGGTGTATATTAGCGACTACAGACCAGCTTACAGGTATTAACTCAGCCGCTGCGTTAAGCTTCATTGTACAAGAACCAAGTGGAATCATCGCTCGATCCAGCGCTAAATCTTTATCTGATAAGCGGCGCAAAAAGCGCATCATATCTGTTTCTGAATGAATCGCACGAAAAAATGGTTGTGAAAGAAAAGTAGCATCACGCTCTTTACCCAAAAGCTTTGAATCAGATTGGTCTGCTAGTTGTGCGCCAAAAAGCTGTGCTAAAGTACAAGCATCTTCCTCTGTTGATAATTCATCAAAATTGATTGCAACCCTATCATTGTCAAGAACACGAATAAGATACCCATTCGTTTTTGCTTGAGCCGTAATTTCTTGAGCTTTTCCCTTAACAAAAATGCTGACACAATCAAAAAAGTGTTGATTTTCACAACGTATACCTGCTGCCTCTAAACCATTAACAAAACGGCATGTTAAGTGGTGAATCCTCTTAGCAATTGCTTGTAAACCTTGTGGTCCATGCCAAACAGCATAAGCCACAGCCATATTAGCCAATAAAGCCTGCGCTGTACATATATTTGATGTAGCTTTATCACGCCGAATATGTTGTTCACGAGTCTGCAATGCCAAGCGAAAAGCAGTACGGCCTTTTGTATCGACTGATTGACCAACAATACGCCCTGGAATCAAACGTGTTAAAGCAGAACTCACTGCAAGATAGCCCGCATGAGGACCACCAAACCCCATTGGAACACCATAACGTTGCATAGAGCCAACAACAATATCTGCACCCCACTTTGCTGGCGGCTCCATAATAGTAAGTGCCAAAGGATCAGCAACAACAATTACCAGCGCTCCTTTTGCTTTTGCTTCTTTAATGACCTCACTGTAATCATTAAAGCAACCTTTTGTGTCTGGCCATGACAAAACAATAGCTGCTGTATCTGCACAAATTTCACCATGCGTGTTGATGTGAATACCCTGTGTTTCAGCGCGTGTTTGAATGACATTCAAAGTCTGAGAATGTAATAAATTTTGAATCGAAATTTTTGTCTTTTTTTCACGTGCAAAGCGGAAAGCCACTGCATTAGCTTCAGCTAAGGCTGTTGCTTCATCCAAAAGCGAAGCAGCAGCAACAGGCAAACCTGTCAATTCGCTAACCAATGTTTGAAAATAAAATAATAACTCTAAGCGACCTTGGCTAATCTCTGCTTGATAAGGTGTATAAGCAGTATACCAAGCTGGATTTTCAAAAAGATTGCGTAAAATAACAGATGGCACACACGTTCCATAATAACCTTGACCAATGAAATTTTTGCGCAAACGATTGCGCCCCATCATCTTAAACAATTCTTCTAAAGCCTGCTTTTCACTTGCCGCTTGCGGTAAATCAAGCGGATGCTCTAAATGAATAGAGCGAGGTATAGCTTGAGAGATCAATGTTTCAACTGAATCAAGTTCTAAAATATTTAGCATTTCCTGTATTTCATCAGGTCGAATTCCGATATGCCGAGAAAAAAAACAACGTTCTTGCATAATACTTATCCAATCAACGCTTTATAAGCATTTTCGTCCAGCAACTCATCAAGTTGTGTTTCATCTTGTAGCGTCATTTTCCATAACCAACCTTCTTCTTCAGCTTTTTGATTTACCAGCGCAGGATCATCTGCCAATGCCTCATTAATTTCGATAACCTCACCATCGATAGGTGCATAAACATCTGAAGCTGCTTTAACCGATTCTACAACAGCAGCAGAATCTCCTTTGGAAAGCTGTGTTCCACTTTGTGGCAAATCAACAAAAACCAAATCACCTAACTGCTCTTGAGCATAATGCGTGATTCCAATAGTGGCTACTTTCCCTTCAATGCTGAGCCATTCATGATCTTGTGTAAAATAAATCTTAGACATAGAATATTACCCTTTAAAATAACGTTGCTTAATAAAAGGGAGCAAGTGAACAGACAATGTAATCTTTTTACCACGCAATTCAGTAAATACTTCTGTTCCTTCATCCTTCCAATCAACAGAGACATAGCCCATCGCTACTGGACCGTTAAAAGAAGGACCAAAACTCCCCGATGTTACTACTCCAATCTGATTACCTTTATCATCAAGAAGAACTGCACCAGCGCGTACAGGTTGACGAGTTTGCGGTTTTAGACCAACACGACAGCGTGATGGCCCCTTTTCATATGCTTCAAGAAAAGCTTTTGCTCCATAAAACTTGGCTTTTTCGCGAACATTTTTGGAAACAGCCCACGTCAATGCAGCTTCAATAGGATTGATGTCAGATGTAATATCGTTACCATGTAAACACAGCCCAGCTTCCAACCGAAGACTATCGCGTGCTGCAAGACCAATCCATTCAACACGGTGATCATTAAGCAATTTCTCCGCTAATTCGTGGGCTTGATCTTTTGGTAACGCAATTTCAAAACCATCTTCTCCTGTATAGCCAGAACGTGTTATGAACCAATCTTGCTGTGGTTCAAACCCTTGCATAAATAATAATTCATTACCAGGTAAACCTGTATCAACCATAACAGATGCGGCTTGTGGACCTTGAAGAGCAAGAAGTACTCTTTCCAGTGCAGTTACCTGACAACTAAAGTTAGTAGCACGTTTTTTAAGTTCAGCAAGATCAGCTTGTGCATTACCTGCGTTAACGACCAGTATAAAACGGTGACTTCCTAAACGAGTGAGAATAAGATCATCAAGAATACCAGCCTGTTCATTAAGTAAATAGTTATACCGTGATTGGCGTTCTTTTAAAAGTGCAGCATTTACAGGAAGAGCGTAGGATAAAAATTCAGCTGCTTGTGGCCCTTCAACAACAATCAATTTCATATGAGAAATATCAAAAAGGCCGGCATGAGCGCGAGTGTGGAGATGTTCTTTTAAAACTCCTAGAGGATAAGTTAAAGGCATCATCCAACCAGCAAAAGGACCAAATTTTGCCCCTGCTTTTTTGTGCACTTCATGCAAGGGAAGATTTTTCAAAGAAGGCATTTCAGGTTTTTGCGATAGTGTATTCATAATTTCTCCAAAGTCGCACCATCACTATGTGATATAGTAACTTCTATTCTTGTTTGCCGTAATTTTAAGGGATTTGCTAAAAATGTTTAAATTTCTGGCATTGGACTTAGCCGCTTTTTAAATAAGCTTTTTATGGCCCTTATAGTTTTTTAAAATTATAGACCATTTCCCCTTTTGGTAACAAATATGAAAATTTGAGTTTTGCTTTCTTACACACAAGAATGAAAGTAATAATAATGCTCTTTCTGACATATCTTTATATATATTCTATCTTTTTCACACTGTCATTAGCAAATTGATTAGTATTCCCTAAATTTTAAGTTTTTTGATATACATGAGCTGTTTTAAAGACTTTGAAATTATATAGATTCTTTTTTATAATTGCTTAGTTAAAATACAACACAAAGAAGTACGAGGACTATTAAAAAAAAACAATTAAAAACTTTGAAGAAACATTATACCGTTTAGCAATAATCCAATCATAATGATAAAGCTTAATAATATTAAATAGTGGGATTGAGATAAGTTACAAAGCTTTATCTAAAACTTAAGTGTTATAAATATTATCTATAAAGCAGTGTGCTTTTT
This sequence comes from Bartonella bovis 91-4, assembly GCF_000384965.1. NCBI lineage: Bacteria > Pseudomonadati > Pseudomonadota > Alphaproteobacteria > Hyphomicrobiales > Bartonellaceae > Bartonella > Bartonella bovis. The sequence continues at coordinate 1,207,281 of NZ_CM001844.1, forward strand.
TTATATCTTTTAAATTTTATAGTTGGAAGCGCCAGATATTACAAACCGTATCTAAATTCTTCTTACTTTAACTGAGCTTTTACTTATGAAACAAAAAGAGAATATATCATTGTTTAAATTAATGGATCTGAAAATATGAAAAAAGTGATTACTGATCCCAAAATGCTTGAATTGCTTGTTTGTCCAATTACGAGAGGGACACTTTCCTTAAACCGAAAAACACAAGAATTAATTTCACTTAAAGCGAAGTTGGCTTATCCTATTCGTGATGGTGTTCCTATTATGCTTGCTTCAGAAGCTCGTTCTCTACAATCAGATGAAAAATAAATACTTTTTTATTTCTTCTTGAAAAGTAATTTGCAGATCAATTTGACATCTGTAAAGATTTTTTCTTAATCAATTTTTATACGCTTTTTTATAAAAGAGCATTTTTGTAAAAGTAAGATTATATTTTTTCTCCATTACACATTATTATACAAAAATGTGAGAATTAAGTCTGGTGTTTATGATTGAAAATGAGCTAACTTTGTGCACTAAGTTAAAATAAAGCTTTTGATTGTTTTTTCTGACTACCAACATAAATAACTGGAAAATTCCAAACAGATGCAAAAAATCTTGAAAATAATCTATATATAGCTTCATATTTGAATAGTTAAATGAAAAAATTATTAGTATAATGAATAATACCGCTAACGTAAAGTCATTATTCAAAAGTCTTAAAGTACAACAATTGACAAAAAATAAGGAACTCAATAAATTGAGGTCTCGTCAAGAAGGGTATTTGTATAGTTTGATATATAACATTCAAGATTTTTTATTTTCAAAAATTAAAAAAAACAGCACATGATAAAGTGAAGCCGCTATAGTGTTATGATCACTATAAATATATACGTAGCTGATCAATTAAATCACTGTGTAGCACTGAATTGGGCTTAAAAACAACGCAAAGATTATTTTATGCCTCTTAACTTAACTTATCTTTTCCTAGTTACAATATGAAGAAAAAAGGTTGATGATGTGTTAGTTTTGTACAGTGGAAAAGAATAGGAGTGTAGAAAAATGAATTTTAAAGTTGCAGTTGTCGGTGCAACCGGGAACGTTGGTCGTGAAATGTTAACAATTTTGGAAGAACGAGGTTTTCCTGCAAGTCAAATAATTCCTTTAGCTTCACGCCGTTCATTAGGGCAAAGTGTTTCTTATGGCGATAAAACTTTAAAAGTAAAAGCACTTGATACGTATGATTTTTCTGATACAGATTTATGCCTTATGTCTGCTGGAGGAAATGTTTCTAAAGAATACGCCCCCAAAATTGGCGCAGCTGGTTGTGTGGTAATCGATAATTCGTCTACTTGGCGTTATAATCCTGATATTCCTTTAATTGTACCTGAAGTTAATGCACAAGCTATAGGTAGTTTTTCTAAACACAATATTATTGCTAATCCTAATTGTTCAACAATTCAACTTGTTGTAGCTTTAAAACCTCTCCATGATGCTGCAATTATCAAGCGCGTTGTTGTTTCCACCTATCAATCAGTTTCTGGAGCTGGTAAAGCGGGGATGGATGAATTGTTTGAGCAATCAAGAGCGGTTTTTGTTGCTGATCCAATTTCATCAAAAAAATTCACCAAACGTATTGCTTTTAATATCATTCCCCACATAGATGTGTTTATGGAAGATGGTTATACTAAAGAGGAATGGAAAGTAATGGTTGAGACAAAAAAGATTCTTGACCCAAGGATCAAATTAACAGCTACTGCTGTTCGAGTTCCTGTCTTTATCAGTCATGCTGAAGCTGTTAATATTGAGTTTGAAAAACCGTTGAGCGCTAATGAAGCGCGAACCATTTTACGTGATGCACCAAGTTGCCAACTTATCGATAAATGTGAAGATGGTGGTTATATCACACCTTATGAATGCACCGGTGAAAATGATGTTTTTATTAGTCGCGTTCGTGAAGATATTACTGTTGAAAATGGTTTAACTTTTTGGGTTGTTGCTGATAATTTGAGAAAAGGAGCAGCGCTGAACGCAATTCAAATTGCTGAATTGCTTGTCTCTGATGGCTTGATCAAACCTAAAGCAGCAGCTTAAATAAAAACAGTAATATAAAGCAAAAAAATTTCTGTATGCTGTAAAGTGGATTTAAAAAATAATTAGTAGAGTATTTTGATTAAATTTGAAATTGAAATGCTTGAAAACATATTTATTAGAATAACAAGTGTTTATGGCAAAAAATAACTTATCTTTTCAATAAAAATGATTGAATATTTTATTAAGCTTTTATACTCTTTCAATTTTCTTCCCAAAAATATTGAGTGTATTAGATTTTTCCTTTAAAGAATCTTGAAAAATAGAAGAAAGATAAACACATATGACATTGAATAAATTGTCTTGGTATATTGTAATAGGAATATCTCTTTTTCTTTCCACATTTTTTTTACATGTTCCTTTTGCTATGACAGCAGATAAGTCAAAAATTAAACTTAGTGTTATGGAAGGGGAAGAAGCAACTGTTTGGAAGGTTGCTATTGAGCAAGCTAAAAAAGCTGGTCTGGATGTTGAACTCGTTTATTTTTCTGATTACGCTTTGCCCAATGATGCTGTTAATGCGGGAGATATTGATGCAAATGCTTTTCAACATACACCTTATTTAAATAATCAAATTATGCAGCGTGGTTATAAACTTTCGATCGCTGGCTATACATTTATCGCCCCAATTGGTATTTATTCACGTAAAATTAAAGATATAAAAGACTTACGTGATGGAGCAAATGTTGGTATCCCTAACGATCCATCAAATGGTGGGAGAGCTTTGCTTCTTTTAAACTCTTTAGGTCTTATTAAGTTAAAAGATTCTCAGAATGTTCTTTCATCTCCGTTTGATATTATTGAAAATCCTAAAAATTTAAAGATTCGTGAGTTAGATGCTGGTATTCTAGGGCGAGCAATCAACGATTTTGATATTGCGATTGTAAATACAAATTGGGCTTTGGTTAGTGGATTAGACTTACAAAAAGATGTTATTGTGTGGGAAAAGGTAGAAAATAATCCTTACAATAATGTCATTGTTGTGCGCACTATTGATAAAGATGAGCCATGGGTTAAAAAATTAGTGGCTGCTTATAATAGCGAACCTGTACGTGCGAAACTTAAAGAGGTTTTTGGTACAGCTGTTCAAACATCTTGGTAATTACGAATGGAAACCTCTGCTCTTATTTCTTTAAAAAATGTTAGCCGCTATTTTTCTAGCGCTGCATCTACTCCAGCAATCGATAATTTATCTCTTGATATTCATACAGGTGAAATTCTTGGTATTATCGGGCGTAGTGGTGCAGGAAAATCTACACTTATGCGCTGTTTAAATGGGCTAGAACAGATTGATGAAGGGTGTATCTTTTTTGAAGGTGTTAATGTTTCAAATTTGTCAGAAACACAATGGGCACCTTATCGTCAACGTATTGGGATGATTTTTCAACATTTTAATCTTTTATCTTCACAAAAAGTTATTGATAATATTGCGTTACCTCTCAAATTAGCAGGTGTAAATAAAAAACAACGTTATCAGCGTACTTTTGAGCTTATTGAATTGGTTGGATTATCTGGAAAAGAGCATCATTATCCTGCAGAACTTTCAGGGGGGCAAAAACAGCGCGTTGGAATTGCACGTTCTTTAGCGGCTAATCCTAAAATATTATTATCAGATGAAGCAACTTCTGCGCTTGATCCTGAAACAACGCAGTCTATTTTGGAGCTTCTTGCTGATATCAATAACCGTCTTAATTTAACTATTGTACTTATTACTCATGAAATGGAAGTTGTTCGCGCTATTGCACATCGTGTTGTTGTTTTAAATCAAGGGCGTATTGTGGAGGAAGGATGTGTAAAAGACATTTTCACGTCACCGCAGGAAGATACAACTATTGCTATGTTGAAACTTGTAACGCCACAACTTCCTAAAGAATTGGCGCAAAAACTTAAACCAATGGGGCAAGAAGCCGTTATTGAAATTAACATTGCTGGTGAAATTGCTCAGCAACCTTTTTTAAGTCTTATTGAAGATGAAGTAGGGTTAAGAGCACGTATTTTGCATGGTGGCATTGATACAGTTCAGGGTGAGATTATAGGTCGTCTTTTTTTAGGCTTCCCAAGTCAAGATAAAGTGGCTTTGGAAAAAGCAGTCAGATGGTTGACGGAAAGAGGACGATATTGTGAGGTTTTAGGTTATGTTTAATGTTCTTTTTCGTGAACTCCCTGGTGCCATTTTTGATACATTATTTATGACCATTAGTGCTTCTTTTATGGCGCTTATTGTGGGCCTTCCGCTTGGTTTGTTGCTTTATGCAACTGCACATGGGAGTCTTTTTTCATCACGTCTTATCAACCGTCCTTTAAGTATTATTATTGATAGTGTGCGTGCTATTCCCTTTATAATTCTTGCTTTTTATCTTCTTCCTGTTACTCGTATTGTTGTAGGAAGCGGTGTGGGAATTTTTTCTGTAATTTTTGTTCTTACTATTTCGGCTATTCCTTTTTATGCTCGTATAGCAGAATTATCTTTTAAAACAGTTGAATATAGTTTGGTTGAAGCTGTTCGTTCTATGGGAGCTAGTCGTTTTCAAATTGTTAGATATGTACTTATTCCGGAAGCGCTTTCTAGTTTAATTACTGGTTTTACGGTTATGGTGATTTCTCTTATTAGTGCTACTTCACTTGCTGGATATCTTGGTGGTGGAGGTTTGGGTGATATGGCGATCCGTTATGGTTATCAGCGTTATAATACTTCCATTATGACAATAGTTATTGTTTTTTTGATTATTTTCAATATTTTTGTTCAATGGTTTGGTAATCGAATTTCGCAGAAATTTGATAAAACGAAGTATTAAGAAACTGAAAAGTTTATTTCTTTTTCTTCAATCATGGCAATAACAAGCCAATGTGCTACAAGAGCTGGGTTTTTTAATTTATCGATTTCTATTGTAGCTTTATAATGAAAAACAATTCTACCAGAGGGGCGAATTTTTGCATCATCTAAAATGAAACGGGCGCGTATTTGTGCGCCTGTTTTTACAGGACTTATGAAGCGTATTTTATCAAAACCATAATTAATTCCCATTGTTGCACCTTCTAATTTTGGCAGTGCTTCATAGGCTAGTGTAGATAATAGCGATAATGTTAGAAAACCATGAGCAATAGTACCACCGAAAGGTGTTTTTTTTGCTTTTTCTTCATCTACGTGGATCCATTGATGATCATCTGTTGCAGATGCAAATTGATTAATCATATCCTGTGTAACTATGCGCCATTGTGATAAACCAATTTCTTTTCCAATGAAATTTTTTATGTCTTGGATCGCTATTTTTCGTTGCATAATGTCATTCCTATTTTATTTGACAAAAGCTTTATATATTCTCCCTTGCTTTTATAAAACCCATTGATTAGAGCATCAATTATAAAAACAAATAAGTGTGTTCGTGAATAAATAATTTTTTCGGATGGAAAAAATAATGGCAAGTAATGTAAGATTGACAGGTTTAGCACATGATTTGAAACAGCGTGCAGAAAATAATCAACCCATTCGTATTGGACTTATTGGTTGTGGGGAAATGGGAACAGATTTGTTGTCAAGTGTTGCGCATATGGATGGTATAACAATTGCGGCTGTTTCTACTCGAACGCCGCTACGTGTTTTTAATGCTGCTGTTTTGGCATATGGTGAAGAAGGTCATGTATGCGAAGTTGAGAATGCTACAGCTTTAACTCAAGCTATTGAGAAAAAGATAATTGCTGTTACGGACGATTTAGATCTTATTTTGTGTCATGAACAAATTGATATTATTGTTGATGCGACAGGTCATCCGGAAACAGGTGCTAAAGTTGGTCTTAAAGCACTCGAGAATAATAAGCATCTTGTTATGATGAATGTTGAAGCAGATGTTACAGTTGGTGCTTATCTTAAATATGAAGCTGATAAACGAGGTTTAATTTATACGCTTGGTGCTGGTGACGAACCTTCTTCTTGTATGGAGCTTATCGAATTTGTTTCAGCTCTTGGGCATAAGATTGTTGCAGCTGGTAAAGGAAAAAATAATCCACTTATTTTTGATGCTATACCGGATTTGTATGAAGAAGAAGCTTTACGACGAAATATGAATGTCCGTATGTTAGTTGAATTTATTGATGGTTCTAAAACGATGGTTGAAATGGCAGCTATTGCTAATGCTACAGGCCTTCTTCCAGATTGCCCTGGGATGCACGGTCCACAAGCATCACTTGAAGATTTAAATAAAGTACTTATTCCAAAGGAAGATGGTGGTATTTTAGATAGGTATGGCGTTGTAGATTATTCAACAGGTCAAGGAGTATCGCCTGGTGTTTTTGTAATTGCCGAGATAACACATCCACGTCTACGTGAACGTATGAAAGATTTAAAGATCGGTGAAGGGCCATATTTTACCTTTTATCGCCCATATCACTTAACTTCAATGGAAGTTCCACTTACCTGTGCACGTGTAGTGCTTTATGGTAAAGCGGATATGACACCACTTAATTACCCAGTAGCAGAAGTTTGTGCTGTTGCAAAAAAAGATCTTCATCCTGGCGATCAATTAGATGCCATCGGTTTATACACTTACCGTGCTTGGACAATGAGCGCTTTAGAGGCACGTATACACAAAGCCATTCCCTGTGGCCTTTTAGAAAAGGCCACAGTTACATCAGAGATTAAAAAGAATGAAATTATCACACAATATAATACTAGCCTTTTTAAAGACCAATGTATTATACATCTTCGTACCCAACAAGATCTTTTATTAAATTCACAAGATAAATAAAATATTTTATTTTAAAGTAAAATCAATGTAATTTCAAGTATATTTTATACATTTATAATGTATTTTATAAGTCATTATTACATTTATTGTTCTGTTATAAAGATCTTTATTTCAAGTAATACTTATCTTTTCTTTTTCACTACTATCATTACATCTTTTTTAAAATAATTAAAGATCGTTATTCATAACACAAAAGTAAATTTTGTATGAATACTCTAGTTTATTTAAATTTAGCATATTTTGTTATTAAAATTATTGCAGTTAAACTAGAAATACTTTTAAAATTAAAGAACAATAAAATAACAAATAACTTTCTTTCATCTTATTATAATAAAGCATAAATAAGCTCAAGATTTAGGTATATTGAGTATCTAGTTACTTTCTAATCAAGAACAGCTACCACTGTCGCTATTACAGATTGGTAACTTTGCAAAACCAATCTGTTCCAAATTCCTGGACTGATTTATTCGGTGAACATGCTGATTTTAATTCACAACTAGCAAAAGCAACCCACGGTTCATAATGATCATCAGGAAAACCAGCTAACTGCAGTTGAGCGCCTGATGGTGCAAAATTTCCGTATAGTCTATCATTATAGTCTGGATTAGGAATGAATTCACCAACAATATTTCCATTTATTACTACTTACTCCCAACAAACACCACCTAATGCAGCTATTTCGAATTGTTCTGGAAATGGAGAATACTCTCTTAATGTAGCATTAACATCAATAAAATTAGGCGTTGTTCTTATATAATAAACATAACCATTATGATTCCAACGAATTGCAACGTCTTGAGAAGTCGTTGTTGATATATAACCACCACGAACGCCCTCTACATGTTCTCATAAATTTATATCGATTACATGCTTCCATAGATTTATGTCTGACGGGGGCGCAAAGGGTTGTGATCCATTTACACCCCTTAGATAAAATCCTTTAGCGTTTTTTACAGTTTCAGGATCCTTCTTATCCGCTCGATATACTAGATTATTAAGATCATTAGCTAAAACAGAAATGAAAATATAAATATTAAAAAAGAAAAAACAAGTTTTCTCATACTTTCCTCCCTCGTTATTATTATGATAACATTATAATTACAAATTTACAATATAAATAATATAAGTTATCATATTTTTCATTTTACTCTTATCTTTCCAAGAAAGTTGTATTCAATAATACAAACATTTGAAGTAAATTACTTCTTTATTCTATATAGGATTAAGTAATTTTATCATCCCCCCGTACTCTCAGATTTATTTTATCATAACAAACTTTCGTATAGAAACTTTTTTAAAAGAATGCACACATATTACACCTTATTTCCATCTCTTGACACAACATCAAAAGATCAATCAGAAACGATAACGTAACCCTCCTGAGAAAGTACTTCCCGAAAGACCAGCTTTAGTTAATTTTTGTTGATAAACCACATCGCCATGTACAGCTATCTGCGAGGACAATTGAGCTTGCACACCCACCCCTGCTTCCATAGAAGAACCAAACATACCCACCTGGAATGTATCTTTAAACTGCACAAACTGCTTTCCTCCAAAGCTACTCATAAGATGCAGCTTTCCATAGAAGGAAACTGAACTATCTTCTTCTATTGAAGCAAATTCTTGAGCAAGCTGCCCACCTAGCCGCGCTGTTAGTCGATTAGGAGATCCCATATTAATACTAAATCCGTCAATATCCCGAGCGGAATTAAACATCAAATATTGATAAACAAGCTGCATTTGTGGCTCAAAAATAAGACCTTCATACCCAGTCAAAAAAGTCTTACCACCTGTTAAAGATGCCCGCAATGGTCTGCTTGTTATTCTTGCTGTTTTGCCTCGTGCAAGCGTTTCAACATCTCCTCGAGATAAACCATACGATAAAAGACCATTGACATAAACCCCTGTATTATGTTGCAAACTAGCATAAGCTGTTAAAGACCAGTTATTAAAAGCACTTTTTTTACTTTTTTCAACATCTTGAGGTTGGAGCGATAATTTACCATAAGTTCCGATAACTCCAATAAATGCACTATTTTGTTCACTTTCCAACCTACTCAAAAGAGCAGCTACCTCTATCGCATGGTAACCAAACTTTCCGTTATAACCATACTCTGAAGAAGACAAATTAGAGGTGTAATTATGACTACCACCATAACCACGTATAGAAAAAGCCGGCTTTCCACTAAAAAATGGATCAAACGACGTCACCATTGTCCCTAACAGCTCGGTTTGATTGTTGACATCCATCAACCCAGCATAAAACAAAGCATTAGGCAAAAGCAGATAAGTTGGAACTTGTGGAACAATCGCTGGTTTAAGTGGCTTATCTATATGACGAGAATGAGTGTCAGGATCAATATATTTATTTTCAAGGCGGAAATCCCAAAAGTCCCCCTCCCCTTCAACCAATCTTTTTTGAGAATCTGCCGCTTTGTCGGAGTCAGGACCATAAGCAACAAGATGATATTGATAAGGAGAATTATTTAGCGTCACATAACCAGAATGCAATATGAAAGAATCCTTCTTTGCAGACCCAGAAACCTGTACCATCGATACACTTTGGTGAACATTATTTTCACGTACCTCCCCCTTTTCATTATCTGATACATCGCGTACGTGAATTTTAGTGACCCCAAAAACATTACCGTGAATTAATACACGATTAACTTTACGATCTTCAAATGAACCATCGCGATTTGTTTGAATATTAAGATGAAGTTCTGCATTACCATGAGCAAAATAAACACTATGAGGTCCGTTTCCAACGCGCAGCGTTTGATAATTTTCTGTAGTTGGTCTATCAAAAATGATAGCACTATCTTTAAGCATTATACTTGAAATAAATGAGGAGGAATTTTCTTGATTTTCTCCACCTGTTAAAAACCATTTAGCTTTATTAGTCAGATAAAGTAGAGCCTTAGATTTAGGAGCAACATATGAATTACCAAATAATGAGGATTTATCGGCCATAATTACTACAGAAGATTTATTTTCAGCCTTTAATAATAATTTACCAGAGATCTCTGAATCTTTTAAAGCAACAAGACTTTTAGCAGCATTCCCATGAATAACTATATTATTTGGAACCCTTAAGGCTGTATGCACTAAATTAACAAATCCTACTTTTAGTTTTTTGTTTATTTTTGGCATAGGAGGCAATTCTTCTAAACTACGTATAGATCTCCGCGATCCTTCAAAATGTGGTTCGGGTACTGATTTTTCATCCCCCCAAAGACTTATACCGTAAGAATTTTCACCATTTATTGTAATAGTTGAATTTTTAATATTTATTATTCCGCTATCTATATAGATTCCCTTATCAACATCTGTTAATTGGGATTGAAGAAGGGTTATTTTTGCATTATTTGTAATATGTAATCCCCTGCCCCACTCCCCACTTCCTCTAATTGTAGCTTCTTTTATTACAAGAGTTGCACCCTTACCATGAGCTTTAATGAGATCTGCATTATTACTACCTGTGTGTGTTATATTTACTTTATTTAATATAGCTTTTCCGAAAGTTAAATTAACCCCATAATCTTCTGTAAAGCTCACCGAAGAACTAATCATAGTCACTTGAGCATTTTGAACAGCAACTCCTGTGCTAACCTTTTTCACATTTGTACCAATCAACCAGGCCCGTCCCCCATTTGCTATTTTTATTCCTTGAGCTTTTCCTGTATCATTTCCGTTAATTATCACACCTACTGCTTTAAGTTTCGCACTTTTTCCCTCAACCATGATGAACTCTGTATTATTATTACTGGTGGAGTTCATTTGCACATTACTTAAAAGGACTCTTCCCCCCTTCATCTTCAGCCCATACTCTCCCCCAAAATTAATCACCCCATTTTTCATCCACAACGACCCGTCTTGAATGGTTATTGCCTCTTTTACACCTGTTATATGTGAGTAATCGAGCATCACATACCCACCATCAGTCACATGAACACCCTGTGTTTTATTATTTCCAATGACCATAACCTTTATAGCAGCAAAATTTGCACCTTTACCTTTGACTTTGATGAAGTTTGTAGCCTGAGCGTTTTTAGTTGCCTTGCTACCCTCATATTTCATAATCACCCCCTTTAACAAAGCATACCCCGTATGGAGACTAATACCGTGCTCTCCGTTAAACGTCATCCACCCTTTTTTCATAGAGAATTCCCCATTAATAACAGTTATACCGCTTTTCACCTTGCTAAAAATCGCATTTTCTAACACGACCCTTCCCCCATTAGTAACAGTTACCCCATTGCTCATCTTGTGAAAAATCGCATTTTCTAACACGACCATTCCCTTGTCAATTACCCTTATCCCGTGCGCCTTTTCATTTCCATTGATTCTGATGCCCCTACCTCTAATCTCTGCTAAATTTTTAGCATTTCCTGCACCATAGACCGTTAAGAAAGTACTGTCTGGATTATTCCCCGTATAATTCATAATAACACCATTTAACAAAGCATGGCCCTGATTAAGATAGACTGCGTACTCTCCCTTAAAATTGATCTCCCCCCCCTCCATATGGACAGTACCTTTTGTGATAGCCATTCCATTGTAGATGTTTGTATAATTTGGCTTAATCAACACCACCCGTCCGCCGTCAACTACCCTCATCCCCTGCCCATAACCATTTCCATCGATCGTGAGATGTGATGCAACAACCACAGCATTTTTTTGTACTTTACCCGTCTTTTCCATAGCATTTGTAGTGTCCTCTCCCACAATCCTAATGAATTCAGCTTCGTTGTTGTTACCCGTATAAGTCATTTTGACCGCTATTAAAGCAACCCCACCCTGGTTAAGATAAACACCGTACTCTCCCTTAAAATTGATCTCTCCTCCCTCCATACGGACACTTCCTTCTGTAATCGTCATCCCCTTATGAACACCTTTCAAGTTTGTACCAGTCAACCACACCCGTCCGCCGTTATTTACGCTTACCCCCTGCCCATTGTCTGTAGTGCTCGTGATAATTATATCCTCAGCGATAACTGTCCCACCCTTGACCTTAATGAATTCAGCTGTTTTGTTGCTACCCATATAAGTCATTCTGACATTCTTTAAAGCAGCATTTCCCCCTATGAGATAAACCCCGTAATATCCCTTAAACCCAATCTCCCCTCCCATCAAAATAGCATTCGCTCCATTCTTCACCCACACCCCTGTTTGCACCCCTGAAATATTCACATCCTTCATCACCATCTTCCCCTCACCCCCTACATTCACCCCCGTACCCTTATCATCTTGTCCTGTAATGCTAACACCATTTAACAAAGCATCTCCTCCTATGAGACTGACACCGTAACCTCCATTAAAAGCCACCGATCCCTTGTGCATTATCAACTTCCCACTTATCACCTCTACCCCCTTATCAACCTCTGAAATCTTCACCTCCTTCATCATCAACGTTCCCATCCCCGTTGCATACACCCCCGTACCCTCATCACCTTGTCCTGTAATACTGACATCATCTAACAAAGCCTGCCCCCTTGTGAGACTGACACCACGCTCTCCCATAAACCCAATCTCTCCTCCCTCCATATGAACAACCCCATCTTCGACACTCACCCCCTTATAGACATCCCTCAACTTTGTATCAATCAACCACACCGCTCCCTCACTCTTCACCTCTACCCCTGTTCCAACATTTGACATCTCCCCCCCTTTTATCGCCACTGTTCCCATGAGCGCCTTTACCGCCACCTCTGTCTCATGACCTTGCCCTGTAATTCTGACATCCTTTAAAGCAGCATTTCCCCTTATGAGACTGATACCATCCCCACCTTTAAACTCCACCGACCCTTTGTGCATCATCAGATTCCCACTTATCACCTCCACCCCCGTCCTAACCTCTGAAATCCGCACCTCCTTCATCATCACCGCTCCCACCCCATTCTGCATAATCACCCCTGTACCCTTATTACTAGGACCTGTAATTCTGACATTCTTTAAAGCAGCAATGCTCTTTGAAAGACCTATACCATAATCTCCCTTAAACCCAATCTCCCCTTTCTCCATACGGACAATCCCTTCTGTAATCGTCACCCCCTTATGAACATCTCTTATATTTGTCCCGAACAGATCAATCATTCCCCCATTAAGCTTGATACCCTCTTTTCCTGTTCCACTTCCCATGATATTGACCCCTCCTAAAAAAGCAAATCCACCCTGGTTAAGACTGATCCCATACTCTCCCTTAAACCCAATCTCCCCTCCAAACATACGGACAATACCTTCTGAAACAGTCATGCCTTTATCAACATTGATATAATTTGGCTTAATCAACACGACATGGCCTTTTTGTGTTACACTCATCCCCTGCCCATAACCATTTCCATCGATTTTGATACCCTCAGCGATAACTGTCCCATCCACAACCTTAATGAAGTCAGCTGTAGGACTGCTACCCGTATAAGTCATTCTGACATTTTTTAAAGCAGCCCCACCCTGGTTAAGACTAACCCCATACTCTCCCATAAACCCAATTGACCCTCCTTTCATCGCTAGTATCCCCCCCTTCGCCTCCACCCCCTCACTAACATCTGAAATCGTCACATCAGTCATCGTCACCGCTTTCGCCCCCGACGCATACACCCCCGTTCCCGTCGCCCCACCTCCCCTAATCGTCACCCCGTCTAAGGTAGCCATCGTCACCTCTCTCCCCACCTTCACCCCATAATTCCCCACCCCACTCGTAAACGTAATCTTCGCCCCACTCACCGTCAACATCCCACTTCCTGACATAGTTATCCCCGTCTGCACCTCTGTCATCTCCCCCCCACTTATCGTCAAATTCCCCCCCTTCGCCTCCACCCCCATCGCAACATCTGAAATCGTCACATCAGTCATCTCCAACGTCTTCCCATCCATAACCACCCCCGTTCCCGTCCCTCCACTCGCCCCCTTAATCGTCACATCCTTCAAAGTAGCACTCTCCACCCCACTCCCCACCTTTACCCCATAATTCTCCATCCCACTCCCCGTAAATGTAATCTCCGCCCCATTATTCACCGTCAACTTCCCACTTCCTGACATAGTTATCCCCGTCTGCACCTCTGTCATCTCCCCCCCACTTATCGTCAAATTCCCCCCCTTCACATCCACCCCCACCTTAACCTTTGAAATATTCACCATATTCAACGTCATCTCCCCCGTCCCCTCCTTTATCACCCCCTTCCCATTCCCACTCCCCGTAATCGTCACATTTGTCAAAGTAGCCATCGTCGCCCCATTCTGCACCCTCACCCCATAATTCCCATTCCCATCCTTAAACCCAATCTCCCCCCCCTTTATCGTCAACGTTCCCGCCGTTGCCTCTACCCCCATTTTAACCTCTGAAATCTGCACTCCACTTATCGTCAACGTCCCCGCCCCATTCATCAATACCGCCTTATCAACATTTGAAATCCGCACATCAGTCATCGTCATCGTCTTCGAACTCCCCATGCTCACCTCTACCCCCTTACTTCCCCCCTCACTCCTCGCCCCCTTAATCGTCACATCCTTCAAAGTAGCACTCTCCACCTCTCTCCCCACCTTCACCCCATAATTCCTGTCCCCATTGTTAAACGTAATCGTCGAGTTCCCACTTATCGTCAAATTCCCACCCGTTGCCTCCACCCCCATTGCAACATCTGAAATCTGCACATTATTCATCTTCATCTCCCCCGTCCCATTCATCAACACCGCCTTATCAACATTTGAAATCCGCACATCAGTCATCGTCATCGTCTTCGAACTCCCCATGCTCACCTCTACCCCCTTACTTCCCCCCTCACTCCTCGCCCCCTTAATCGTCACATCCTTCAAAGTAGCACTCTCCACCTCTCTCCCCACCTTCACCCCATAATTCCTGTCCCCATTGTTAAACGTAATCGTCGAGTTCCCACTTATCGTCAACTTCCCATTAGTCGCCTCCACCCCCTTATCAACATCTGAAATCGTCACATTATTCATCGTCATCGTCCCACCCGTCCCATCCATCCACACCCCCTTTCCACTCCCCTCTCCCTTAATCGTCGCCCCCGTGATATTAGCCGTCACCAATTCCCCCACCCTCACCCCATAACTCCCAACCCCATTCTTAAACGTAATCGTCGTCCCATCCATTTTCAAAATTCCCCATCCCCGTTGCATACACCCCACTCTCAACATTTGAAATCTTCCCCCCCATCATACTAGCACTCCCCGTCCCCTCCACATACACCCCCGTCCCCTGTCCACCCTTTCCCGTAATCGTCACATCCGTCAAATTAGCCATCTTCACCCCATTCTGCACATGCACCCCATAATTCCCGCTCCCACCCGTAAACGTCACCGTCCCCCCCATCATCTTCAACGTCCCCCCCGTCACATCCACCCCCACCTTAACCTTTGAAATATTCACATTGGTCATCGTCATCTCCCCCGTACTCCCCATAATCACCCCCTTACCCTCCCCCTTTCCACTCCCCTCTCCTGTAATCGTCACCTTTGTCAAATTAGCCGTCCCCGTCCCCATCACCTGCACCCCATAATTCCCCCTCCCACCCGTAAAATTAATCGATCCCTTTATCATATCCAACGTCCCAGCCTGCATATCCACCCCCTTCTTAACCCCCTCAATCCCCACACTAGTCAACTCCACCGTCCCCGTTCCCCCCATCATTTGCACCCCAAAATTCCCCCCACTCCCCATAATCTTCCCCTCCATCATCTTCACCGTCGCCCCACTTCCTGACATACTTATCCCCGTCCCCCCATCCTTAACCGTAATCGTCGACTCCCCATTTATCTTCACCGTCCCACTTTGCGCATTCACCCCCATTTTGAACCCCTCAATCTCCACCCCCATCAAAGTCATCGTTCCCGTCTCATTCTGCACCCTCACCCCCGTCCCCCCACTCCCCTTAATCTTCAACCTCATCACATCAGCATTTCCCGACCCCTCCATCTGTATCCCACTCCCACTTCCATTAACAGTCATCGTCCTCCCCACTCCCATCACAGTAGCCTTCCCCGCCCCATCCCCCGTAATTTGTATCCCCGCTCCACCAACACTATTAAAAGCCACATCCCCCATCATATTTACCATCCCCCCATCATTAATTTTCACCTTCATCCCCTCAATCCCCTTCACCCCATCCTTCAACAACGTCACCGCCCCCCCATTCTTCACCTGTACCCTCTCAAACCCCGTCAACTTCCCCTTCAACGTAACAGAAGACTCTGACCCATCAACCACTATTGCCTTCTGCATCCCCGTCGCCCCCCCAACATCAACATCCTCATCCAACGTCAGCTGTCCTTTATTAAGCACCTTAATCACCGGCTTTTGATCACTCCCCTTCCCCCCCGACCCCGTAACCGTTATCTTCTTTAATATCGTAATATTTGCCCCATCCTTCACCGTCACAGCAGCACCAGCAGCCTCACCAGGGCCCGTATCCATATTTATATTTATCTCCTTACCACCCCTAGTACTACTCAGTATCCTTGTCTCACCACTACTACACACAATCGGCTGATCATTATGCTGAATAGTTTTAACAACACCACCACCACTACTCCCACAATTCTGGTCTTTAGCATACGCCTTTGAAGTATGAGATGTTATAAGGGAAAGCCCAGCCATAAGAGCGGTTGAGACAACACATAAATAAACATGATGCTTAAAAACACAACGCATAACCATAACCCACATGTTCCCCTTTAACCTGTCAGGTTAAAAGAGACTAAACTATTCTAAAAAAAAGAAAACTAAAACTAAACCATACTAAAATGGCTTAAACCCCATAAAATCCTCCCAACTCTAACCCTTACCTAAAAACACCATACCCTAATATAAAACACTCTCAACACCCACAAAGCCAAAACACACATCTTCAAACAACAAACAAAACACACATAAAATCAAAACATCAAACAAAGCGCCTAGACCTTAAACCATGACCTAAACCCATAAACAAAAAAACTCTCTAAAACTAATAAATACGCTAAAATATACAAAATCTAAAACATATAAAAAACAAACACCTCTAAGCATTGAGAGAGTGTTTTCTGTTATACTTTTTTAGCAGAATATATTACCCTATTTAAAAATGATTCATTAGGTAATGTTGTATTTGTGTCTTGTGAGAAGGAATTTGGTGTTGTGATATTGTTTGAGTATGTTTTTTCTTTAGATGTTTTAATCATGAATTACCTCAGTTTTTTAAATATAAGAGTTGAAATAAAGTTACCTTTAAAAGTTATTTGTATCAAAAGGTGTATTTGATTTTGTGTGTATAGTTCATTTTGGGTTGTTGGTAAAGTGGTAATAAAGTTACAGTTTGGAATAAAAGTTTTGGTTGTGTTTTGTTTTTACTTGGTTTTGTAAGGGAGTTCGTTGATGATGGTGATGGTTTTTTTGTTTGGTGTGTTTGGGGTAGCAGTGAAAATGCGTGGATAATTGAATGATTGTGTTGAAAATGTAGGGATGTTTCTTGATTTTTTTTTACGTTTTGTGTAAAATTGTAAGGGGTATATAAATCAAAATGAATTTTTTATAAACAAAAAGGCATTATACAATTTGTGTTTCATTAACATTGTTTTTACATTAATGCAATACAAATTAAGATAAGAGAATAAAATTCTACAACCTGATTAAATTTAAATAGTATTCATCAGAGTCGCTTAAAAACGATTTTATTTTTGTAAAATATAGTAAAATGAATTTAATTATTTTTGACAAAAAGTAATTTTGTTCTTTTACGTCATAATGAAAATATAATTATTTCCGAATCGGATATTTAAAAGATGCTATATCTTAGAATATCTGAAGCTATTCTACAGTGTAAATCCTGTCTAAGCTTTATAACCTTTAATTTACACATAACGTGTTTTTTTGAATCATAATTTGTGAATTTTATTCAAAAATAAAATCTAAAAGCAGATATTTATTTTAAATTACGTTCTTACTTCAAAGAGGATTTTTATAATGGTATAATACTTAATCATGATTCCTAACGGAGAACAGTAGTGTAAATAATTTCCCAAATAACGCCAATATTAATCCATATGTTTTGTTATAATTCATAGACATAAGTGAATTCTAAAAAGAAAATTTCTATGTATAAAATTGATTACAATAGCTATCGCGCTATACAGAGCTTTAATCATCGAATTCGTTTTTTAGTTATGCACTACACTGCTGTTAATTTTGAAACGTCAATCGCACTTCTCACAGGCCCCTTAGTTAGTGCTCACTATCTTGTACCTGATCCTTCAGAGGAGACTTATCTTGAAGCCGGCTTTAAGGATATGCGTATTTTTAATTTAGTTGATGAAAATAAACGTGCATGGCATGCTGGTATAAGCTCATGGAGCGAACACAATAATCTAAATGATACATCCATTGGAATTGAAATCGTTAATCTAGCAACCACTGAAAATGAAGTATTCATATTTCCCCCTTATAACCAGATACAAATTGATGCAATTAAAGAACTTTCATTAAATATTCTTCAACGTTATCCAGATATCACGCCAACCAATGTCGTTGGCCACAGTGATATTGCCATCGGCAGAAAAAATGACCCAGGTGCATCTTTCCCATGGAAACAGCTTTATAAAGCAGGTATAGGAGCATGGTATGATGATGAATTAAAAAATTATTATCAAAAAGAATTTCATAATTGCATATGCTTTGAAAAAGCAAAAAAACAGGTTGTTGCTAAACTAAAACAGTATGGATACGATACCTCAGATGCAGAAACTGAATGTGGATACAAAAATCTAATCCGAGCATTTCAGCTTCATTTTCGCCAAGAAAACTACGATGGAATTCTAGATGCTGAGACAACAGCAATTATTTATGCTTTGGTAGACAAATACTTCCCACCAGAATAATTCAATTCATCTTCATCAAAAAAGTCGTCAAAGCAGCCAGCTTTTCGCACTCACAAAACCTATCTAAAGCTTTATTAACTAGAATTAAGCATTACAGTACGTTGTGATTGCTTGAATTTATTATCTGTAATTATAATCCAGCACTGTAAACAGAACTCCGCCTTAACTATTCAAAATAATTTATACTATAAGCAACTTTAATCCAACCTTCATTATTAAATTTTTTAACTTAGTATCATATAATGATACATAAAACGTAGATAAAGGTTATGTAGAAAATGGATAAAAAGAAGCTTTGACAGATTTAATTCTATTAATATTGCAAAATCGGTAATTAAATTATTTCTAAAATAAAGATGACTAAAAGTGTAAAATCTTTCAACAACAATTTATAAACGACTTTTTCAGAATTTTAATGCACATAATTTATTTATGTTGAATAGAGCAAATTGATTTAAGAAATCTTGCGCAGCCTTCCTTTTAAAAGCACCAGTTTTAAAATAATGAAAACAAATACTAAAACCAATATATCATTCACACTTACATAGACACTTTTAAAAGCTCTATCGCAAATAACTTACTATATTCAATTTCCTCGCAACAACTTTAACTTGTATTAAAATACCTTTGTTAAAAACTTTCAATCCTTTTAATCATCTTTCTAAGCACAACACTAATCTTGTTCAATTAATATTCTTGTAATTTAAAAGAGTACTATCCTTTCATTACACCTTTTACAAAAACAAAAGTCTCTCATAAACAAAACTCCAGAATTATTAATTTTACAACAAATTAGAATTTATATGCTACACCAACACGAAAATCATTTGTCTTATAATCAAGTTCTAATTTGTCTTTAGCAAATTTCTGCTTGCCAAAATCTGAATAACGATATTCCGCACGCAAAATAAGATTATTAGCCATTGCAAAATCAACACCACCACCAAAGGTATAGCCTACCATCATTTTTGTTTCATCTGACAAATTAAAGGAGCTTATTTCCTTACCTGCTACTTCAACTGACTGCGAAAAGATATCTTGAATCTGCGTATAAGCAACACCACCAGCAATATAAGGCATAATACGATCTGCAGCAAAACCTATACGTACTCGCGTAGTACCAGACCATTTTTGCTTTAAAGTATGACTATAAACTCCAACAGATCCTGCTATTTCGCTACCATAAGATGACTCACTAGCAGGAAGAGATGGTGGAGATGACGGAAACTCTCTTAAAGCTCTTTCTAACCTTTCTGAACGCTCTTCTCCCCCTGATCCAGAGTGATTACCAACATGATGCCCATTTACCTCCGACTGCACAGGAGTTCCATCTATTTCTACTTCTTGTAGAGGAGATCCATCCACTGCTGGTCGTTGAAGAGGAATCTCACCTACTTCGTGTCCTTGTAGATGCACAACTTCCATTTCTGGAATTTCGTGCTTCCTCTTATCAACAACTTTTGTACTTTTTTTATTAGACAAAACTATATCCGTATCAACACCTAAAATAAGCCTATTCCCGAGACTAACATTGGCTCCTGCATAAAAACCTCCTATAAAACCAGAAAGCTTGGGCAATGTATCTTTTCCAACCGGCGCCCATTGTCCAGTAGACCCTTGTTTAGCGTATAGACTTCGGTCACTCTTACTCGAAAAACTACCAATTTGGCTACCAAGATAAAAACCATTCCAAGAGAAAACAGGCGCAGCAATAACTGAACTTGCTTCAACAGATGTAACAATTGGTCTTGATTCTTGAGGAAATGTAATATCTGCTGCTTGTGTCATAGAAGTTGTAAACAGAGTGACAACAGACATGCCAATTAAACATTTTGTATTCATAAACACCTCCAGAGATAACTTGAAAAACACATAATGATATTAATCGCATATTTTTTCAAAAGAAACTACAATAAAAGTGGCGCACTCATAAAAAAAGTAAAGTCCGCAGAATTAAAAAAAAACAATTTGGCGTTTATTTTTAATTTATTTTGTGGTAATGATTCATTGTGCTGAGGGCTTAAAATCTTAGTTTCGTGCTCTTTCACACAGGAGTAATTTTTTTTATTCAAGCTTAAGAAGTAAGCTTTGAATAAAAAACAAATCTCTTAAAGGGGCTGGGATATTCAGAATCTGTCAGAATTGCCACAATCTTAAATAGAATCTATAGCTTTAATAGAATTTATAATTTTATTTTGACGTTTTCAAATTAAAGTTTTTTCACGCCTCAAAATGAAGTTCACAATTCCTAAAAAGATATCGTTTTGAGCTTATAGAAAAGTATATAGCTTTGTTTTAATGTGTCTCTAGTTTTTAAAAAACAATGGACTTGTTGATAATAAGATTTCCAAAAAATCAAACCAATGCATTTGTATTTTTTTATAGCAAGATCAAATCTAATTATATCTTATCAATGCAACTTCAAATAATTTGCATAGAGCGCAAATAATATATTTTGTGAACTATGATTTGTAGTTCACATATTAATTAATTCATTTACATATCAAAATTTAGTGCGTTCTCATTGGGATAACAAACAGATAAAATACACTAAACAAGACTGTTGACACCTTTTTGGTAGAACTAAACAAAGCAAAAAACAGACCCTAATGCAAACCATTCACATTAGAGAAGATCATTCTTGAGTATCCCTACCTAATTTAGGTAACATACAACAGAAAGGTTATTAAATATAATTGATAATGACAATTAAATATGTCAAAAGGTCGAAATCCGTGCGCAGACACACTTAGTTTCGGTGTATTAACAGCGATCATTGGCCACTAAACTATTAAAGATATTTTCTGCACCATACGATTGAGTAAAAAACTTAATCTAAGGTGAAGAAAAGAAATACTGGCTTTCACATCAAAGAAAAATACAGAGCAAATGAGAATAATTTAGACAAAATTATATAAACCATAAAAGGTAGACTGAGAATCATTCAATCAAGTAAAAATCTATATACTCCAACATATTAAAGATAAAAAACGGTGCCGCATGCCGGATTCGAACCAGCGACCCCATCATTACGAATGATGTGCTCTACCAACTGAGCTAATGCGGCATTAAACTTAATTTATTAATTATAAAAAATAGTTCGAGGGTAATAACCCAAAAGTATGTGCAAAAGCAAGTATACAAATCTTCTATAAAAATTCGTAAGACCTAGTTATTATTGGGATTGGAAAAAAAGATTTACAGGAATTAATAATAAAGCAGTACTTTTTGCTTTTCGTTAGTACAAAACACAAGAAAAACATTTTACTCAATTTACAATTACACCCACTTTAAGAGTGTATATTATACTTTTAAAGTGGCAAAATAATGTTAAAATATCTTTATTAAGCAAACGATATCTGTGTTAAAAAAGGAAAAAGCACTTTACAATGAATAAAATGGACTAATATCATAATTATTTGATAAAAGAGCATTTTAATACAACTAGTTATATTTTTATTATTATTTTCAAAGGCTACCTTTACAAAAGCGAGTCATTATCATTTCGGAATATATTATTGTAAAGAAGACCCACAGTACTTTTAAAAACACAAAGAAGCTTTAAAAAAATAACTTTATTAGGGTTATAGACATTTAAACCATTTCAGCATATTTGGTGCTCTTGCGTACAGATTTTTCGTTAAATAAGGATTGTGAATGAAAGTTATAAAAAGCTTTATATTTTCAAATTAATCAGAATAAGCATTCAGTGTTCTTAAAATAGATCCATAGTGATCATGAGATGGTGTGTATATTCAAAATAGAAGACTTTAATTTGTGGTTGTTAAAGAGGTAGATTCTAAAAACTTTCAATAGAGTAAAGTCTTTTAAAGAGTTATTATTTTACATTGCTAGATATAACGGATTTTAAAAGAAGCTTCTCATAATCCGCATCTATACTAAAACTTGATCTAACTGTGTTGTAATCCATATGATGCATCTACATAGTATGCTACTGTTAATTATTGATATTATAATAGTCAAATATGACAAAATTAATATCATTAATTCAAACAAATAATAGAGGAGCATATGCCGAGTTATATTTTAATAGAATATCCGTGTAACGCGCTAAAAAATAGTTACATTATAGACTATGTTTATAAAAGTTAAACATCACAAGAGTAATAAATAATAATGCTTGAAGAAAAAAATAATGAATTGAAGCGTAGTCTTCAAAGTCGCCACATTCAAATGATTGCTTTAGGGGGCGTGATTGGAACGGGCCTTTTTTATGGATCAACAGAAGCTATTCAATTAGCTGGCCCTTCAATTATTTTAGGCTATCTTATTGGAGGATTGATTGTCTATTTTATTATGCGAATGTTGGGGGAAATGTTAACAGAAGAGCCAACCTCAGGTGCTTTCAGTTTTTTTGCCTATAAATATTGGGGACACTTGGCTGGTTTTATCACAGGTTGGAATTATTGGTTTCTTTATATTGTTGTTAGCATGACTGAACTTATAGTGATTGGTTTGTATCTTGACCATTGGATCTTAATTGATCACTGGAAATCAGCTTTTATTGTTCTTGTACTTGTTACACTAGTTAATCTTATTGATGTTCGCCTTTATGGAGAATTTGAATTTGGTTTAGCTTTTATCAAAATAGCCGCTGTTGTTGGTATGATTGTTTTTGGAATTTTTCTTATTGTTACTGGAATAAATGGCTCTCAAGCAAGCATCCACCATCTTTGGGACCATGGTGGATTCTTCCCTTATGGGGCAATGGGAGTTGTACTAGCTACTACTATAGTCATGTTCTCTTTCGGGGGAATAGAGCTTATTGGTGTCGCTGCTGGAGAGGCAGAAAATCCCAAAAAAACAATTCCAACAGCCATTCGTAAAGTTATGTGGCGGATTATTATTTTCTATGTTGGTTCTATTAGCGTCATTATGATGATAATTCCATGGAATATGATTGGAAAAGGCAGTAGTCCTTTTGTTGCTATTTTTGAAACAATTGGCATTCCTGCAGCTGGCCATATTTTGAATTTAGTAGTGATTATAGCTGCCATCTCAGTTTACAATAGTAGTATGTATTCCAATGGCCGTATGCTTTATAGTTTAGCTACACAAAAAAACGCACCGCGTATTTTTAGTAAATTAAATACTGCTCGTGTTCCTTATATTGCTATTCTTTTTTCATCGGTTTGTACTGCAATAATAGTTGTTATTAACTTCTTTATACCAGAAAATATTTTTATCCATATCATGAGCATTACAACTGCAACAGCAGCCCTTACGTGGGCGATTATTATTATTATTCATATAAAATTTCGAAAAGCCCATAAAGACAAAAAAGATCCGTTTGTTTATGGATTTGGTTTGTATCCTTATGCAAATTATCTTTGTCTTTGCTTTCTTACAGTTTTATTTGGCATTATGTTTGCAAGCGGTTTTAGAGAAAATGGGTTAATGATTCAACTCTTTAACACGATGGGAATTAGACAAACCTTTATTGAATCATATATCCCTGCACACATGCCTGATATGAGTTTGGCGGTTGTTATCATTCCTATATGGTGTCTACTTTTACTGTTAGCGTATAAATTAAAGCGATAACTCTAGAAGAGGTAATATCAATTAATTGATTGGAATAAATTATTGGGGATAATAAAATTTGATAAAGTGACACAAATCTTTGGTGATTTATGTGTTTTAAAAAATATCACTGTACAGCTTACTGAAAGGCGAGTTGCAATTATTGGTGCGAATGGTTCTGGAAAAAGTACGTTTGTTCGCCTTATTAATGGTTTACAACTTCCATCAAGTGGTTTTGTAAGCGTTGATGGATTGGATACAAAGCGCGATGCAAAAGCAGTAAAAAGTAAAGTAGGATTTGTCTTTCAAAATCCTGATAATCAAATCGTATTACCATTGGTGCATGAGGATTTATCGTTTGGCCTTAAAAATTTGAAGTTAAGTAAAGAGGAAATTAGGCAACGTGTTAATGAGATCTTGCAACGTTATGATCTGCAGAATCTCAAAAATCATGCTGTGCATTTACTAAGTGGTGGTCAAAAACAATTAATCGCCATTTCAAGTGTGATAGTCATGAAACCTGACTATATTATTTTTGATGAACCAACAACTTTACTCGATTTACGTAATAAACGCAAAGTTGCACAAGTCATAGAAGAATTACCACAAACAGCAATTGTTGTATCGCATGATTTAGAATTTCTAAAAAAGTTTGATAGAGTATTAGTCTTCGATAAAGGGGAAATAATTATTGATGATACGCCTTTAGTTGCTATCAAAGAATATATGATGAAAATGTTATGATCAGTCTATACCTTCCCCGAGATACATTTATTCATAGACTTCGACCGGGAGTTAAGCTACTTTTTCTTACTGCATGTGGAACTATTATATCCATAGTTTCATCTATACCTATTTTATGCCTGTTTTTATTATTAGTAATTTTATTATATGGAATTGCTAAGATTCCTTTGAGCAATATAATAAGACAGCTTAAACTGGTAAGCATATTTTTAATCCTTATATTTATTTTTCAAGCTATTTTTAATAGTTGGCTGACGGGCTTTGAAATTATACTACATTTTATTATTCTTATTCCTTTAGCATCCCTTATTTCATTCACAACAAAAGTTTCTGATATGATGAATTCAATTGAAGCAGGACTTCAACCTTTCCGACGCTTTGGTATCAATCCATCAAAATTGAGTATAATTTTATCTATGGCAATCAGATTTATTCCAGTTGTTAATGAAAAATTCAATGAAGTACGTGAAGCACAAAAAGCACGTGGATTGGATACAAATATTATAGCTCTTGCAATACCTATAATTATACGAATAATAAGAATGGCTTCAGAAGTTGCTGAGGCACTAGAGGCTCGTTCTTATGACGGTAATATTGATGATACACTTTCTAAGGATGATGGAAACACTCATATTGAAAGAATAATTTGATGACTACAAAAGATCTAGCTTATACCGCTTTATTTGTTGCCCTTTATGCAATTTTAGGTCTTTTTCCTCCTATCTTTCTCCCTTTTTTTAACGGAGTTCCCATTACCGCTCAATCCATGGGGCCAATGTTAGCAGGATCTATACTTGGAGCAAAAAGAGGAGCTTTAGCATCAGCATTATTTCTCTTACTTGTTGCCATTGGCCTACCTTTGTTGGCTGGTGGACGTGGAGGCATTGGTAGCTTTTTAGGAGTGGGAGGTGGTTATTTGATTGGTTTTCCAATTGCTGCATTTTTTATTGGCTTCATGGTCCAATTGTTTTGGCTACGGTTAAATTTTATAACATTAGTAATCATAAATATCATAGGTGGTGTTGGGATTGTGCATCTTTTTGGAGTATTGTGGTTAGCCTACGTTGCTAAAATTTCTTGGTTGGTAGCTTTGACGAGCTCATTAAGTTTTATAATAGGCGATTTTTTAAAAGCCTTGATTGCATCTTTTATAGCAATTACAATTAAAAAATCTGTCCCTCTGATTCACTTAAAAGAAGAATAATTAATATTTATTTGCAAAACCACCCCCTTTAAGAGCTGCAAATATATCGAAGCTCTCTTTAAGCTACTCTGAAAGTATATTTTGGTTATTCTTCTCGCTCTACCTCTCCCTATATTTACGTTATCAATGGATTAAACCAACAAGACAGCTCTTCTTTGACACAACATCAAAAGATCAATCAGAAACGATAACGTAACCCTCCTGAGAAAGTACTTCCCGAAAGACCAGCTTTAGTTAATTTTTGCTGATAAACCACATCGCCATGTACAGCTATCTGCGAGGACAATTGAGCTTGCACACCCACCCCTGCTTCCATAGAAGAACCAAACATACCCACCTGGAATGTATCTTTAAACTGCACAAACTGCTTTCCTCCAAAGCTACTCATAAGATGCAGCTTTCCATAGAAGGAAACTAAACGCTCCCTTCCAATTCTAGTAAGAGTTTTAGTAAGCTGCCCACCCAGTCGCGTTGTTAATTGGCTAGGAGATCCTATTTTAATATCACCCCCCCCAATATCCCGAGCGGAATTAAACATCAAATATTGATAAACAAGCTGCATTTGTGGCTCAAAAATAAGACCTTCATACCCAGTCAAAAAAGTCTTACCACCTGTTAAAGATGCCCGCAATGGTCTGCTTGTTATTCTTGCTGTTTTGCCTCGTGCAAGCGTTTCAACATCTCCTCGAGATAAACCATACGATAAAAGACCATTGACATAAACCCCTGTATTATGTTGCAAACTAGCATAAGCTGTTAAAGACCAGTTATTAAAAGCACTTTTTTTACTTTTTTCAACATCTTGAGGTTGGAGCGATAATTTACCATAAGTTCCGATAACTCCAATAAATGCACTATTTTGTTCACTTTCCAACCTACTCAAAAGAGCAGCTACCTCTATCGCATGGTAACCAAACTTTCCGTTATAACCATACTCTGAAGAAGACAAATTAGAGGTGTAATTATGACTACCACCATAACCACGTATAGAAAAAGCCGGCTTTCCACTAAAAAATGGATCAAACGACGTCACCATTGTCCCTAACAGCTCGGTTTGATTGTTGACATCCATCAACCCAGCATAAAACAAAGCATTAGGCAAAAGCAGATAAGTTGGAACTTGTGGAACAACCGCTTTAACCCCAAACTTAATATATTTATTTTCAAGGCGGAAATCCCAAAAGTCCCCCTTCCCTTCAACCAATCTGCGCCGAGGATCCGCTTTTCCAAATTCAGAACCAGGACCATAAGCAATAAGGTGATATTGATAAGGGTGATTAGGCAGCGTCACATAATCAGAATGTAATATAAAAGAATCCTTCTTTGCTTTTCCAGAAACCTGTATGACTGATATACTTGGATCATTTTTACCAGTATTCCCTTGTTCCCTTAAATCATCTGATACCCCAAGCACATGAACTGTAGTACTTCCAGAAACATCACCATGAATCAAAATTTGATCAGATTTTTGATTACCTGATCGCCCCCCCCTTTCCAAAGATGCATTAACATAAATCTGTGCACCACCGCCCTGCGCATTGTAAGCCTCACCTGATCCTTCTCCAATGTGCAGAGTTTTATAATCATCAAAGGTTGGTCTTTCAAAAATAATAGAACTATCTTTGATCATCACATATGAAACAGATGACACCAGCTGCTCTTGAGTTTCACTTCTTGTTATAACCCATCTCGAACCGTTAGTTAAATAAAGTTCACCAGTATTTTCATTAAAAACGCGAGCACCACCAATCAGTAAAGAAGCATCAGCCATAACTGCTACAGAAGATCGATCTCTAGTTTCTAATAATAAATCACCAGAAATCTCTGATTTTGATAAGGCAATATAACCTTTAGTTCCAGAACTATAAATAGCCGCACTATTTGAAACACGAAGAACCGTCTTTTTCAAAGAAACAAGCCCTGCTGCAACCCCTCGCTTTCTTTCTGATCTATTTTCATAGAAATATATACCGTAAGACGTATCACCTTTCACCTTAATAGTTGAATTTTCAATGTTAATCTTATTAACACTAGGTTGAACAGACGATACCTCCCCACTCTTTGAAAGATTTATAGGTAACTCAACAGGTAAATTATCAAGCTGCATACCATGAGCACGAACAACATCAACACTACCATTCTTAAAGTCAATCCCTCCACCCAAACGTACGTGAAAAGCCATATTATTTTTTACACTATCTCTGTTATCACCGTGTCCAATAATTTCTACCCCATCTAAAACAGTAGTTCCTCCTGCCCACGCCCTAACACCTGTTCCATGTAAAAAATTAACCACCCCACTGTTCATCACACTTTTCGCCGAAAAGACAGTAAACAAACCAGTATTACTATCTGTAGTTTGTGGAGCCCCCTTTATAATAATATCCGTTCTTACCAAACTAATATTTGAACCTGCATTGGCTGCTACAGAAGCTACTTTTATTAAAGAATTTGCGAAAACTACCCCGTCACTTATTGCAATCATTCCACCCTGATCAACTTTAAGCTGTTGGAGTAAACTTGGATTTTTTTCGAGTAGTATTGGAACCACCGGTTCCCTAGAACCTGGCACTTGTGGCTTTATTCTAGATATAAAATGAACAAGACCTCCGGGATCTATATTAGTGATAATAATAGTCTCATCCTTTCCTGCAACAATTGATTTTGGTTGCGGAGGAATTTGATTATTTAGTTGTGCGTTAACGTCTATATTTTGAAAAAAACAAAGAACACTTACTGTAAAAACACATAAACACTTATATTCTTTAAGCATTATTTAATTATCCCGATAGAAATAATTTACAAAAATACTAAATAATTAAGAAAAGGTCTCGTAACATATTTTGAGATATTTTACAACATAATGTGCTTTATGTAGTATGTTTTATTTTAATTGTGTGTAAAAAAAGTCTCATTATAGGTTCTAATATTTAAATAGGTTCTAATATTTAAAGGAAAAGGATAAGATAGTGATTACAAAACATATAATACGAATAGCGTCTATTTTGACTGCAGTAATGAGTTTTGCAACTTTTTCTTGGGCAAACATAACCATTGAGCATGTCTCAGGTTCTACTTCTATTTCCAATTCTCCTCAAAAAGTTGTAGTGTTTGACCTTGCATCACTTGATAATATGAACCACCTTGGTGTTAATGTAGTTGTCGGTGTTCCTGAAGGTAAAAAGCCTGTATACCTGCAACATTTTGATGATACACGTTATGAAAAAATTGGTACTTTTTTTGAACCAAATTATGAAAAAATTGCTGCCTTTAGGCCTGATCTTATTATCATCTCTTCACGCACTCAGTCTAAATATAAAGATTTATCAAAAATTGCCCCAACTATTGACTTGACAGTAGGAAACGAAAACTCTCTAAAAGACATCGAGCGCAATATCACTATTCTTGGAAAAATTTTTAACAAAGAAAAAGAAGCTGAACAAGAAATTACGAAACTCAACGAAAAATTAGCAAAAGTTCGTAAAAATACCAAAGGAAAAGGTACAGGGCTAATACTTATGACTTCTGGTGGAAAAATAAGTGCTTTGGGCCCAAAGTCACGTTTTGATATTCTTCATTCCAGTTTTGGAATTGCTCCTGCAACAGACAAACTGATTGTGCAAAAGCATGGACAACTCATTTCCCCTGAATTTATTTTCGACACCAATCCTGATTGGTTATTGGTTATTGATCGTGATGCTGCAATCGGACGGGAAGGACAATCTGCAGCACAACTTCTCGATAACGAACTTATTCATCGTATAACAGCTTGGAAACAAAACCAGATCATCTATCTGGATTCTTGGAGCTGGTACAGAGCAAGTGGTGGTCTAACCGGATTATATGAAGCAACACAACAAATCAATGAAGCTTTTGCAAAAAGTAAATAACCTTTTATAAACATAAAATTTAAGAGCAGAGGTTATTTTAGCCTCTGCTATTTTAATTTTCTTAAAGAAAGTTTAGGATGAAAAGTCACTGGATAGCCATAATAGTTATTGCTTTACTTTCTGTCGTAAGTATTTTTGTTGGTTATTCCGATGTAACACCTTCTAACCTATTATCAGGAGATACAGATGCGTGGCTTCTTTTCTGGCAAACACGTATTCCCCGCACAGCTGCAGTGCTTTTAGCAGGCATGGCACTTGCACTCTCAGGTATGATTATGCAACTTCTTACGCGCAATCGTTTCGTTGAACCCTCAACAGCTGGAACTGTCGAATCTGCATCGCTTGGTATTCTATTTGTTATGATTTTTGTTCCCAATATGCCTATTCTTGGGAAAATGACTGTTGCCACAACCTTTGCTATGGCTGGCACCTTGCTCTTTATGTTTTTATTACGCCAAATTCCCTTAAAATCTACTTTCATTGTACCACTTACAGGAATTATGCTGGGATATGTTATTGGTTCCTTAACCAACGCTGTTGCCGATTATGAAATGCTACTTCCTTCTCTTCAGGCTTATTTGTTTGGTAGTTTCTCAATGATTCTTGACGGAAAATATGAACTGTTATGGCTATCTCTTCCGTTATGTATACTTGCCTATTTTACCGCTGACCGCTTTACAGTGGCTAGTTTTGGAGAAGATTTAACCAATAATCTTGGCCTTAATTACCGTGCTGTCATGTTATGGGGAATTTTTATTGTTGCACTAATTACTTCTGTGGTTGTATGTACAGTTGGTCGTATTCCCTTTGTTGGACTCATTGTTCCAAATCTCGTTTCAAGTTACAGAGGCGACAATATGCGCCATAGTGCTCCTTGGGTGGCGATTAGCGGTGCAGGAATGGTGTTAATTTGCGATCTTTTAGGGCGAATTATTCACCATTCTTTTGAAATTCCTATCAGCGTAATGATGGGCATTATTGGCAGTTTTATTTTCATTTTGCTTCTTTTATACTGGAGAAAACGTTTTGGGTAAAAAGAAAGCAACTCTTCTCGTATTAACAACACTTATTGTCGTAGCGTGTGTTGTAAGCAGCCTTTATATGACATGGAATGTAACCATTTATACGTGGACATTTCGTTTAACAAAATTAGTTTCTCTTTTTCTTATTGCTTATACAATAGCTGTTTCTACTGTTTTATTTCAAACAATTATTAACAATCGTCTTCTTACTCCTTCTATTATCGGATTTGATCAACTTTATATTTTAATTAAAACTATTACCCTTTATTACCTTGGATCCCTTTCTTTGCCTTTTTTAAATGAAGAAGGACAATTTCTTTTTGAATCTCTTATTTTAATTGTTTTCTCAATAAGTCTTTTTCATTTTCTATTTTCAGGAAACCTTAAAGGGTTTCATCTTACTCTTTTAATTGGTGTTGTTTTAGGCGGATTTTTTTTCAGCTTACGTATGTTTATGCAATTACAACTCAATCCAGATCAAATGATGAATTTAACGGACATTATGTTTGCAAATTTTAATAAATTAAATACATCATTAGTAAGTTTTTCTGCAATCATTGTCCTCATCATTAGCTTGGTTGGTTGGCGCTTACATTATTTGCTTGATGTTCTTGCTCTCGGGCATGAAGCTGCTCTTAATCTTGGAGTTGATTACCGCAAAAACGCTACAGTTATTCTCGTTTTTGTCTCTATTCTTGTATCCATTTCGACAGCACTTGTTGGGCCAGTTACATTTTTGGGATTGTTAATTGCCAACTTGTCTTACGAATTATCACCTCAGGCAAAACACAATGTTGTCGTGCCAATCGCAATATTATTAGCTATCATTTGTTTGGTTGGGGGACAATTTATCTTAGAGCAAATTTTTAATATGGGAGGACGCCTGAGTTTTATTATTGAATGTTGTGGTGGAATTGTTTTCTTAACTTTATTGATGAAGGGAAAAATCAAATGATTGAAATCAATCATCTTTCCAAAACTTATGGAGCCAGATTGGTTATTGATAATTTATGCCTTCATCTACCAAAGGGCGGAATTATTTCTCTTATTGGCCCCAATGGTTCGGGAAAATCAACTCTTTTAATGATGATAAGACGTCTTTTGCCAAGTGATAAAGGTACAATTAACATCGATGGTCTTGATATTTATAAAACGCCCCATGATGTTTTGGCTAAAAAACTCTCACTTCTGCGCCAAGATAATCCTTTATCGGTTCGCTTAACCGTGTACGATTTAGTAAGCTTTGGGCGTTATCCTTATTCAAAAGGTCGATATACCAATGAAGATAAACAATTCATTGATAGCGCTATCCGATATCTCGGTTTACAAAACCTAAAAACACGATTTTTAGATGAACTTTCTGGAGGGCAGCGTCAACGAGCTTTTATTGCGATGGTCATCTGTCAAGATACTCATTATGTACTATTAGACGAACCGTTGAATAATCTTGATATGAAACATTCTGCTTCTATAATGAAGCAATTACACCGTACTGCCTATGAACTAAAAAAAACCATTCTTCTTGTCATGCATGATATCAATTTTGCATCATCTTATTCAGATATGATTGTTGCACTCAAAGATGGTAAAACAGCTTATTGTGGCAAGCCAAAAGAAATTATGCGTCCAGAAATTCTCAAAGAAATTTACGATATGGATATTCAAGTAAAAACAATCAATAATGTGCCTATAGCTCTTTATTATCAATAATTTTAAGATTCTTCTTTTAAACTTGCACACACTTTAAAATCTGCTAGAAACAATAAAAGTTGCATATTGGGGAATAGTTTAATGGTAGAACAGCGGACTCTGACTCCGTTAATCTTGGTTCGAATCCAGGTTCCCCAGCCCTTTTGATTTAACAATTTTAATTTAATTTATGTATCTTCCTATCTTACTATTAAAGCTATAATTCCCTATTTCTAAAAACGGTCAAAAACATAAGTTCTTTATTAGATTCAAAGGGAAATTCTTAAATTCTTGATTTTATGAAAAAAATCTATTAAGCTGAAGAAGATTCTTTATGAAAAGATTATAATAATCTCACAAACATCACATCTATATATCTATGATATATTTAATAAATAATGAGGGAATACAAACTATGAAGCCAGAAATTATTGCTTCTATTATGCATCCTACAATGTTGGCTTCAACAATGATAGAGACAATGGAAGTTTCTAAAAATGGGTCGAAACCAATACAGAAAATTGTGAAACCTATTCCTATTATTGAACCTATGCCTCATTATCCCCTTTCTGCAAATATCTCTGATATGATAGCACATTATTAATGAGTGAGCTTATCCGTCAGAAAACAACAGAACTTGTTACAGAGATTGATCGCGTTTTCTCTTTAAGAAAAGTATAAAGAGAAAAAAGAACAATCAACTCAGCAAGATGCAATGATAGAGCAAGAATTCTATGAAGCAGTGAATGTAAAAAGAATAACTAACAATTAGGATAGAGTTGCAGTTGCAAAGATTACCACTCATAATATCAAAATAGAATTTGTCAATATTCTAGTTGAGGTGTTGATGTAATGTTTTTTCGTCAATCTCGATGAAATTTGTATTATTATTACTAGTATAGTTTATTTGCTCATTACTTAAAAGGATTCTTCTATTACTCATTTTCACCTTCATCCCTTCAAACCCCGTCAACTTCCCCTTCAACGTAACAGAAGACTCTGACCCATCAACCACTATTGCCTTCTGCATCCCCGTCGCCCCCTCAACATCAACATCCTCATCCAACGTCAGCTGTCCTTTATTAAGCACCTTAATCACCGGTAGACCACTCCCCCCCGACCCCGTAACCGTTATCTTCTTTATTATCGTAATATTCGTCCCCGGCCCCGTTATCTTTACAGCCTCACCAGGGCCCCTATCCATATCTATATTTATATCCCTACCACTACTAGTACTACTCAGTATCCTTGTCTCACCACTACTACACACAATCGGCTGATCACTACTAATAGTTTTAACACCACCACGACTACTCCCACAATTTTGATCGGCATACGCCTTTGAAGTATGAGACGTTATAAGGGAAAGCCCAGCCATAAGAGCGGTTGAGACAACACATAAATAAACATGATGCTTAAAAACACAACGCATAACCATAACCCACATGTTCCCCTTTAACCTGTCAGGTTAAACGAGACTAAACTATTCTAAAAAAAGAAAACTAAAACTAAACCATACTAAAATGGCTTAAACCCCATAAAATTCTCCCAACTCTAACCCTTACCTAAAAACATCATACCCTAATATAAAACACTCTTAACACCCACAAAGCCAAAACACACATCTTCAAACAACAAACAAAACACACATAAAATCAAAACATCAAACAAAGCGCCTAGACCTTAAACCATCACCTAAACCCATAAACAAAAAAAACTCTCTAAAACTAATAAATACGCTAAAATATACAAAATCTAAAACATATAAAAAACAAACACCTCTAAGCATTGAGAGAGTGTTTTCTGTTATACTTTTTTTAGCAGAATATATTGCCCTATTTAAAAATGATTCATTAGGTAATGTTGTATTTGTGTCTTGTAAAATAAACACCGTACTCTCCCTTAAAATTGATCTCCCCCCCTCCATATGGACAGCACCTTTTGTGATAGCCATTCCATTGTAGATGTTTGTATAATTTGGCTTAATCAACACCACCCTTCCGCCGTCAACTACCCTCATCCCCTGCCCATAACCATTTCCATCGATCGTGAGATGTGATGCAACAACCACAGCATTTTTGGGTGCAACTTCAATACCCTTCTTTTTAAGCTTGACCCTTTCCACAGCATTTGTAGTGTCCTCTCCCACAATCCTAATGAATTCAGCTTCGTTGTTGTTACCCGTATAAGTCATTTTGACCGCTATTAAAGCAACCCCACCCTGGTTAAGATAAACACCGTACTCTCCCTTAAAATTGATCTCTCCTCCCTCCATACGGACACTTCCTTCTGTAATCGTCATCCCCTTATGAACACCTTTCAAGTTTGTACCAGTCAACCACACCCGTCCGCCGTTATTTACGCTTACCCCCTGCCCATTGTCTGTAGTGCTCGTGATAATTATATCCTCAGCGATAACTGTCCCACCCCTGACCTTAATGAAGTCAGCTGTTTTGTTGTTACCCGTATAAGTCATTCTGACATTTTTTAAAGCAGCCCCACCCTTGTCAAGATAAACCCCGTAATATCCCTTAAACCCAATCTCCCCTCCCATCAAAATAGCATTCGCCCTATTTTTCACCCACACCCCCGTTATGACCCCTGAAATATTCACATCTTTCATCGTCATCTTCCCCTCACCCTCTACATTCACCCCCGTACCCTTATCATCTTGTCCTGTAATGCTGACACCATTTAACAAAGCATTTCCCCCTATAAGACTGACACCGTAATCTCCATTAAAAGCCACCGATCCTTTGTGCATCATCAGCTTCCCATTTATCACCCACACCCCCGTTTGCACCTTTGAAATATCCACCTCCTTCATCATCATCACTCCCACCCCATTCTGCATAATCACCCCCGTACCCTTATTACTAGGTCCTGTAATTCTGACATTCTTTAAAGCAACCCCACCCTGTTTAAGACTGATCCCATAATCCTTCTTAAACCCAATCTCCCCTCCAAACATACGGACAATCCCTTCTGTAATCGTCATCCCCTTATGAACATCTCTTATATTTGTCTTGAACAGATCAACCATTCCCCCACTAAGCTTGATACCTGTTTTTCCTGTTCCACTTCCCTTGATAGTGACCCCTCCTAAAAAAGCAAATCCACCCTGGTTAAGACTGACCCCATAATCCTTCGTAAACCCAATTTCTCCTCCAAACATACGGACAATCCCATTTTCGATACTCATCCCCTTATGAACATCTCTTATATTTGTCCCGAACAGATCAATCATTCCCCCATTAAGCTTGATACCCTCTTGTCCCTGATTGTTTCCCTCGATTTTGACCCCTATTAAAACAGCAGTGCTCTTTGAGAGACTGATCCCGTAATCTCCCATAAACCCAATTGACCCTCCTTTCATCGCTAGTATCCCCCCCTTCGCCTCCACCCCCATTGCTACATTTGAAATCCGCACCTCCTCCATCGTCACCGCTTTCGCCCCCGTCGCATACACCCCCGTCCCCTTCCCATTTCCACCTGTTCCCGTAATCTCCGCCCCCGTAATATTAGCCGTCACCCCATTCCCCACCCCTATCCCGTAATTCCTTGTCCCCCCACTCGTAAACGTAATCGTCGTCCTATCCCTCACCGTCAACGTCCCACTTCCTGACATAGTTATCCCCTTCTGCACCCCTGAAATCGTCACCCTCTCCATCGTCACCGCTTTAGCCTCCATCGCATACACCCCCATTTTAACCTCTGAAATATTCACCCCAGTCATATTCAACGTCCCCGCCTCCTTCATCCATACCCCCATCGCCCCCTCCCCACTC
>NZ_CM001844.1:1243965-1247373 GCF_000384965.1 Bartonella bovis 91-4
CCCCCTTTTCCCACTCCCCTCTCCTGTAATCGTCACCTTTGTCAAATCAGCCGTCCCCGTCCCCATCACCTTCACCCCCCAATTCCCCCTTTCACTCTTAAACGTAATCTCCCCCCATATTTTATCACCAACTTCCCCGCTGTCATATCCACCCCCTTTTTGAACCCCGACACCTCTACCTTAGTCAACTCCACCGTCCCCGTCCCACTTCCCCTGCACCCCATAATTCCCACCCCCACTCCCCATAATCTTCCCCCCCATCATACTAGCATTCCCCGTTCCCCCCACCCACAACCCCGTCCCACTATTCGTAACCGTAATCGTCGACTCCCCATTTATCTTCACCGTCCCACTTTGCGCATTCACCCCCATCGTGAAACCTGAAACATTCACCTTATTCAACTCCATCGTTCCCGTCTCATTCTGCACCCTCACCCCCATCCCCCCACTCCCCACAATCTTCAACCCCATCACAGTAGCCTTCCCCGTCCCCGACCCCTCCATCTGTATCCCACTCCCACTTCCATTAACAGTCATCGTCCTCCCCACTCCTATCACATTCGCAGTCCCCCCACTCCCCTCAATCTTTATCCCCGCTTCACTGCCATTATTAAAAGTCACATTCCCATTCAACGTCACCGCCCCCCCATTATTAACCTCCACCTTCTTAATCTCCACCCCATCCTTCAACAACGTCACCGCCCCCCATTCTTCACCTGTACCCTCTCAAACCCCGTCAACCTCCCCTTCAACGTAACAGAAGACCCCACCCCATCAACCACTATCTCCTTTTTTATCGTCGCCCCCCCAACATCAACCTCCTCATCCAACGTCAGCTTCCCTGCATTGGACACCTTAATCACCGGTAGACTACCACTCTTTCCACCCCCCTTCGACCCCGTAACCGTTATCTTCTTTAATATCGTAATATTTGCCCCATCCTTCACCGTCACAGCAGCTTCCTCAGAGCCCCCACCCTTATTCATATCTATATTTATATCCCTACCATTACTAGTACTACTCAGTATCCTTGTCCCACGACTATCACACACAATCGGCTGATCATTATGCTGAATAGTTTTAACAACACCACCACCACGACCACTCCCACAATTTTGATCGGCATACGCCTTTGTATGAGACGTTATAAGAGCAAGCCCAGCCATAAGAGCGGTTGAGACAACACATAAATAAACATGATGCTTAAAAACACAACGCATAACCATAACCCACATGTTCCCCTTTAACCTGTCAGGTTAAAAGAGACTAAACTATTCTAAAAAAAAGAAAACTAAAACTAAACCATACTAAAATGGCTTAAACCCCATAAAATTCTCCCAACTCTAACCCTTACCTAAAAACATCATACCCTAATATAAAACACTCTTAACACCCACAAAGCTAAAACACACATCTTCAAACAACAAACAAAACACACATAAAATCAAAACATCAAACAAAGCGCCTAGACCTTAAACCATGACCTAAACCCATAAACAAAAAAAAATCTCTAAAACTAATAAATACGCTAAAATATACAAAATCTAAAACATATAAAAAACAAACACCTCTAAGCATTGAGAGAGTGTTTTCTGTTATACTTTTTTAGCAGAATATATTACCCTATTTAAAAATGATTCATTAGGTAATGTTGTATTTGTGTCTTGTAAAATAAACACCGTACTCTCCCTTAAAATTGATCTCTCCTCCCTCCATACGGACACTTCCTTCTGTAATCGTCACCCCCTTATGAACACCTTTCAAGTCTGTACCAACCAACCACACCCGTCCTCCATTAGTTACGCTTACCCCCTGCCCATTGTCTGTAGTGCTCGTGATAATTATATCCTCAGCGATAACTGTCCCACCCCTGACCTTAATGAAGTCAGCTGTTTTGTTGTTACCCGTATAAGTCATTCTGACATTTTTTAAAGCAGCCCCACCCTTGTCAAGATAAACCCCGTAATTTCCCTTAAACCCAATCTCCCCTCCAAACATACGAACAATACCTTCTGTAATCGTCATCCCCTTATGAACATCTCTTATATTTGTCCTGAACAGATCAATTATTCCCCCATTAAGCTTGATACCCTCTTTTCCTGTTCTATTTCCCTCGATTTTGACCCCTATTAAAGCAGCAGTGCTCTTTGTGAGACTAACCCCATACTCTCCTATAAACCCAATTGACCCTCCTTTCATCGCTAGTATCCCCCCCATCACCTCCACCCCCGTTCCAACCTTTGATATATTCACCTCCTTCATCATCACCGCTCCCACCCCATTCTGCATAATCACCCCTGTACCCTTATTACTAGGACCTGTAATTCTGACATTCTTTAAAGCAGCAGTGCTCTTTGAAAGACCTATACCATAATTTCCCATAAACCCAATTTCCCCTTCAAACATGCGGACAACCCCATTTTCGACACTCATCCCTTTCTGGACCTCTCTTATATTCGTTTTGTAGAGATCGACCATTCCCCCATTAAGCTTGACACCCTCTTTTCCCTGATTGTTTCCCTTGATAGTGATCCCCATTAAAGCAGCAGTGCTCTTTGTGAGACTAACCCCATACTCTCCCATAAACCCAATTGACCCTCCTTTCATCGCTAGTATCCCCTTTGTCACCTCTACCCCCATTGCTACATTTGAAATCCGCACTTCCTCCATAATCATCTTCGTCCCCGTTGCACCCACGTCCTCACTCCCCACGATCACCCCCTTACTTCCCTCCCCACTCCCCGTCCCCGCAATCGTCACACTCGTCAAAGTAGCCATCGTCACCCCATTCTTCACCCTCACCCCATAATTCCCGCTCCCATTGTTAAACGTAATCGTCGAGTTCCCCTTTATCACCAACATCCCATTAGTCGCCTCCACCCCCATTTTAACCTTTGAAATCTGCACCCCAGTCATTACCAACCTCCCCGCCCCCGTTGCATACACCCCCTTCTCAACCTTTGAAATCGATCCCCCACTTATCATCATCGTCCCCGTACTTTCCATCCACACCCCCTTACTTCCCTCTCCATTTCCACCCTTTCCCTCAATCTTCACACTCGTCAAAGTAGCACTTGTCACCCTATCTCCCACCCTCACCCCATAATTCCCGCTCCCATTGTTAAACGTCACCGTCCCCCATCATCTCCAACTTCCCTTCTGCACATCCACCCCTTCTCAACCTTTGAAATAT
Organism: Bartonella bovis 91-4; assembly: GCF_000384965.1. Taxonomy (NCBI): domain Bacteria; kingdom Pseudomonadati; phylum Pseudomonadota; class Alphaproteobacteria; order Hyphomicrobiales; family Bartonellaceae; genus Bartonella; species Bartonella bovis. The sequence goes on from NZ_CM001844.1 coordinate 1,247,159, forward strand.
CCACATTAGTCATCGTCATCATCTTTGTCCCACCCATAATCACCCCGTCCCTTTCCACTCCCTCTCCTGTAATCGTCACCTTTGTCAAATCAGCCGTCCCGTCCCATCACCTTCACCCCAATTCCCCTTCACTCTTAAACGTAATCTCCCCCATATTTATCACCAACTTCCCCGCTGTCATATCCACCCCTTTTTGAACCCCGACACCTCTACCT
>NZ_CM001844.1:1247473-1253160 GCF_000384965.1 Bartonella bovis 91-4
ATTCCCCCTCTCCCCCTTAAACCCAATCGACCCCATATTTATCACCAACTTCCCCGCTGTCATATCCACCCCCTTTTGCACCCCTGAAATCCCTACCCCAGTCAAAGTCATCGTCCCATTCTGCACATCCACCCCCGTCCCCTGTCCACTCCCCGTCCCCTCAATCTTTCCCCCCCATCATCTTCACCGTCGCCCCACTCCCCACCATTATCCCCGTCCCACTATTCGTAACCGTAATCGTTGAATTCCCATTTATATTCACCGTCCCATTCTTCGCATTCACCCCCACCCTGAACTCTGAAATCCCCACACTAGTCAAATTCAATGTCCCCGTCCCCTGCATATCCACCCCCATCCCACTCCCCACAATATTCAACATCACCACACTCGCAGTCCCTCCATCCCCATCCATCTGTATCCCACCCCCCTTCGTAACAGTCATCGTCTTCCCCATCCCCATCACACTCGCATTTCCCCTACTCCCCGTAATCTTTATCCCCGCTTCACCATTATTAAAAGCCACATCCCCCATCATATTTACCATCCCCCCATCATTAATTTTCACCTTCATCCCCTCAATTCCCTCCACCCCCTCCCCCAAAACAACCGTCCCCCCCTTACTAACCTTCACTTCCCCCCCCTCAAACCCTGTCAACTTCCCATTCAACGTAACAGAAGACCCTTGACCCTCAACCACTATTGCCTTCTTTATCGTCGCCCCCGCCCCCTTAACATTAACCTCCTCCACCAACGTCAGCGCCCCTCCCCTTTCCACCTTAATCACCGGCTTCCCCTTCAACCCCCCCGTAACCTTCAGTGTTTTCCCTATCGTAATATTCGTCCCCGGCCCCGTTACCGTCACAGCAGCACCAGCAGCCTCACCAGAGCCCATATCCTCATCCATATCTATATTTATATCCCCACCCCTACTACTATTCAGCGTCCTTGTCACACCACTATCACACACAATCGGCCCAACATTATCACTAATAGTTTTAGCACCACTACCACTCCCACAATTTTGATTGGCATACGCCTTTGAAGTATGAGATGTTAGAGCAAGCCCAGCCATAAGAGCGGTTGAGACAACACATAAATAAACATGATGCTTAAAAACACAACGCATAACCATAACCCACATGTTCCCCTTTAACCTGTCAGGTTAAAAGAGACTAAACTATTCTAAAAAAAAGAAAACTAAAACTAAACCATACTAAAATGGCTTAAAACCCCATAAAATCCTCCCAACTCTAACCCTTACCTAAAAACACCATACCCTAATATAAAACACTCTTAACACCCACAAAGCCAAAACACACATCTTCAAACAACAAACAAAACACACATAAAATCAAAACATCAAACAAAGCGCCTAGACCTTAAACCATCACCTAAACCCATAAACAAAAAAAAATCTCTAAAACTAATAAATACGCTAAAATATACAAAATCTAAAACATATAAAAAACAAACACCTCTAAGCATTGAGAGAGTGTTTTCTGTTATACTTTTTTTAGCAGAATATATTGCCCTATTTAAAAATGATTCATTAGGTAATGTTGTATTTGTGTCTTGTAAAATAAACACCGTACTCTCCCTTAAAATTGATCTCTCCCCCCTCCATATGGACAGTACCTTTTGTGATAGCCATTCCATTGTAGATGTTTGTATAATTTGGCCTAATCAACACGACCCGTCCGCCGTCAACTACCCTCATTCCCTGCCCATAACCATTTCCATCGATCGTGAGATGTGATGCAACAACCACAGCATTTTTTTGTACTTTACCCGTCTTTTCCATAGCATTTGTAGTGTCCTCTCCCACAATCCTAATGAATTCAGCTTTGTTGTTGTTACCCGTATAAGTCATTTTGACCGCTATTAAAGCAGCCATACCCTGGTTAAGATAAACACCGTAATCTCCCTTAAAATTGATTTCCCCTCCCTCCATACGGACACTTCCGTCTGTAATCGTCATCCCCTTATGAACACCTTTCAAGTTTGTACCAGTCAACCACACCCGTCCGCCGTTATTTACACTCACCCCCTGCCCATTGTCTGTAGTGCTCGTGATAATTATATCCTCAGCGATAACTATCCCACCCTTGACCTTAATGAAGTCAGCTGTTTTGTTGCTACCCATATAAGTCATTCTGACATTTTTAAAGCAGCATTTCCCCCTATGAGATAAACCCCGTAATATCCCTTAAACCCAATCTCCCCTCCCATCAAAATAGCATTCGCCCTATTTTTCACCCACACCCCCGTTATGACCCCCGAAATATTCACCCCCATCATCGTCATCTTCCCCTCACCCCTACATTCACCCCGTACCCTTATCATCTTGTCCTGTAATGCTGACACCATTTAACAAAGCATTTCCCCCTATAAGACTGACACCGTAATCTCCATTAAAAGCCACCGATCCCTTGTGCATTATCAACTTCCCACTTATCACCTCTACCCCCTTATCAACCTCTGAAATCTTCACCTCCTTCATCATCAACGTTCCCATCCCCGTTGCATACACCCCCGTACCTTTCATCACTAGGACCTGTAATACTGACATCATCTAACAAAGCCTGCCCCCTTGTGAGACTGACACCACGCTCTCCCATAAACCCAATCTCTCCTCCCTCCATATGAACAACCCCATCTTCGACACTCACCCCCTTATAGACATCCCTTAAACTTGTATCAACCAACCACACCGCACCTCCATTAGTCGCCTCTACCCCCGTCCCAACATTTGACATCTCCCCCCCTTTTATCGCCACTGTTCCCATGACCGCCTTTACCGCCACCTCTGTCTCATAACCTTGCCCTGTAATGTTAACATCCTTTAAAGCAGCATTTCCCCCTATGAGACTGACACCGTGACCTCCATTAAAAGCCACCGACCCCTTGTGCATCATCAGATTCCCACTTATCACCTCTACCCCCTTATCAACCTCTGAAATCTTCACCTCCTTCATCATCACCGCTCCCACCCCATTCTGCATAATCACCCCCGTACCCTTATGACCTTGTCCCGTAATTCTAACATTCTTTAAAGCAGCAGTGCTCTTTGAAAGACCTATACCATACTCTCCCATAAACCCAATCTCCCCTCCAAACATACGGACAATCCCTTCTGTAATCGTCATCCCCTTATGAACATCTCTTATATTTGTCTTGAACAGATCAACCATTCCCCCACTAAGCTTGATACCTGTTTTTCCTGTTCCACTTCCCTTGATAGTGACCCCTCCTAAAAAAGCAAAATCCACCCTGGTTAAGACTGACCCCATAATCCTTCGTAAACCCAATTTCTCCTCCAAACATACGGACAATCCCATTTTCGATACTCATCCCCTTATGAACATCTCTTATATTTGTCCCGAACATATCAATCATTCCCCCATTAAGCTTGATACCTGTTTTTCCTGTCCCATTTCCCTCGATTTTGACCCCTCCTAAAAAAGCAACCCCACCTTCCTTAAGACTAACCCCATACTCTCCCATAAACCCAATTGACCCTCCTTTCATCGCTAGTATCCCCTTTGTCACCTCCACCCCCACTGCAACATTTGAAATATTCACCCCACTCATCCCCAATGTCTTCCCATTCATGACCACCCCCTTACTTCCCATCCCAGCCCCCCTAATCATCGTCCCTGAGATATTAGCCGTTGCCTCCTTCCCCACATATACGCCCATCCCATACCCTTTCACCCCATTCCCTGTAACCGTAATCGACCCATTGTTCATCTCTAACCTCCCCTTCACCCATACCCCCTCACCAACATTGGAAATTGTCACCCCATCCAACCTCATCATCTTTGTCTCCATCATCAACACCCCCGTCCCACTCCCCTCTCCTGTAATCGTCGTCCCCGTGACAGTAGCCAGCGTCACCGATTTCCCCACCCCTATCCCATAATTGTCCCTCCCATCCTTAAACCCAATCTCCCCCCCCTTTATCGTCAACGTTCCCGCCGTCGCCTCTATCCCCATTGCGACATTTGAAATATTCACCCCAGTCATCGTCAACGTCACCTCTCCCACCCCCGTTGCATACACCCCCTTCCCCTTTCCCTCTCCTGTAATCGTCGTCCCCGTGATAGTAGCCGTCGCTGTTCCCCACACCCCTATTCCGTAATCTTTCTTAAACCCAATCTTCCCCTCCTTTATCGTCAACGTTCCACCCTTCTTCGCTTCCACTCCCACTCCAACATTTAAAACATCCACATTGGTCATCTCCAACGTCTTCCCCTCCATCCACACCCCCTTACTTCCCTCTCCATTTCCACTCGTCCCCGCAATCGTCACACTCGTCAAAGTAGCCATCGTCACCCCATTCTTCACCTTCACCCCATAATTGTCCGCCCCATTGTTAAACATAATCCTCGAGTGCCCACTTATCTCCAACCTCCCCGCTGTCGCCTCTACCCCCATTTTAACCCCTGAAATATCCACCTTTGTCATCCTCAACGTCCCCGTCCCATTCATCAACACCCCCTTCTCAACCCCTGAAATCGTCACATCAGTCATCGTCATCGTCTTCGAACTCCCCATGCTCACCTCTACCCCCTTACTTCCCTCTCCATTTCCACCCGTCCCACTCCCCGTCCCCACAATCCTTACATCCGTCAAACGAGCCGTCACCTCTCTCCCCACCCTCACCCCATAATTCCCGGCCCCATTGTTAAACGTAATCGTCGAGTTCCCACTTATCGTCAAATTCCCCCCCGTTGCCTCCACCCCCATTGCAACATCTGAAATCTGCACATTATTCATCTTCATCTCCCCCGTCCCATCCATCCACACCCCCTTACCCGTCCCACTCCCACTCCCTGTAATCATCGCCCCCGTAATATTAGCCGTCACCATACCCCCCACCCCTATTCCATAATTCCCCACCCCATCCTTAACCGTAATCCTCGTCCCCCCACTTATCTTCAACGTCCCCTTTCCTAACATTCTTATCCCCATCCCCACATCTGTCATTGTCCCCCCATTCACCGTCAGATTCCCACTTGTCACCTCCACCCCCTTTTCAACCCCTGAAATCGTCACCATATTCATCGTCAACGTCTTCGAACTCTCCATAATCACCCCCACCCCTTTCCACTCCCACCCCCCTCAATCGTCACACTCGTCAAAGTAGCACTCTCCACCTCATTCCCCACCTTCACCCCATAATTCTCCATCCCACTCCCCTTAAACGTAATCTCCGCCCCATTATTCACCGTCAACGTCCCACTTCCCATCATAGTTATCCCCGTCTGCACTTCTGAAATCGACCCCCCACTTATCGTCAAATTCCCCCCCGTTGCATACACCCCCGTCTGCACCCCTGAAATCCGCACATCAGTCATCGTCAACGTCCCCGAACTCTCCATAATCACCCCCTTTCCACTTCCCGTCCCCGCAATCGTCATATTTGTCAAATTAGCCGTCGCCCCATTCTGCACCTTCACCCCATGCTCTCCCGTAAACGTAATCTTCGCCCCACTCACCGTCAACATCCCACTTCCCATCATACTTATCCCCGTCTGCACCCCTGTCATCGTCCCCCCACTTATCGTCAGATTCCCACTTGTCACCTCCACCCCCGTCTGCACCCCTGAAATCCGCACATCAGTCATCGTCATCTCCCTCCCCCCCATAATCACCCCCTTACTTCCCTCTCCATCCCCATCCCC
>NZ_CM001844.1:1253260-1258429 GCF_000384965.1 Bartonella bovis 91-4
AGTTCCCCTTTATCTCCAACCTCCCCGCCGTTGCCTCCACCCCCACTTGCAACATTTGAAATCCCCACCACCTAGTCCAAAAGTCCATNCCCCCCCTCACCCCTCCTTTTATCACCCCCGTTCCCTTTCCACTCCCACCCCCCACAATCCTTACATCCGTCAAACTAGCACTTGTCACCCCACTCTCAACCTTCACCCCATGCTCTCCCGTAAACTCAATCCTCGCCCCACTGTTCACCATCAACGTCCCACTTCCTGACATAGTTATCCCCGTCTGCACCCCTGTCATCGTCCCCCCATTCACCGTCAGATTCCCACTTGTCACCTGTATCCCCAACTCAACATTTGAAATCGACCCATTGGTCATCGTCATCTCCCCCGTCCCATCCTTTATCACCCCCTTCCCCTTTCCACCCCCCTTAATCACCACATCTGTCAAAGTAGCCATCGTCACCCCACTTCCCACCCTCACCCCATAATTCCCATCCCCATTCTTAAACGTAATATTCGTTCCCCCACTTATCGTCAAATTCCCCCCCGTTGCCTCCACCCCCATCGCAACATCTGAAATCCGTACCCCTGTCATATTCAACGTCCCCGTTGCACCCGTCCCCCTCCCATCCATCCACACCCCCTTTCCACTCCCCGCCCCCTTAATCGTCACATTTGTCAAATCAGCATTTGCCCCATTCTGCACCTTCACCCCATAACTCCCGTTCCCATTCTTAAACTGAATCGTCGTTCCCCCATTTATCGTCAAATTCCCCGTCCCCGTTGCATACACCCCACTCTCAACATTTGAAATCGTCCCCCCCATCATACTAGCACTCCCCGTCCCCATCACATACAACCCCGTCCCCTGTCCACTCGTCCCCCTAATCGTCGCCCCTGTGATATTAGCCGTTGCCCCATTCTGCACATGCACCCCATAATTCCCGTTCCCACTCTCAAACGTAATCTCCCCCATATTTATATTCACCGTCCCCTTCTTAACCTCCACCCCCACCTTAACCTGTGAAATATTCACCATATTCATCGTCATCTTCGTCCCACCCATAATCACCCCCTTACCCTCTCCATTTCCACCCTTTCCCTCAATCGTCACACTCGTCAACTCAGCCATCGTCACCCCACTCCCCACCTTCATCCCATAATTGTTCTTCCCACCCTCAAACGTCACCGTCCCCCCCATCACCTTCAACGTCCCCCCCTGCATATCCACCCCCTTCCCGAACCCCTCAATCCCCACACTAGTCAACATCACCGTCCCCCCACTTCCCTGCACCCCAAAATTCCCCCCACTCTTTCCCTCAATCTTCCCCCCCATCATCTTCACCGTCGCCCCACTTCCCGATACCATTATCCCCGTCCCATTCGCCCCAACCTCAATCTTCGAATCCCCATTTATATCCACCGTCCCACTCCTCGCATTCACCCCCATCGTGAAACCTGAAACATTCACCATATTCAAAGTCATCGTTCCCGTCTCATTCTGCACCCTCACCCCCATCCCCCCACTCCCCTTAATCTTCAACCTCATCACATCAGCAGTCCCCGCCCCATCCATCTGTATACCAACACCATCACCCCCACCCCCCTTTCCATTAACAGTCATCGTCACCATCTCCCCCGCCTTCCCCACTCCCATCACAGTAGCCTTCCCCGCCCCATTCCCCGTAATTTGTATCCCCGCTTCACTACCATTATTAAAAGTCACATTCCCATCAAACCTCACCGTCCCGCCCCCATCATTAATTTTCACCTTCACCTCTTCAATCCCCTTCACCCCCTCTCCCAAAACAACCATCCCCTCATTACTAACCTTCACTTCCCCCCTCTCAAACCCCTTCAACACCCCATTCAACGTAACAGAAGACCCTGACCCATCAACCACTATTTCCTTTTTTATCTTCACCCCCGCCCCCTCAACATTAACCTCCTGATTCAACATCAGCTTCCCTGCATTGGACACCTTAATCACCGGTAGACTACCACTCTTTCCACTCCCCTTCCCATTGATAACCTTCAGCTTCTTTATTATCGTAATATCTGCCCCATTCTTAACCGTCACGGCCGCCTCCTCCCTAGAGTGCTCATCCATATCTATATTTATATCCCCACCCCTACTACTACTCAGTATCCTTGTCCCACGACTATCACACACAATCGGCTTATTATCACCACTAACAGTACCAACACCACGACCACTCCCACAATTATGTGCTTGAGCATACGCCTTTGAAGTATGAGATGTTAGAGCAAGCCCAGCCATAAGAGCGGTTGAGACAACACATAAATAAACATGATGCTTAAAAACACAACGCATAACCATAACCCACATGTTCCCCTTTAACCTGTCAGGTTAAAAGAGACTAAACTATTCTAAAAAAAAGAAAACTAAAACTAAACCATACTAAAATGGCTTAAAACCCCATAAAATCCTCCCAACTCTAACCCTTACCTAAAAACACCATACCCTAATATAAAACACTCTTAACACCCACAAAGCCAAAACACACATCTTCAAACAACAAACAAAACACACATAAAATCAAAACATCAAACAAAGCGCCTAGACCTTAAACCATCACCTAAACCCATAAACAAAAAAAAATCTCTAAAACTAATAAATACGCTAAAATATACAAAATCTAAAACATATAAAAAACAAACACCTCTAAGCATTGAGAGAGTGTTTTCTGTTATACTTTTTTAGCAGAATATATTGCCCTATTTAAAAATGATTCATTAGGTAATGTTGTATTTGTGTCTTGTAAAATAAACACCGTACTCTCCCTTAAAATTGATCTCCCCCCCTCCATATGGACAGCACCTTTTGTGATAGCCATTCCATTGTAGATGTTTGTATAATTTGGCTTAATCAACACCACCCGTCCGCCGTCAACTACCCTCATCCCCTGCCCATAACCATTTCCATCGATCGTGAGATGTGATGCAACAACCACAGCATTTTTTGTACTTTACCCGTCTTTTCCATAGCATTTGTAGTGTCCTCTCCCACAATCCTAATGAATTCAGCTTCGTTGTTGTTACCCGTATAAGTCATTTTGACCGCTATTAAAGCAACTCCACCCTGGTTAAGATAAACACCGTACTCTCCCTTAAAATTGATCTCTCCTCCCTCCATACGGACACTTCCTTCTGTAATCGTCATCCCCTTATGAACACCTTTCAAGTTTGTACTAATCAACACCACCCGTCCGCCGTTATTTACGCTTATCCCCTGCCCATTGTCTGTAGTGCTCGTGATAATTATATCCTCAGCGATAACTATCCCACCCTTGACCTTAATGAATTCAGCTGTTTTGTTGCTACCCATATAAGTCATTCTGACATTCTTTAAAGCAGCATTTCCCCCTATGAGATAAACCCCGTAATATCCCTTAAACCCAATCTCCCCTCCCATCAAAATAGCATTCGCTCCATTCTTCACCCACACCCCTGTTTGCACCCCTGAAATATTCACATCCTTCATCACCATCTTCCCCTCACCCCCTACATTCACCCCCGTACCCTTATCATCTTGTCCTGTAATGCTAACACCATTTAACAAAGCATCTCCTCCTATGAGACTGACACCGTAACCTCCATTAAAAGCCACCGATCCCTTGTGCATTATCAACTTCCCACTTATCACCTCTACCCCCTTATCAACCTCTGAAATCTTCACCTCCTTCATCATCAACGTTCCCATCCCCGTTCGCATACACCCCCGTACCCTCATCACCTTGTCCTGTAATTCTGACATCATCTAACAAAGCCTGCCCCCTTGTGAGACTGATCCCATACTCTCCCATAAACCCAATCTCTCCTCCCTCCATATGAACAACCCCATCTTCGACACTCACCCCCTTATAGACATCCCTCAACTTTGTATCAATCAACCACACCGCTCCCTCACTCTTCACCTCTACCCCTGTTCCAACATTTGACATCTCCCCCCCTTTTATCGCCACTGTTCCCATGAGCGCCTTTACCGCCACCTCTGTCTCATGACCTTGCCCTGTAATTCTGACATCCTTTAAAGCAGCATTTCCCCTTATGAGACTGATACCATCCCCACCTTTAAACTCCACCGACCCTTTGTGCATCATCAGATTCCCACTTATCACCTCCACCCCCGTCCTAACCTCTGAAATCCGCACATCCTTCATCATCACCGCTCCCACCCCACTCTGCACATACACCCCCGTACCCTTATGACTTTGACCCGTAATTCTAACATTCTTTAAAGCAGCAATGCTCTTTGAAAGACCTATACCATAATCTCCCTTAAACCCAATCTCCCCTTTCTCCATACGGACAATCCCTTCTGTAATCGTCACCCCCTTATGAACATCTCTTATATTTGTCTTGTAGAGATCGATCCTTCCCTCATTAAGCTTGATACCTGTTTTTCCTGTTCTATTTCCCTTGATAGTGACCGCTATTAAAGCAACCCCACCTTCCTTAAGACTGATCCCATACTCTCCCATAAACCCAATTTCCCCTCCAAACATACGGACAATACCTTCTGAAACAGTCATGCCTTTATCAACATTGATATAATTTGGCTTAATCAACACGACATGGCCTTTTTGTGTTACACTCATCCCCTGCCCATAACCATTTCCATCGATTTTGATACCCTCAGCGATAACTGTCCCATCCACAACCTTAATGAAGTCAGCTGTAGGACTGCTACCCGTATAAGTCATTCTGACATTTTTTAAAGCAGCCCCACCCTGGTTAAGACTAACCCCATACTCTCCCATAAACCCAATTGACCCTCCTTTCATCGCTAGTATCCCCCCCTTCGCCTCCACCCCCTCACTAACATCTGAAATCCGCACATCAGTCATCGTCACCGCTTTCGCCCCCGACGCATACACCCCCGTTCCTTGCCCGCCTCCTGTAATCTCCGCCCCCGTAATATTAGCCGTCACCCCATTTCCCCACCCCTATCCCATAATTCCTGTCCCCACTCGTAAACGTAATCCTCGTCCTATCCCTCACCGTCAACGTCCCACTTCCCATCATAGTTATCCCCATCTGCACCTCTGAAATCGTCACCCTCTCCATCGTCACCGCTTTAGCCTCCATCGCATACACCCCCATTTTAACCTCTGAAATATTCACCCCAGTCATATTCAACGTCCCGCCTCCTTC
>NZ_CM001844.1:1258529-1260135 GCF_000384965.1 Bartonella bovis 91-4
TACCCCCACTCCATATCCTTTAAACCCACTATTCGTAACCGTAATCGACCCATTGTTCATCTCTAACCTCCCCTTCACCCATACCCCTCACCAACATTGGAAATTGTCACCCCATCCAACCTCATCATCTTTGTCTCCATCATCAACACCCCCGTCCCCTTTCCCTCTCCTGTAATCTTCGTCCCCGTAATAGTAGCCAGCGTCACCGATTTCCCCACCCCTATCCCATAATTGTCCCTCCCATTCTTAAACTCAATCGATCCCCTTGTCATCGTCAACGTCCCATTAGTCGCCTCTACCCCCATTGCAACATTTGAAATATTCACCCCAGTCATCTTCAACGTCAACGTTCCCATCCCCGTTGCATACACCCCCTTCCCCTTTCCCTCTCCTGTAATCGTCGTCCCCGTAATAGTAGCCGTCGCTTCACCCCACACCCCTATTCCGTAATCTTTCTTAAACCCAATCTTCCCCTTGTTTATCGTCAACGTTCCACCCTTCTTCGCTTCCACTCCCACTCCAACATTTAAAACATCCACATTGGTCATCTCCAACGTCTTCCCATCCATCCACACCCCCTTACTTCCCTCTCCATCCCCATCCCCCTTAATCGTCACACCCATCAAACTAGCACTTGTCACCCCATTCTTCACCCTCACCCCATAATTCCTGTCCCCATTCTTAAACGTAATTACCGAGTTCCCCTTTATCACCAACGTCCCCGCTACTGCCTCTACCCCCATTTTAACCTTTGAAATCTGCACTCCACTTATCGTCACTGTCCCCTCCTTCATCAACACCCCCTTCTCTACATTTGAAATCCCCACCTCCGTCATATTCAACGTCCCCGTCCCCTCCTTTATCACCCCCGTTCCCTTTCCACTCCCCGCCCCCGTAATCGTCACATCCGTCAAACTAGCCATCGTCACCCCATTCTGCACCCTCACCCCATAATTCCTCTCCCCACCCTCAAACATAATCGTCGAGTGCCCACTTATCTCCACCGTCCCATTAGTTGCCTCCACCCCCATTGCGACCTCTGAAATCGTCACCCTCTCCATCACCATCTTCCCCGTACTCCCCATCCACACCCCCTTACCCGTCCCCCCACCCTTTCCCTCAATCCTCGTCCCCGTCAAAGTAGCATTCACCGATTCCCCCACCCCTATTCCATAATTCCCCACCCCACTCTTAACCGTAATCCTCGTCCCCTCATTCACCGTCAATGTCCCACTTCCTAACATACTTATCCCCACCCCCACATCTGTCATCGTCCCTCCTATCACCGTCAAATTCCCCCCGTTGCATACACCCCCTTCTCAACATTTAAAACATCCACCTTTGTCATCATCATCTCCCCCGTCCCCTCCTTTATCACCCCCTTTCCACTCCCCGTCCCCTCAATCGTCACATTTGTCAAACTAGCATCTGTCACCCCACTCCCCACCTTCACCCCATAATTGTCCTTCCCATCCTTAAACGTAATCGTCCCATCCTTTATCGTCAACGTTCCACCCTTCTTCACCTCCACCCCCTTCTCAACCCCTGAAATCGTCACCATATTCATCGTCAACGTCTTCGAACTCTCCATAATCACCCCACCCCC
>NZ_CM001844.1:1260235-1262166 GCF_000384965.1 Bartonella bovis 91-4
AAATTAGCCGTCCCCGTCCTCCCCACCATTATCCCCGTCCCCCCATCCTTAACCGTAATCGTTGAGTTCCCATTTATATCCACCGTCCCACTCCTCGCATGCACCCCCATTTTGAACCCCTCAATCTCCACCCCCATCAAAGTCATCGTCCCACTCTGCACATCCACCCCCGTCCCCCACTCCCCTTAATCTTCAACCTCATCACATCAATCTTCCCCGCCCCATCCATCTGTATACCAACACCATCACCCCACCCCCTTTCCATTAACAGTCATCGTCACCATCTCCCCCGCCTTCCCCACTCCCATCACAGTAGCCTTCCCCGCCCCATTCCCCGTAATTTGTATCCCCGCTTCACTACCATTATTAAAAGTCACATTCCCATCAAACCTCACCGTCCCGCCCCCATCATTAATTTTCACCTTCACCTCTTCAATCCCCTTCACCCCCTCTCCCAAAACAACCATCCCCCCCTTACTAACCTTCACTTCCCCCCTCTCAATTCCCGTCAACACCCCATTCAACGTAACAGAAGAGTTTCGACCCTCAACCTCTATCTCCTTTTTTATCGTCGCCCCCTCAACATCAACCTCCTGATTCAACGTCAGCTTCCCTCCACCATACACCTTAATCACCGGCTTACCACTCCCACTCCCATTGATAACCTTCAGCTTCTTTATTATCGTAATATCTGCCCCATTCTTAACCGTCACGGCCGCCTCCTCCCTAGAGTGCCTATCCATATTTATATTTATCTCCTCCCTACTACTACTATTCAGTATCCTTGTCCCACGACTATCACACACAATCGGCTGATCACTACTAATAGTTTTAACAACACCACTACCACCACTCCCACAATTATGTGCTTGAGCATACGCCTTTGAAGTATGAGATGTTAGAGCAAGCCCAGCCATAAGAGCGGTTGAGACAACACATAAATAAACATGATGCTTAAAAACACAACGCATAACCATAACCCACATGTTCCCCTTTAACCTGTCAGGTTAAACGAGACTAAACTATTCTAAAAAAAAGAAAACTAAAACTAAACCATACTAAAATGGCTTAAACCCCATAAAATCCTCCCAACTCTAACCCTTACCTAAAAACACCATACCCTAATATAAAACACTCTCAACACCCACAAAGCCAAAACACACATCTTCAAACAACAAACAAAACACACATAAAATCAAACATCAAACAAAGCGCCTAGACCTTAAACCATCACCTAAACCCATAAACAAAAAAAAATCTCTAAAACTAATAAATACGCTAAAATATAGAAACACAGCTAATCATAGTCACTTGAGCATTTTGAACAGCAACTCCTGTGCTAACCTTTTTCACATTTGTACCAATCAACCAGGCCCGTCCCCCATTTGCTATTTTTATTCCTTGAGCTTTTCCTGTATCATTTCCGTTAATTATTACACCTACTGCTTTAAGTTTCGCACTTTTTTCCTCAACCATGATGAACTCTGTATTATTATTACTGGTGGAGTTCATTTGCACATTACTTAAAAGGACTCTTCCCCCCTTCATCTTCAGCCCATACTCTCCCCCAAAATTAATCACCCCATTTTTCATCCACAACGACCCGTCTTGAATGGTTATTGCCTCTTTTACACCTGTTATATGTGAGTAATCGAGCATCACATACCCACCATCAGTCACATGAACACCCTGTGTTTTATTATTTCCAATGACCATAACCTTTATAGCAGCAAAATTTGCACCTTTACCTTTGACTTTGATGAAGTTTGTAGCCCTGACGCGTTTTAGTTGCCTTGCTACCCGTATAAATCATTTTGACATCCTTTAACAAAGCATACCCTGTATGAAGACTAATACCGTGCTCTCCATTAAACGTCATCCACCCTTTTCATAGAGAATTCCCCATTAATAACAGTTATACCGCTTTCACC
>NZ_CM001844.1:1262266-1264327 GCF_000384965.1 Bartonella bovis 91-4
CTCGTCAAATCAGCCGTCCCCGTCCCCATCACCCTCACCCCACTAATTCCCCGTCTCCCACCCGTAAACGTCACCGTCCCCCCATCATCTTCAACGTCCCCCCCGTCACATCCACCCCTTTCCCAAACTTTGAAATCCCCACCCCAGTCAAAGTCATCTCCCTCCCATTCTGCATAACCACCCCCGTCCCCCCACTCCTACTCCCCGTAATCTTCCCCTGCGTCATACTAACCGTCGCCCCACTTCCCGATACCATTATCCCCGTCCCCCCATCCTTAACCGTAATCGTCGACTCCCCATTTATATTTACCGTCCCACTTTGCGCATTCACCCCCACCCTGAATCCTGAAACATTCACCATATTCAAAGTCATCTCCCTCCCATTCTGCACATCCACCCCCATCCCACTCCCCATAATCGTCAACCCCATCACATCAGCAGTCCCCGTCCCATCCATCTGTATCCCACCCCCCTTCGTAACAGTCATCGTCTTCCCCATCCCCATCACACTCGCCTTTCCCGTCCCCTCAATCTTTATCCCCGCTTCACCATTATTAAAAGCCACACTCTCATCAAATCTTACAGTCCCCCCATTATTAACCTCCACCTTCTTAATCTCCACCCCATCCTTCAACAACGTCACCGCCCCCCCATCATTAATCTTCACCCTCTCAAACCCCTTCAACACCCCCTTCAACGTAACAGAAGACCCTTGACCCTCAACCGCTATCACCTTCTGCATCCCCCCCGTCACCCCCTCAACATCAACCTCCTCCACCAACGTCAGCTGTCCTTTATTAAGCACCTTAATCACCGGTAGACCACCCCCCTTCAACCCCCCCGTAACCTTCAGCTTCTTTAATATCGTAATATTTGCCCCATCCTTCACCGTCACAGCAGCCTTACCAGAATGCTTATCCATATTTATATTTATATCCTTACCACCCCTAGTACTACTCAGTATCCTTGTCTCACGACTATCACACACAATCGGCTGATCATTATGCTGAATAGTTTTAACAGTACCAACACCACCACTACTCCCACAATTTTGATCGGCATACGCCTTTGAAGTATGAGACGTTATAAGGGAAAGCCCAGCCATAAGAGCGGTTGAGACAACACATAAATAAACATGATGCTTAAAAACACAACGCATAACCATAACCCACATGTTCCCCTTTAACCTGTCAGGTTAAACGAGACTAAACTATTCTAAAAAAAAGAAAACTAAAACTAAACCATACTAAAATGGCTTAAAACCCCATAAAATTCTCCCAACTCTAACCCTTACCTAAAAACATCATACCCTAATATAAAACACTCTTAACACCCACAAAGCTAAAACACACATCTTCAAACAACAAACAAAACACACATAAAATCAAAACATCAAACAAAGCGCCTAGACCTTAAACCATCACCTAAACCCATAAACAAAAAAAAATCTCTAAAACTAATAAATACGCTAAAATATACAAAATCTAAAACATATAAAAAACAAACACCTCTAAGCATTGAGAGAGTGTTTTCTGTTATACTTTTTTTAGCAGAATATATTGCCCTATTTAAAAATGATTCATTAGGTAATGTTGTATTTGTGTCTTGTAAAATAAACACCGTACTCTCCCTTAAAATTGATCTCCCCCCCCTCCATATGGACAGCACCTTTTGTGATAGCCATTCCATTGTAGATGTTTGTATAAGTTGGCCTAATCAACACGACCCGTCCGCCGTCAACTACCCTCATTCCCTGCCCATAACCATTTCCATCGATCGTGAGATGTGATGCAACAACCACAGCATTTTTTGTACTTTACCCGTCTTTTCCATAGCATTTGTAGTGTCCTCTCCCACAATCCTAATGAATTCAGCTTTGTTGTTGTTACCCGTATAAGTCATTTTGACCGCTATTAAAGCAGCCATACCCTGGTTAAGATAAACCCCGTAATCTCCCTTAAAATTGATCTCTCCTCCCTCCATACGGACACTTCCGTCTGTAATCGTCATCCCCTTATGAACACCTTTCAAGTTTGTACCTGTAATCCTCGTCCCTGTAAT
>NZ_CM001844.1:1264427-1264945 GCF_000384965.1 Bartonella bovis 91-4
ATTAGCCAGCGTCACCGATTTCCCCACCCCTATCCCATAATTGTCCCTCCCATTCTTAAACTCAATCGACCCCTTGTCATCGTCAACTTCCCATTAGTCGCCTCTATCCCCATTGCGACATTTGAAATATTCACCCCAGTCATCGTCAACGTCACCTCTCCCACCCCCGTTGCATACACTCCCTTCCCCTTTCCCTCTCCTGTAATCGTCGTCCCCGTGATAGTAGCCGTCGCTGTTCCCCACACCCCTATTCCGTAATCTTTCTTAAACCCAATCTTCCCCTTGTTTATCGTCAACGTTCCACCCTTCTTCGCTTCCACTCCCACTCCAACATTTAAAACATCCACATTGGTCATCTCCAACGTCTTCCCATCCATAATCACCCCCTTACTTCCCTCTCCATTTCCACCCGTCCCACTCCCCGTCCCCGCAATCGTCACACTCGTCAAAGTAGCCATCGTCACCCCATTCTTCACCCTCACCCCATAATTCCCGGCCCCATTCTTAAACATAATCGT
>NZ_CM001844.1:1265045-1269514 GCF_000384965.1 Bartonella bovis 91-4
CGAGTGCGTCAACGTTCCACCCTTCTTCGCTTCCACTCCCACTCCAACATTTAAAATATCCACATTCGTTATCTTCAACATCTTCCCATCCATCCACACCCCCTTACCCTCCCTATTTCCACTCGTCCCCATAATCCTTACATCCGTCAAACTAGCCATCGTCACCCCACTCCCCACCTGCACCCCAAAATTCCCCTTCCCACCCTCAAACGTAACCGTCCCCCCATCATCTTCAACGTCCCATTAGTTGCCTCCACCCCCTTTTTGAACCCCTCAATCCCCACACTAGTCAACTCCACCGTCCCCGTTCCCCCCATCATTTGCACCCCAAAATTCCCCCCACTCTTTCCCATAATCTTCCCCTGCGTCATACTAACCGTCGCCCCACTTCCCGATACCATTATCCCCGTCCCACCCCCCTTAACCTCAATCTCCACCCCCATCCCCCCACTCCCCACAATCTTCAACCCCATCACAGTAGCATCAATCTTCCCCGCCCCATCCATCTGTATCCCATCAGCCCCCGTTCCATTAACAGTCATCGTTACCGTCTTCCCACTCCCCACTCCCATCACAGTAGCCTTCCCCGCCCCATCCCCCGTAATTTGTATCCCCGCTCCACCAACACTATTAAAAGCCACATCCCCCATCATATTTACCATCCCCCCATCATTAATTTTCACCTTCACCTCTTCAATCCCCGTCACCTTTTCTCCCAAAACAACCATCCCCCCATTATTAACCTGTACCCCCTCAAACCCTGTCAACACCCCATTCAACGTAACAGAAGAGTTTTCACCATCAACCACTATCTCCTTTTTTATCGTCGCCCCCCCAACATCAACATCCTCATTCAACGTCAGCTTCCCTCCACCATACACCTTAATCACCGGTAGACCACTCCCCCCCGACCCCTTAACCGTTATCTTCTTCATTATCGTAATATTCGTCCCCGACCCCCTCACCGTCACAGCAGCACCAGCAGACTTACCAGGGCCCGTATCCATATTTATCTTTATATCCCCACCACTAGTACTACTCAGCGTCCTTGTCACATCACCATCACACACAATCGGCCCAACATTATCATTAATAGTTTTAGCACCACCACCACCACTACTCCCACAATTTTGATTGGCATACGCCTTTGAAGTATGAGATGTTAGAGCAAGCCCAGCCATAAGAGCGGTTGAGACAACACATAAATAAACATGATGTTTAAAAACACAACGCATAACCATAACCCACATGTTCCCCTTTAACCTGTCAGGTTAAACGAGACTAAACTATTCTAAAAAAAGAAAACTAAAACTAAACCATACTAAAATGGCTTAAAACCCCATAAAATCCTCCCAACTCTAACCCTTACCTAAAAACATCATACCCTAATATAAAACACTCTTAACACCCACAAAGCCAAAACACACATCTTCAAACAACAAACAAAACACACATAAAATCAAAACATCAAACAAAGCGCCTAGACCTTAAACCATGACCTAAACCCATAAACAAAAAAAAATCTCTAAAACTAATAAATACGCTAAAATATAGAAACACAGCTGTAGAACATTGCTACCCATATAAGTCATTCTGGCACTCTTCAAAGCACCACCCTGGTTAAATTAACCCCATAATCTTCTGTAAAGCTCACCGAAGAACTAATCATAGTCACTTGAGCATTTTGAATAGTGACTCCTGTGCTAACCTTTTTCACATTTGTACCAATCAACCACGCCTTTCCCCCATTTGCTATTTTTATTCCTTGAGCTTTTCCTGTACCATTTCCGTTAATTATCACACCTACTGCTTTAAGTTTCGCACTTTTTCCCTCAACCATGATGAACTCTGTATTATTATTACTGGTGGAGTTCATTTGCACATTACTTAAAAGGACTCTTCCCCCCTTCATCTTCAGCCCATACTCTCCCCCAAAATTAATCACCCCATTTTTCATCCACAACGACCCGTCTTGAATGGTTATTGCCTCTTTTACACCTGTTATATGTGAGTAATCGAGCATCACATACCCACCATCAGTCACATGAACACCCTGTGTTTTATTATTTCCAATGACCATAACCTTTATAGCAGCAAAATTTGCACCTTTACCTTTGACTTTGATGAAGTTTGTAGCCTGAGCGTTTTTAGTTGCCTTGCTACCCTCATATTTCATAATCACCCCCTTTAACAAAGCATACCCCGTATGGAGACTAATACCGTGCTCTCCGTTAAACGTCATCCACCCTTTTTTCATAGAGAATTCCCCATTAATAACAGTTATACCGCTTTTCACCTTGCTAAAAATCGCATTTTCTAACACGACCCTTCCCCCATTAGTAACAGTCACCCCATTGCTCATCTTGTTAAAAATCGCATCATCTAACACGACCATTCCCCCGTCAATTACCCTTATCCCGTGTGCCTTTTCATTTCCATTGATTCTGATGCCCCTACCTCTAATCTCTGCTAAATTTTTAGCATTTCCTGCACCATAGACCGTTAAGAAAGTACTGTCTGGATTATTCCCCGTATAAGTCATAATAACACCATTTAACAAAGCATGGCCCTGATTAAGATAAACACCGTACTCTCCCTTAAAATTGATCTCCCCCCCCTCCATATGGACAGCACCTTTTGTGATAGCCATTCCATTGTAGATGTTTGTATAATTTGGCCTAATCAACACGACCCGTCCGCCGTCAACTACCCTCATTCCCTGCCCATAACCATTTCCATCGATCGTGAGATGTGATGCAACAACCACAGCATTTTTTTGTACTTTACCCGTCTTTTCCATAGCATTTGTAGTGTCCTCTCCCACAATCCTAATGAATTCAGCTTTGTTGTTGTTACCCGTATAAGTCATTTTGACCGCTATTAAAGCAGCCATACCCTGGTTAAGATAAACACCGTAATCTCCCTTAAAATTGATTTCCCCTCCCTCCATATGAACAACCCCATCTTCGACACTCACCCCCTTATAGACATCCCTCAACTTTGTATCAACCAACCACACCGCACCTCCATTAGTCGCCTCTACCCCCGTCCCAACATTTGACATCTCCCCCCCTTTTATCGCCACTGTTCCCATGAGCGCCTTTACCGCCACCTCTGTCTCATGACCTTGCCCTGTAATTCTGACATCCTTTAAAGCAGCATCTCCCCCTATGAGACTGACACCGTAATCTCCATTAAAAGCCACCGATCCCTTGTGCATTATCAGCTTCCCATTTATCACCCACACCCCCGTCCTAACCTCTGAAATCCGCACCTCCTTCATCATCACCCCTCCCATCCCCGTTGCATACACCCCCGTACCCTTATTACTAGGTCCTGTAATTCTGACATTCTTTAAAGCAGCAGTACTCTTTGAAAGACCTATACCATAATTTCCCATAAACCCAATTTCCCCTCCAAACATACGAACAATACCTTCTGTAATCGTCATCCCCTTATGAACATCTCTTATATTTGTCCCGAACATATCGACCCTTCCCCCACTAAGCTTGATACCTGTTTTTCCTGTTCCACTTCCCTTGATAGTGACCCCTCCTAAAAAAGCAACCCCACCCTGGTTAAGACTGATCCCGTAATCTCCTATAAACCCAATTGACCCTCCTTTCATCGCTAGTATCCCCCCCTTCGCCTCCACCCCCTCACTAACATTTGAAATATTCACCCCACTCATCCCCAATGTCTTCCCATTCATGACCACCCCCCTACTTCCTGACCCACCCCCCCTAATCATCGTCCCTGTGATAGTAGCCGTTGCCTCCTTCCCCACATATACCCCCACTCCATACCCTTTCACCCCCTTCCCTGTAACCGTAATCGACCCCCCATCCATCACCAACCTCCCCTTCACCCACACCCCCTCACTAACATTGGAAATCTCCACCTTTGTCAACCTCATCATCTTTGTCTCCATCATCAACACCCCCTGTCCACTCCCCTCTCCTGTAATCGTCGTCCCCGTGATAGTAGCCGTCGCTGTTCCCCACACCCCTATTCCGTAATCTTTCTTAAACCCAATCTTCCCCTTGTTTATCGTCAACGTTCCACCCTTCTTCGCTTCCACTCCCACTCCAACATTTAAAACATCCACATTGGTCATCTCCAACGTCTTCCCATCCATAATCACCCCCTTACTTCCCTCTCCATTTCCACCCGTCCCACTCCCCGTCCCCACAATCCTTACATCCGTCAAACGAGCCGTCACCTCTCTCCCCACCTTCACCCCATAATTCCCGGCCCCATTGTTAAACGTAATCCTCGAGTGCCCATTTATCGTCAAATTCCCCGCTACTGCCTCTACCCCCATTTTAACCTTTGAAATCTGCACTCCACTTATCGTCACTGTCCCCTCCTTCATCCACACCGCCTTCTCAACATTTGAAATCGTCACATCAGTCATCTTCAACGTCTTCGAACTCTCCATCCACACCCCCTTCCCATCCCCACTCCCC
>NZ_CM001844.1:1269614-1285048 GCF_000384965.1 Bartonella bovis 91-4
GTCCCCCCACCATTATCCCCGTCCCCCCATCCTTAACCGTAATCGTTGAGTTCCCATTTATATCCACCGTCCCACTCCTCGCATGCACCCCCATTTTGAACCCCTCAATCTCCACCCCCATCAAAGTCATCGTCCCACTCTGCACATCCACCCCCGTCCCCCCACTCCCCTTAATCTTCAACCTCATCACATCAATCTTCCCCGCCCCATCCATCTGTATACCAACACCATCACCCCCACCCCCGTTCCATTAACAGTCATCGTCTTCCCCATCCCTATCACACTCGCATTTCCCTTACTCCCCGTAATCTTTATCCCCGCTTCACCATTATTAAAAGCCACACTCTCATCAAACCTCACCATCCCCCCACCATCATTAATTTTCACCTTCATCCCCTCAATCCCCTTCACCCCCTTCTCAAAAACAATCATCCCCTCATTACTAACCTTCACTTCCCCCCCATCAAACCCCTTCAACACCCCCTTCAACGTAACAGAAGACTCTGACCCATCAACCACTATCTCCTTTTTTATCGTCACCCCCTTAACATCAACATCTTTCACCAACGTCAGCGCCCCTCCCCTTTCCACCTTAATCACCGGCTTCCCCTTCGACCCCGTAACCTTCAGTGTTTTCCCTATCGTAATATTCGTCCCCGACCCCCTCACCGTCACAGCAGCACCAGCAGACTTACCAGGGCCCGTATCCATATTTATCTCTATATCCCCACTCCTACTATTCAGTATCCTTGTCACACCACCATCACACACAATCGGCTCATTATTAACAGTACCAACAACACCACTACTCCCACAATTATGTGCTTGAGCATACGCCTTTGAAGTATGAGATGTTAGAGCAAGCCCAGCCATAAGAGCGGTTGAGACAACACATAAATAAACATGATGCTTAAAAACACAACGCATAACCATAACCCACATGTTCCCCTTTAACCTGTCAGGTTAAACGAGACTAAACTATTCTAAAAAAAGAAAACTAAAACTAAACCATACTAAAATGGCTTAAACCCCATAAAATCCTCCCAACTCTAACCCTTACCTAAAAACACCATACCCTAATATAAAACACTCTTAACACCCACAAAGCCAAAACACACATCTTCAAACAACAAACAAAACACACATAAAATCAAAACATCAAACAAAGCGCCTAGACCTTAAACCATGACCTAAACCCATAAACAAAAAAACTCTCTAAAACTAATAAATACGCTAAAATATAGAAACACAGCTGTAGAACATTGCTACCCATATAAGTCATTCTGGCACTCTTCAAAGCACCACCCTGGTTAAATTAACCCCATAATCTTCTGTAAAGTTCACCGAAGAACTAATCATAGTCACTTGAGCATTTTGAACAGCAACTCCTGTGCTAACCTTTTTCACATTTGTACCAATCAACCAGGCCCGTCCCCCATTTGCTATTTTTATTCCTTGAGCTTTTCCTGTATCATTTCCGTTAATTATTACACCTACTGCTTTAAGTTTCGCACTTTTTTCCTCAACCATGATGAACTCTGTATTATTATTACTGGTGGAGTTCATTTGCACATTACTTAAAAGGACTCTTCCCCCCTTCATCTTCAGCCCATACTCTCCCCCAAAATTAATCACCCCATTTTTCATCCACAACGACCCGTCTTGAATGGTTATTGCCTCTTTTACACCTGTTATATGTGAGTAATCGAGCATCACATACCCACCATCAGTCACATGAACACCCTGTGTTTTATTATTTCCAATGACCATAACCTTTATAGCAGCAAAATTTGCACCTTTACCTTTGACTTTGATGAAGTTTGTAGCCTGAGCGTTTTTAGTTGCCTTGCTACCCGTATAAATCATTTTGACATCCTTTAACAAAGCATACCCTGTATGAAGACTAATACCGTGCTCTCCATTAAACGTCATCCACCCTTTTTTCATAGAGAATTCCCCATTAATAACAGTTATACCGCTTTTCACCTTGCTAAAAATCGCATTTTCTAACACGACCCTTCCCCCATTAGTAACAGTCACCCCATTGCTCATCTTGTTAAAAATCGCATCATCTAACACGACCATTCCCCCGTCAATTACCCTTATCCCGTGCGCCTTTTCATTTCCATTGATTCTGATGCCCCTACCTCTAATCTCTGCTAAATTTTTAGCATTTCCTGCACCATAGACCGTTAAGAAAGTACTGTCTGGATCATTCCCCGTATAAGTCATAATAACACCATTTAACACAGCATGGCCCTTCTTAAGATAGACTGCGTAATCTCCCTTAAAATTGATCTCTCCCCCCTCCATATAGACAGCACCTTTTGTGATAGCCATTCCATTGTAGATGTTTGTATAATTTGGCCTAATCAACACGACCCGTCCGCCGTCAACTACACTCATTCCCTGCCCATGACCATTTCCATCGATCGTAAGATGTGATGCAACAACCACAGCATTTTTTTGTACTTTACCCGTCTTTTCCACAGCATTTGTAGTGTCCTCTCCCACAATCCTAATGAATTCAGCTTCGTTGTTGTTACCCGTATAAGTCATTTTGACCGCTATTAAAGCAACCCCACCCTGGTTAAGATAAACACCGTACTCTCCCTTAAAATTGATCTCTCCTCCCTCCATACGGACACTTCCGTCTGTAATCGTCATCCCCTTATGAACACCTTTCAAGTTTGTACCAGTCAACCACACCCGTCCTCCATTAGTTACGCTTACCCCCTGCCCATTGTCTGTAGTGCTCGTGATAATTATATCCTCAGCGATAACTATCCCACCCTTGACCTTAATGAAGTCAGCTGTTTTGTTGTTACCCGTATAAGTCATTCTGACATTTTTTAAAGCAGCCCCACCCTTGTCAAGATAAACCCCGTAATTTCCCTTAAACCCAATCTCCCCTCCCATCAAAATAGCATTCGCCCCATTTTTCACCCACACCCCCGTTATGACCCCTGAAATATTCACATCTTTCATCATCATTTTCCCCTCACCCTCTACATTCACCCCCGTACCCTTATCATCTTGTCCTGTAATGCTGACACCCTTTAGCAGAGCATTTCCCCTTGTGAGACTGACACCGTAATCTCCATTAAACCCAATCGTCCCCCCAGTCATCGTCAGATTCCCATTCTTCATCCACACCCCCGTTTGCACCTCTGAAATCTTCACCTCCTTCATCATCAACGTTCCCATCCCCGTTGCATACACCCCCGTACCCTTATCACTAGGTCCTGTAATTCTGACATCATCTAACAAGGCCTGCCCCCCTGTGAGACTGACACCACGCTCTCCCATAAACCCAATCTCCCCTCCCTCCATATGAACAACCCCATCTTCGACACTTACCCCCTTATGGACATCCCTCAAGTTTGTATCAATCAACCACACCGCTCCCTCACTCTTCACCTTTACCCCCGTTGTGACCTTTGAAATATCCACCTCCTTCATTATTACCGTTCCCTCACTTCCCACCTCTACCCCTGTTCCAACCTTTGACATCTCTCCCCCTTTTATCGCCACTGTTCCCATAATTGCCTTTACCGCCACCTCTGTCTCATAACCTTGCCCTGTAATGTTAACATCCTTTAAAGCAGCATTTCCCCCTATGAGACTGATACCATCCCCACCTTTAAACTCCACCGATCCTTTGTGCATCATCAGCTTCCCATTTATCACCCACACCCCCGTTTGCACCTTTGAAATATCCACCTCCTTCATCATCATCACTCCCACCCCATTCTGCATAATCACCCCCGTACCCTTATTACTAGGTCCTGTAATTCTGACATTCTTTAAAGCAACCCCACCCTGTTTAAGACTGATCCCATAATCCTTCTTAAACCCAATTTCCCCTCCAAACATGCGGACAACCCCATTTTCGACACTCATCCCCTTATGAACATCTCTTATATTTGTCTTGTAGAGATCAATTATTCCCTCATTAAGCTTGATACCCTCTTGTCCTGTTCTATTTCCCTTGATAGTGACCGCTATTAAAGCAGCCCCACCTTTCTTGAGATAAACCCCATAATTTCCCTTAAACCCAATCTCCCCTCCAAACATACGGACAACCCCATTTTCGACACTCATCCCCTTATGAACATCTCTTATATTTGTCCCGAACATATCAATCATTCCCCCATTAAGCTTGATACCCTCTTTTCCTGTTCCACTTCCCATGATATTGACCCCTCCTAAAAAAGCAAATCCACCCTGGTTAAGACTGATCCCGTAATCTCCTATAAACCCAATTGACCCTCCTTTCATCGCTAGTATCCCCCCCATCACCTCCACCCCCTCACTAACATTTGAAATATTCACCCCACTCATCCCCAATGTCTTCCCATTCATAACCACCCCCTTACTTCCCATCCCAGCCCCCGTAATCCTCGTCCCCTTCAAAGTAGCCGTTGCCTCCTTCCCCACATATACCCCCACTCCATATCCTTTAAACCCACTATTCGTAACCGTAATCGACCCATTGTTCATCTCTAACCTCCCCTTCACCCATACCCCCTCACCAACATTGGAAATTGTCACCCCATCCAACCTCATCATCTTTGTCTCCATCATCAACACCCCCGTCCCCTTTCCCTCTCCTGTAATCTTCGTCCCCGTAATAGTAGCCAGCGTCACCGATTTCCCCACCCCTATCCCATAATTGTCCCTCCCATTCTTAAACTCAATCGATCCCCTTGTCATCGTCAACGTCCCATTAGTCGCCTCTACCCCCATTGCAACATTTGAAATCGTCACCTTCTCCATCTTCAACGTCTTCCCCTCCATCCACACCCCCGTTCCTTGCCCGCCTCCTGTAATCTCCGTCCCCGTAATAGTAGCCATCGTCACTTCACTCCCCACCTTCACCCCATGCTCTCCCGTAAACTCAATCCTCGCCCCACTGTTCACCACCAACTTTCCACTTCCTGACATATCTATCCCCGTCTGCACCCCTGTCATTGTCCCCCCACTTACCGTCAGATTCCCATTACTCACCTGTATCCCCGTCTGCACCCCTGAAATCCCCACATTATTCATCTTCATCTCCCCCGTCCCATCCTTTATCACCCCCTTCCCCTTTCCACCCCCCTTAATCGTCAAATCTGTCAAACGAGCATTAGTCACCAATTCCCCCACCTTCACCCCATAATTCCTGTCCCCACCCGTAAACGTAATCCTCGTCCCATCCTTTATCGTCAAATTCCCCTTTATTGCCTCCACCCCCATTGCAACATCTGAAATCTGCACATTATTCATCACCATCTCCCTCCCATCCATCCACACCCCCGTCCCCTTTCCACTCCCACTCCCCGTAATCGTCGCCCCCGTGATATTAGCCGTCGCCGTCCCCCCCACACTGAGCCCCGTCCCACCATTCTTAACCGTAATCCTCGCCCCACTGTTCACCGTCAATGTCCCACTTCCTAACATAATTATCCCCGTCTGCACCCCTGTCATCGACCCCCCACTTACCGTCAGATTCCCACTTGTCACCTCCACCCCCATTGCAACATCCTTAATCGTCCCCCCATTTATCGTCAACTTCCCCGTACTCTCCATAATCACCCCCTTACTTCCCACCCCACTCCCCTCTCCCTTAATCGTCGCCCCCGTGATATTAGCCGTCGCCGTCCCCATCACCTTCACCCCATAGTCCCCCTTAAACATAATCTTCGCCTCCCCACTTATCTTCAACGTCCCACTTCCCGTCATCAACACCCCCTCACTAACATTTGAAATCGTCCCCCCCATCATACTAGCACTCCCCGTCCCCTGCACATACAACCCCGTCCCCTGTCCACTCCCCGTCCCCTTAATCTTCACATTCATCAAATTAGCCGTCGCCGCCTTCTGCACATGCACCCCATAATTCCCCCTCCCACCCTCAAACGTAATCTCCCCCATATTTATATCCACCGTCCCATTCTTCACATCCACCCCCGTTTGCACCTGTGAAATATTCACCATATTCATCGTCATCTTCCCCGAACTCTCCATAATCACCCCCTTTCCACTCCCCTCTCCTGTAATCGTCACCTTTGTCAACTCAGCCGTCGCCTCACCCGATGCCTTCACCCCATAATTCCCCCTCTCCCCCTTAAACCCAATCGACCCCATATTTATCAC
Source organism: Bartonella bovis 91-4 (assembly GCF_000384965.1). Classification (NCBI taxonomy): domain Bacteria; kingdom Pseudomonadati; phylum Pseudomonadota; class Alphaproteobacteria; order Hyphomicrobiales; family Bartonellaceae; genus Bartonella; species Bartonella bovis. The sequence continues at coordinate 1,275,756 of NZ_CM001844.1, forward strand.
CAACTTCCCCGCTGTCATATCCACCCCCTTTTGCACCCCTGAAATCCCTACCCCAGTCAAAGTCATCGTCCCATTCTGCACATCCACCCCCGTCCCCTGTCCACTCCCCGTCCCCTTAATCGTCACCTTTGTCAAATTAGCCGTCGCCCCATTCTGTACCTGCACCCCATACCCACTTCCACCCTCAAACGTCACCGTCCCCCCCATCATATCCACCGTCCCCTTCTTCACCTCCACCCCCACCTTAACCCCTGAAATCGTCACATCAGTCATCGTCATCATCTTCGTCCCATCCTTTATCACCCCCGTCCCCTGTCCACTCGTCCCCCTAATCGTCGCCCCTGTGATATTAGCCGTCACCCCATTCTCCACCTTCACCCCATAATTCCCGCTCCCACCCGTAAACTGAATCGTCGTTCCCCCACTTATCGTCAACGTTCCCGCCCCCGTTGCATACACCCCCTTCCCGAACCCTGAAATCGCCACCCCATTCAAAATCACCGTCCCACTATTCGTAACCGTAATCGTTGAGTTCCCATTTATATTCACCTTCCCACTCATCGCATTCACCCCCATCGTGAAACCTGAAACATTCACCTTATTCAACTCCATCGTCCCCGTCCCCTGCATATCCACCCCCATCCCCCCACTCCCCATAATCGTCAACCCCATCACATCAGCAGTCCCCGTCCCATCCATCTGTATCCCACCCCCCTTCGTAACAGTCATCGTCTTCCCCATCCCCATCACACTCGCCTTTCCCGTCCCCGTAATCTTCAGCTTCTTCATTATCGTAATATTCGTCCCCTGCCCCGTTACCGTCACAGCAGCCTCCTTAGAGCCCCTACCCCTATCCATATTTATCTCTATATCCCCACCACTCCTACTATTCAGCGTCCTTGTCTCACGACTATCACACACAATCGGCCCAACAACATCACCAACAACTTTAACACCACCACCACGACTACTCCCACAATTTTGATCGGCATACGCCTTTGAAGTATGAGACGTTATAAGGGAAAGCCCAGCCATAAGAGCGGTTGAGACAACACATAAATAAACATGATGTTTAAAAACACAACGCATAACCATAACCCACATGTTCCCCTTTAACCTGTCAGGTTAAACGAGACTAAACTATTCTAAAAAAAGAAAACTAAAACTAAACCATACTAAAATGGCTTAAAACCCCATAAAATCCTCCCAACTCTAACCCTTACCTAAAAACATCATACCCTAAGAAAACACTCTTAACACCCACAAAGCCAAAACACACATCTTCAAACAACAAACAAAACACACATAAAATCAAAACATCAAACAAAGCGCCTAGACCTTAAACCATGACCTAAACCCATAAACAAAAAAAATCTCTAAAACTAATAAATACGCTAAAATATAGAAACACAATCCGTCCCCCGTTAGTTACCCTTATCCCCTGCCTATAACCACTTCCATCGATCGTGAGATCTACTGCACAGCTGTAGAACATTGCTACCCATATAAGTCATTCTGGCACTCTTCAAAGCACCACCCTGGTTAAATTAACCCCATAATCACCTGTAAAGCTCACCGAAGAACTAATCATAGTCACTTGAGCATTTTGAACAGCAACTCCTGTGCTAACCTTTTTCACATTTGTACCAATCAACCAGGCCCGTCCCCCATTTGCTATTTTTATTCCTTGAGCTTTTCCTGTATCATTTCCGTTAATTATTACACCTACTGCTTTAAGTTTCGCACTTTTTTCCTCAACCATGATGAACTCTGTATTATTATTACTGGTGGAGTTCATTTGCACATTACTTAAAAGGACTCTTCCCCCCTTCATCTTCAGCCCATACTCTCCCCCAAAATTAATCACCCCATTTTTCATCCACAACGACCCGTCTTGAATGGTTATTGCCTCTTTTACACCTGTTATATGTGAGTAATCGAGCATCACATACCCACCATCAGTCACATGAACACCCTGTGTTTTATTATTTCCAATGACCATAACCTTTATAGCAGCAAAATTTGCACCTTTACCTTTGACTTTGATGAAGTTTGTAGCCTGAGCGTTTTTAGTTGCCTTGCTACCCGTATAAATCATTTTGACATCCTTTAACAAAGCATACCCTGTATGAAGACTAATACCGTGCTCTCCATTAAACGTCATCCACCCTTTTTTCATAGAGAATTCCCCATTAATAACAGTTATACCGCTTTTCACCTTGCTAAAAATCGCATTTTCTAACACGACCCTTCCCCCATTAGTAACAGTTACCCCATTGCTCATCTTGTGAAAAATCGCATTTTCTAACACGACCATTCCCTTGTCAATTACCCTTATCCCGTGTGCCTTTTCATTTCCATTGATTCTGATGCCCCTACCTCTAATCTCTGCTAAATTTTTAGCATTTCCTGCACCATAGACCGTTAAGAAAGTACTGTCTGGATTATTCCCCGTATAATTCATAATAACACCATTTAACAAAGCATGGCCCTGATTAAGATAGACTGCGTACTCTCCCTTAAAATTGATCTCCCCCCCCTCCATATGGACAGCACCTTTTGTGATAGCCATTCCATTGTAGATGTTTGTATAAGTTGGCCTAATCAACACCACCCTTCCGCCGTCAACTACCCTCATCCCCTGCCCATAACCATTTCCATCGATCGTGAGATGTGATGCAACAACCACAGCATTTTTGGGTGCAACTTCAATACCCTTCTTTTTAAGCTTGACCCTTTCCACAGCATTTGTAGTGTCCTCTCCCACAATCCTAATGAATTCAGCTTCGTTGTTGTTACCCGTATAAGTCATTTTGACCGCTATTAAAGCAACCCCACCCTGGTTAAGATAAACACCGTACTCTCCCTTAAAATTGATCTCTCCTCCCTCCATACGGACACTTCCTTCTGTAATCGTCATCCCCTTATGAACACCTTTCAAGTTTGTACCAGTCAACCACACCCGTGCTCCATTAGTTACACTTATCCCCTGCCCATTGTCTGTAGTGCTAATAATATTCACACCCTCAGCAACAACTATCCCACCCTTGACCTTAATGAAGTCAGCCACGTCGTTGTTACCCGTATAAATCATTCTGACATTTTTTAAAGCAACCCCACCCTTGTCAAGATAAACCCCGTAATTTCCCTTAAACCCAATCTCCCCTCCCATCAAAATAGCATTCGCCTCACTTCCCACCTCTACCCCCGTTGTGACCTTTGAAATATCCACCCCTTTTATGACCACTGTTCCCATGACCGCCTTTACCGCCACCTCTGCACTATGACCTTGCCCTGTAATTTTGACATCATTTAAAGCAGCATTTCCCCTTGTGAGATAAATACCGTAACCTCCATTAAAAGCCATCGATCCCTTGTGCATTATCAGATTCCCATTTTTCACCCATACCCCCGTCCTAACCTCTGAAATCCGCACATCCTTCATCATCAACGTTCCCATCCCCGTTGCATACACCCCCGTACCTTCATCACTAGGACCTGTAATACTGACATCATCTAACAAAGCCTGCCCCCTTGTGAGACTGACACCACGCTCTCCCATAAACCCAATCTCCCCTCCCTCCATATGAACAACCCCATCTTCGACACTCACCCCCTTATAGACATCCCTCAACTTTGTATCAACCAACCACACCGCTCCCCCATTAGTCGCCTCTACCCCTCCTCCAACATTTGACATCTCTCCCCCTTTTATCGCCACTGTTCCCATAATTGCCTTTACCGCCACCTCTGTCTCATAACCTTGCCCTGTAATGTTAACACCATTTAGCAGAGCATCTCCCCCTATGAGACTGACACCGTGACCTCCATTAAAAGCCACCGATCCTTTATGCATCATCAGCTTCCCACTTATCACCTCTACCCCCTTCTCAACCTCTGAAATCCGCACCTCCTTCATCATCACCGCTCCCACCCCACTCTGCACATACACCCCCGTACCCTTATTACTAGGTCCCGTAATTCTAACATTCTTTAAAGCAGCAATGCTCTTTGTGAGATAAACCCCGTAATCTCCTTTAAACTCCATCGATCCTCCCTCCATACGAACAATACCTTCTGTAATCGTCATCCCCTTATGAACATCTCTTATATTTGTCTTGTAGAGATCGATCCTTCCCTCATTAAGCTTGATACCTGTTTTTCCTGTTCTATTTCCCTTGATAGTGACCGCTATTAAAGCAACCCCACCCTGTTTAAGACTGATCCCATAATCCTTCTTAAACCCAATTTCCCCTCCAAACATGCGGACAACCCCATTTTCGACACTCATCCCTTTCTGGACCTCTCTTATATTCGTTTTGTAGAGATCAACCATTCCCCCATTAAGCTTGATACCTGTTTTTCCTGTCCCATTTCCCTCGATTTTGACCCCTATTAAAGCAGCAGTGCTCTTTGAGAGACTGATCCCATACTCTCCCATAAACCCAATTGACCCTCCTTTCATCGCTAGTATCCCCCCCGTCACCTCCACCCCCTCACTAACATTTGAAATATTCACCCCACTCATCCCCAATGTCTTCCCCTTCATGACCACCCCCTTACTTCCCATCCCAGCCCCCGTAATCCTCGTCCCCTTCAAAGTAGCCGTTGCCTCCTTCCCCACATATACCCCCACTCCATATCCTTTAAACCCACTATTCGTAACCGTAATCGACCCATCCTTTATCTTCAACGTCCCCCTTGACCCCCACACCCCCTCACTAACATTTGAAATATTCACCCCACTCATCACCAACGTCCCCGTTCCATCCATAATCACCCCCGTCCCCTTTCCACTCCCACTCCCTGTAATCCTCGTCCCTGTAATATTAGCCAGCGTCACCGATTTCCCCACCCCTATCCCATAATTGTCCCTCCCATTCTTAAACTCAATCGATCCCCTTGTCATCGTCAACGTCCCATTAGTCGCCTCTACCCCCATTGCAACATTTGAAATCGTCACCTTCTCCATCTTCAACGTCTTCCCCTCCATCCACACCCCCGTTCCTTGCCCGCCTCCTGTAATCTCCGTCCCCGTAATAGTAGCCATCGTCACTTCACTCCCCACCTTCACCCCATGCTCTCCCGTAAACTCAATCCTCGCCCCACTGTTCACCATCAACGTCCCACTTCCTGACATATCTATCCCCGTCTGCACCCCTGTCATTGTCCCCCCATTCACCGTCAGATCCCCATTACTCACCTGTATCCCTGTTTGCACCTTTGAAATATCCACCCTCTCCATCCTCAAATCCCCCGTCCCATCCTTTATCACCCCCGTTCCCGTCCCTCCACTCGCCCCCGTAATCGTCGTCCCCGTAATAGTAGCCATCGTCACCCCATTCTGCACCCTCACCCCATAATTCCCGGCCCCATCCTTAAACCCCAATCTCCCCCCCTTTATCGTCAACGTTCCCGCCGTTGCCTCCACCCCCATTGCAACATCTGAAATCTGCACATTATTCATCGTCATCGTCCCACCCGCCCCATTCATCCACACCCCCTTATCAACATCTGAAATCCGCACATTAGTCATCATCATCTTCCCCGAACTCTCCATCCACACCCCCTTACTTCCCTCTCCATTTCCACCCTCTCCCTTAATCGTCACACTCGTCAAATTAGCCGTCGCCCCATTCTGCACCCTCACCCCATAATTCCCGGCCCCATCCTTAAACCCAATCTCCCCCCCCTTTATCGTCAACGTCCCCGTTATTGCCTCTACCCCCATTTTAACCTCTGAAATCTGCACTCCACTTATCGTCAACGTCCCCGTCCCATTCATCAACACCGCCTTCTCAACACTTGAAATCGCCCCCCACTCATCCCCAACATCTTCCCCCCCATAATCACCCCCATCCCCTGTCCACTCCCCCCTCCTGTAATCGTCGCCCCCGTGATATTAGCCGTCGCCGTCCCCCCCACCTTCACCCCATGCCCAGCCCCCTCAAATGTAATCTTCGCCCCACTCACCATCAACGTCCCACTTCCTGACATAGTTATCCCCGTCTGCACCCCTGTCATCGTCCCCCCACTTACCGTCAGATTCCCACTTGTCACCTCCACCCCCGTTTGCACCTGTGAAATATCCACATTGGTCATCTCCAACGTCTTCCCATCCATAATCACCCCCGTTCCCGTCCCTCCACTCGCCCCCGTAATCGTCACACTCGTCAAATCAGCCGTCACCAATTCCCCCACCCTCACCCCATAACTCCCAACCCCATTCTTAAACGTAATCGTCGTCCCATCCATTTTCAAATTCCCCATCCCCGTTGCATACACCCCACTCTCAACATTTGAAATCTCCCCCCCATTCATCGTCGCCGTCCCCTCCACATACAACCCCATCCCCTGTCCACCCTCTCCCTTAATCGTCACATCCATCAAATTAGCCGTCGCCGCCTTCTGCACATGCACCCCCCAATTCCCCCTTTCACCCGTAAACGTCACCGTCCCCCCCATCATCTCCAACTTCCCCTTCTGCACATCCACCCCCTTCTCAACCTTTGAAATATCCACATTAGTCATCGTCATCATCTTTGTCCCACCCATAATCACCCCCGTCCCCTTTCCACTCCCCTCTCCTGTAATCGTCACCTTTGTCAAATCAGCCGTCCCCGTCCCCATCACCTTCACCCCCAATTCCCCTTTCACTCTTAAACGTAATCTCCCCCATATTTATCACCAACTTCCCCGCTGTCATATCCACCCCCTTTTTGAACCCCGACACCTCTACCTTAGTCAACTCCACCGTCCCCGTCCCACTTCCCTGCACCCCATAATTCCCACCCCCACTCCCCATAATCTTCCCCCCCATCATACTAGCATTCCCCGTTCCCCCCACCCACAACCCCGTCCCACTATTCGTAACCGTAATCGTCGACTCCCCATTTATCTTCACCGTCCCACTTTGCGCATTCACCCCCATTTTGAACCCCTCAATCTCCACCCCCATCAAAGTCATCTCCCTCCCATTCTGCACATCCACCCCCTTTCCCCTCCCACCCCCACTCCCCATAATCTTCAACCCCATCACAGTAGCCTTCCCCGTCCCCGCCCCATCCATCTGTATCCCATTAACCCCACTCCCCTTCGTAACAGTCATCGTCCTCCCCACTCCCATCACAGTAGCCTTCCCCGCCCCATCCCCCGTAATTTGTATCCCCGCTTCACCATTATTAAAAGTCACATTCTCATCAAACCTCACCATCCCCCCACCATCATTAATTTTCACCTTCATCCCCTCAATCCCCGTCACCTTTTCTCCCAAAACAACCATCCCCCCATTATTAACCTGTACCCCCTCAAACCCCGTCAACTTCCCCTTCAACGTAACAGAAGACTCTGACCCCTCAACCACTATCTCCTTCTGTATTCCCGCCCCCATAACATCAACCTCCTCCACCAACGTCAGCTTCCCTCCACTCAGCACATTAATCACCGGTAGACCACCCCCCTTCGACCCCGTAACCTTCAGCTTCTTTATTATCGTAATCTCTGTCCTCGGCCCCCTCACCGTCACAGCAGCAGACTTACCAGGGTCCTTATCCATATTTATCTTTATCTCACCACCACCACTACTATTCAGCGTCCTTGTCCCACGACTATCACACACAATCGGCTTATTATCACCACTAACAACTTTAGCACCACTACCACTCCCACAATTTTGATTAGCATACGCCTTTGAAGTATGAGACGTTATAAGGGAAAGCCCAGCCATAAGAGCGGTTGAGACAACACATAAATAAACATGATGCTTAAAAACACAACGCATAACCATAACCCACATGTTCCCCTTTAACCTGTCAGGTTAAACGAGACTAAACTATTCTAAAAAAAAGAAAACTAAAACTAAACCATACTAAAATGGCTTAAAACCCCATAAAATCCTCCCAACTCTAACCCTTACCTAAAAACACCATACCCTAATATAAAACATTCTTAACACCCACAAAGCCAAAACACACATCTTCAAACAACAAACAAAACACACATAAAATCAAACATCAAACAAAGCGCCTAGACCTTAAACCATGACCCAAACCCATAAACAAAAAAAAATCTCTAAAACTAATAAATACGCTAAAATATAGAAAATCTAAAATATATAAAAAACAAACACCTCTAAGCATTGAGAGAGTGTTTTCTGTTATACTTTTTTAGCAGAATATATTGCCCTATTTAAAAATGATTCATTAGGTAATGTTGTATTTGTGTCTTGTAAAATAAACCCCGTAATCTCCTTTAAAAGTGATCTCTCCTCCCTTGGACAGTACCTTTTGTGATAGCCATTCCATTGTAGATGTTTGTATAATTTGGCTTAATCAACACCACCCGTCCGCCGTCAACTACCCTCATCCCCTGCCCATAACCATTTCCATCGATCGTGAGATGTGATGCAACAACCACAGCATTTTTTTGTACTTTACCCGTCTTTTCCACAGCATTTGTAGTGTCCTCTCCCACAATCCTAATGAATTCAGCTTTGTTGTTGTTACCCGTATAAGTCATTTTGACCGCTATTAAAGCAACTCCACCCTGGTTAAGATAAACACCGTAATCTCCCTTAAAATTGATCTCTCCTCCCTCCATACGGACACTTCCTTCTGTAATCGTCATCCCCTTATGAACACCTTTCAAGTCTGTACCAGTCAACCACACCCGTCCGCCGTTATTTACGCTTATCCCCTGCCCATTGTCTGTAGTGCTCGTGATAATTATATCCTCAGCGATAACTATCCCACCCTTGACCTTAATGAATTCAGCTGTTTTGTTGCTACCCATATAAGTCATTCTGACATTCTTTAAAGCAGCATTTCCCCCTATGAGATAAACCCCGTAATATCCCTTAAACCCAATCTCCCCTCCCATCAAAATAGCATTCGCTCCATTCTTCACCCACACCCCTGTTTGCACCCCTGAAATATTCACATCCTTCATCATCATCTTCCCCTCACCCCCTACATTCACCCCCGTACCCTTATTACTAGGTCCTGTAATGCTAACACCATTTAACAAAGCATCTCCTCCTATAAGACTGACACCGTAACCTCCATTAAAAGCCACCGATCCCTTGTGCATTATCAGCTTCCCACTTATCACCTCTACCCCCGTCCTAACCTTTGAAATATCCACCTCCTTCATCATCACCGCTCCCGTCCCCGTTGCATACACCCCCGTACCTTCATCACCAGGTCCTGTAATACTGACATCATCTAACAAAGCCTGCCCCCTTGTGAGACTGACACCACGCTCTCCCATAAACCCAATCTCTCCTCCCTCCATAT
>NZ_CM001844.1:1285148-1288324 GCF_000384965.1 Bartonella bovis 91-4
ATATCCACCCCATTCAACATCACCGTCCCATTCATAACCACCCCGTCCCCCACTCCTACTCCCCATAATCTTCCCCCCATCATACTAGCATTCCCCGTTCCCCCACCCACAACCCCGTCCCCCCATCCTCAACCGTAATCTTCGACTCCCCATCAACTTCACCGTCCCCTTATTCGCATTCACCCCCACCCTGAACTCTGAAATCTCCACCCCCATCAAAGTCATCGTCCCCGTCCCACTCTGCACATCCACCCCCGTTCCCGTCCCCCCATTGTTCTTAATATTTAACCCCACCACACTCGCAGTCCCTCCCGCCCCATCCATCTGTATCCCAACACCATCACTCCCACTCCCACTTCCATTAACAGTCATCGTCCTCCCCACTCCTATCACATTCGCAGTCCCCCCACTCCCCTCAATCTTTATCCCCGCTTCATCATTATTAAAAGTCACATTCCCATTCAACGTCACCGTCCCCCCATCATTAATCTTCACCTTCACCTTCTCAATCCCCGTCACCTTTTCTCCCAAAACAACCATCCCCCCATTCTTCACCTGTACCCTCTCAAACCCCTTCAACACCCCATTCAACGTAACAGAAGACCCTGACTCATCAACCACTATTGCCTTCTGCATCCCCGTCGCCCCCTCAACATCAACATCCTCATTCAACGTCAGCGCCCCTCCCCTTTCCACCTTAATCACCGGTAGACCACCCCCCTTCGACCCCGTAACCTTCAGCTTCTTTAATATCGTAATATTTGCCCCATCCTTCACCGTCACAGCAGCCTTACCAGAATGCTTATCCATATTTATATTTATATCCTTACCACCACTCCTACTATTCAGTATCCTTGTCACACCACCATCACACACAATCGGCTCATTATTAACAGTACCAACAACACTACCACTCCCACAATTTTGATCGGCATACGCCTTTGAAGTATGAGACGTTATAAGGGAAAGCCCAGCCATAAGAGCGGTTGAGACAACACATAAATAAACATGATGCTTAAAAACACAACGCATAACCATAACCCACATGTTCCCCTTTAACCTGTCAGGTTAAAAGAGACTAAACTATTCTAAAAAAAGAAAACTAAAACTAAACCATACTAAAATGGCTTAAACCCCATAAAATCCTCCCAACTCTAACCCTTACCTAAAAACACCATACCCTAATATAAAACACTCTTAACACCCACAAAGCCAAAACACACATCTTCAAACAACAAACAAAACACACATAAAATCAAAACATCAAACAAAGCGCCTAGACCTTAAACCATCACCTAAACCCATAAACAAAAAAAATCTCTAAAACTAATAAATACGCTAAAATATACAAAATCTAAAACATATAAAAAACAAACACCTCTAAGCATTGAGAGAGTGTTTTCTGTTATACTTTTTTAGCAGAATATATTGCCCTATTTAAAAATGATTCATTAGGTAATGTTGTATTTGTGTCTTGTAAAATAAACACCGTACTCTCCCTTAAAATTGATCTCTCCCCCCTCCATATAGACAGCACCTTTTGTGATATTCATTCCATTGTAGATGTTTGTATAAGTTGGCCTAATCAACACGACCCGTCCGCCGTCAACTACCCTCATCCCCTGCCCATAACCATTTCCATCGATCGTGAGATGTGATGCAACAACCACAGCATTTTTTTGTACTTTACCCGTCTTTTCCACAGCATTTGTAGTGTCCTCTCCCACAATCCTAATGAATTCAGCTTCGTTGTTGTTACCCGTATAAGTCATTTTGACCGCTATTAAAGCAACCCCACCCTGGTTAAGATAAACACCGTAATCTCCCTTAAACCCAATCTCCCCTCCAAACATACGAACAATACCTTCTGTAATCGTCATCCCCTTATGAACACCTTTCAAGTCTGTACCAGTCAACCACACCTGTCCACCGTTATTTACACTTATCCCCTGCCCATTGTCTGTAGTGCTCGTGATAATTATATCCTCAGCGATAACTATCCCACCCTTGACCTTAATGAATTCAGCTGTATCGTTAGTACCCGTATAAATCATTCTGACATTTTTTAAAGCAGCCCCACCCTTGTCAAGATAAACACCATAATTTCCCGTAAACCCAATCTCCCCTCCCATCAAAATAGCATTCGCCCTATTTTTCACCCACACCCCCGTCCTAACCTCTGAAATCCGCACCTCCTTCATCATCACCCCTCCCATCCCCGTTGCATACACCCCCGTACCCTTATCACCAGGTCCTGTAATGCTGACATCTTTTAAAACGCCCTCACCTTTCTTGAGATAAATACCATGACCTCCATTAAAAGCCACCGATCCTTTATGCATCATCAGCTTCCCACTTATCACCTCTACCCCCTTATCAACCTCTGAAATCTTCACCTCCTTCATCATCACCGCTCCCGTCCCCGTTGCATACACCCCCGTACCTTCATCACCAGGTCCTGTAATACTGACATCATCTAACAAAGCCTGCCCCCTTGTGAGACTGACACCAACGCTCTCCCATAAACCCAATCTCTCCTCCCTCCATATGAACAACCCCATCTTCGACACTCACCCCCTTATAGACATCCCTTAAACTTGTATCAACCAACCACACCGCACCTCCATTAGTCGCCTCTACCCCCGTCCCAACATTTGACATCTCCCCCCCCTTTTATCGCCACTGTTCCCATGACCGCCTTTACCGCCACCTCTGTCTCATAACCTTGCCCTGTAATGTTAACATCCTTTAAAGCAGCATTTCCCCCTATAAGACTGACACCGTGACCTCCATTAAAAGCCACCGACCCCTTGTGCATCATCAGCTTCCCATTTATCACCCACACCCCCGTTTGCACCTTTGAAATATCCACCTCCTTCATCATCACCACTCCCACCCCATTCTGCATAATCACCCCCGTACCCTTATGACTTTGACCTGTAATTCTGACATTCTTTAAAGCAACCCCACCTTTCTTGAGATAAACCCCGTACTCTTCCTTAAACCCAATTTCTCCTCCAAACATACGGACAATCCCTTCTGTAATCGTCATCCCCTTATGAACATCTCTTATATTTGTCTTGAACAGATCGATCCTTCCCTCATTAAGCTTGATACCCTCTTGTCCTGTTCTATTTCCCTTGATAGTGACCGCTATTAAAGCAGCCCCACCTTTC
>NZ_CM001844.1:1288424-1299566 GCF_000384965.1 Bartonella bovis 91-4
CCCTCACCCCATAACTCCCAGCCCCCGTAAACGTCACCGTCCCCCCATCATCTCCAACGTNTCAGCCTGCATATCCACCCCCTTCTTGAACCCCTCAATCGCCACCTTAGTCAACTCCACCGTCCCCGTCCCACTTCCCTGCACCCCAAAATTCCCCCCACCCCCACTCCCCGTAATCGACCCCTCCATCATCTTCACCGTCGCCCCACTTCCCGATACCATTATCCCCGTCCCCCCATCCTCAACCGTAATCTTCGACTCCCCCATCAACTTCACCGTCCCCTTATTCGCATGCACCCCCATTTTGAACCCCGACACCTCTATCTTATTCAACTCCATCGTCCCATTCTGCACATCCACCCCCGTTCCCGTACTCCCTGCCCCACTCCCTCCCTTAATATTTAACATCACCACATTCGCAGTCCCTCCATCCCCATCCATCTGTATCCCATCAGCCCCCTTTCCATTAACAGTCATCGTCACCATCTCCCCCGCCTTCCCCACTCCCATCACACTCGCCTTTCCCGTCCCCTCAATCTTTATCCCCGCTTCATCATTATTAAAAGTCACATTCCCATTCAACGTCACCATCCCCCCATTATTAACCTCCACCTTCTTAATCTCCACCCCATCCTTCAACAACGTCACCGCCCCCCCATTCTTCACCTGTACCCCCTCAAACCCCTTCAACACCCCATTCAACGTAACAGAAGACCCTTGACCATCAACCACTATCTCCTTTTTTATCGTCGCCTTCGTAACATCAACCTCCTCCACCAACGTCAGCTTCCCTCCACCATACACCTTAATCACCGGTAGACTACCACTCTTTCCACTCCCATTGATAACCTTCAGTGTTTTCCCTATCGTAATATTCGTCCCCGGCCCCGTTACCGTCACAGCAGCTTCCTCAGAGCCCCCACCCTTATTCATATTTATATTTATCTCATTACTACTAATACTATTCAGCGTCTTTGTCCCACTGCTACTATCACACACAATCGGCTTATTATCATCACTAACAGTACCAACAACACCACCACTCCCACAATTATGTGCTTGAGCATACGCCTTTGAAGTATGAGACGTTATAAGAGCAAGCCCAGCCATAAGAGCGGTTGAGACAACACATAAATAAACATGATGCTTAAAAACACAACGCATAACCATAACCCACATGTTCCCCTTTAACCTGTCAGGTTAAAAGAGACTAAACTATTCTAAAAAAAGAAAACTAAAACTAAACCATACTAAAATGGCTTAAACCCCATAAAATCCTCCCAACTCTAACCCTTACCTAAAAACATCATACCCTAAGAAAACACTCTTAACACCCACAAAGCCAAAACACACATCTTCAAACAACAAACAAAACACACATAAAATCAAAACATCAAACAAAGCGCCTAGACCTTAAACCATGACCTAAACCCATAAACAAAAAAATCTCTAAAACTAATAAATACGCTAAAATATACAAAATCTAAAACATATAAAAAACAAACACCTCTCCATCTCTACAAAGTTATCAAGAACACAATCTTATAACAAAGGAGTGGAACAACTTAGTTACCTACATGCATTTATTCGGCTTTTAAAACACTTTATGAATAGCAAAATCTGATAGTCCTTAAAGATTCCAACTGCTCACTATGCTATAAAATATGCTCAGTAACTTATTTACCCACCGGGAGGATACTTGCACAGCATAATTGACAAGGAAAAAACATGGAGAATTATATCTCGAATGTTCTATCTATGGGATACTTAAAATCAATAGATTGTTTGGGAAAAATGAAATTGCAACGAAATATATTATTTATACAAATTGAGAGTAAAGAGCCGCCCCATTTTTCTCAAACAAACCAACCTCTTCAAAACCATATCTCCATCTTCCGCCAATTGGTTTACAAACGATCTGCAAGAATGGGTGATCCTTTTCAGTTTTTGATCTTTCTCCTCCAAACCCCATTCTCACTTGTAAAACCGCAAAAGTAGAAATAAGGATTTTGCTCTGTTCTTAAAAAAAATGTTGGCCAACAAAAAGATTAGAGAAAATATCATAAAAAACCATCTTAGATGAAAATAAAAATTGCTGCTACTCATGATCCATTTGTAAGAGGGCACAGCGTCTCGCTTAACTAGCCATGCATTCAAGTTAGTCTGATTTGATTATGATTTCAATGAAAAAACAGTAGCATAATGCAATGAAAATGATAACCTAAAAATTGATTTTTTTGAAACAGAAATAAATAAAACAACAGCTTTTCCAACTTATGGACAAGTCAGATGATGCACAGATCAATATTAACGCTAGTACAGTTATCAGCACTATATATTATAATTTTAAAAGTCTACTTCTGATCAGAAATTAATTCTGAAATTGTTTTTTGTTTTAAAGATATATGTTCATCTGCTTACGAATTTAATATATGTTCATCTTAATTTAATTACCGTATTGATATAATTAGAGTGGTCATTGTTATGTGTTAATTGATGGTTATAATAATCAAATTTCATACCACAATAAAACCTTGATCAAAGGTCGAGTAAGTGGTTTGTCTTTCTTACACATATAAATTAAAATCTTAAAAAAATAAACTCCATCATATTATACACTTTACAATCTATTTACTCTCTATTTGATAATGAATTTATGATATCTGATACACTTTCCCTCGCTCTTTTGCCTTTAGGTGCTCATGAATATCATGGAAATCACCTTCCCTTTGAAACTGACTGGATTATTGCTGAAGCTTTTGCAAAAGCGCTTGTTTCGCAAATAAAAGGGCAATTTCATATAAAACTATTACCGGTAGAAAAGATTGGCTATTCTATAGAACATATGGATATTCCTGGCACACAAACACTCACCTTTTCTGATGCCATAGAACGCTGGATCAATATCGGTGAAAAATGCTACCGTAATGGTATCAAGCGTTTTCTTCTTCTAAATGCTCATGGAGGCAATTCTCCTTTAATGAGTATTGTCATCACTGAATTACGAAAACGATTTTCAATGCTTGCAGTAGCAACAAGTTGGCATCGGTTTGGTCTACCGGAAGGCTTAATAGAGCCATCTGAGCATCACCTCGATATCCATGGAGGATTTGTTGAAACTTCCTTAATGCTCTATTTAGCCCCAGAAAAAGTACAGATGGAACAAGCAGAAAATTTCTATAATAAGCAAGCTGATATGATCGCTAATTATCAGTATTTGCGCGCCTATGGACCTCATGCATTTGGGTGGACAATGCGTGATCTTAACCCCCAGGGAGCAGCAGGAAATGCAAAGAAAGCGACACCCCAAGCAGGTGAAGCAATTTTTTCTCATGTTCTTTGCGGACTTCTTAACTTACTTGAGGATATCAATCAATTTAACACAAGTATATTACAATGATAAAGACACAAAATACACCCTAAGATAAAGTATTCTGTGGATGTTTCAGAGGAGCGAGCATTTTATAATTACTAAAATAGTGCACCCCCGTTTACGTAAACGTATAAAAGTAACTATTTTCCTATTACTTTTTCTGTTTTGTCCCACGAAAACATTTAAAACATCCACATTCGTTATCTCCAACGTCTTCCCATCCATCCACACCCCCTTTCCACTCCCCTCTCCTGTAATCGTCACCTTTGTCAAATCAGCCGTCGCCTCACCCGACGCCTTCACCCCATGCCCAGCCCCCTCAAACGTAACCGTCCCCTCCATCATCTTCACCGTCGCCCCACTTCCCGATACCATTATCCCCGTCCCATTCGCCTCAACCGTAATCGTCGACTCCCCATTTATCTTCACCGTCCCACTTTGCGCATTCACCCCCATTTTGAACCCCTCAATCTCCACCCCCATCAAAGTCATCGTTCCCGTCTCATTCTGCACCCTCACCCCCATCCCCCCACTCCCCACAATCTTCAACCCCATCACAGTAGCATCAATCTTCCCCGCCCCATCCATCTGTATACCATCACCCCCACCCCCGTTCCATTAACAGTCATCGTTACCGTCTTCCCACTCCCCATCCCCATCACACTCGCAGTTCCCTTATTCCCCTCAATCTTTATCCCCGCTCCACCAACACTATTAAAAGCCACATCCTTCATCAACCTTACAGTCCCTCCCCCATCATTAATTTTCACCTTCATCCCCTCAATTCCCTCCACTCCCTTCTCAAAAACAACCATCCCCTCATTACTAACCTTCACTTCCCCCCTCTCAAACCCCTTCAACACCCCATTCAACGTAACAGAAGACCCTGACCCATCAACCACTATTTCCTTTTTTATCTTCACCCCCGCCCCTCAACATTAACCTCCTGATTCAACATCAGCTTCCCTGCATTGGACACCTTAATCACCGGTAGACTACCACTCTTTCCACTCCCATTCCCCGTAACCTTCAGCTTCTTTAATATCGTAATATCTGCCCCATCCTTCACCGTCACAGCCCTCACCAGAGCCCATATCCTCATCCATATTTATCTTTATCTCCTCCCCACCACCACTAATACTACTCAGTATCCTTGTCACACCACCATCACACACAATCGGCTCATTACCACTAACAACTTTAGCACCACTACCCCTACTCCCACAATTCTGGTCTTTAGCATACGCCTTTGAAGTATGAGATGTTAGAGCAAGCCCAGCCATAAGAGCGGTTGAGACAACACATAAATAAACATGATGCTTAAAAACACAACGCATAACCATAACCCACATGTTCCCCTTTAACCTGTCAGGTTAAACGAGACTAAACTATTCTAAAAAAAAGAAAACTAAAACTAAACCATACTAAAATGGCTTAAACCCCATAAAATCCTCCCAACTCTAACCCTTACCTAAAAACATCATACCCTAATATAAAACACTCTTAACACCCACAAAGCCAAAACACACATCTTCAAACAACAAACAAAACACACATAAAATCAAAACATCAAACAAAGCGCCTAGACCTTAAACCATGACCTAAACCCATAAACAAAAAAACTCTCTAAAACTAATAAATACGCTAAAATATAGAAACACAGCTAATCATAGTCACTTGAGCATTTTGAACAGCAACTCCTGTGCTAACCTTTTTCACATTTGTACCAATCAACCAGGCCCGTCCCCCATTTGCTATTTTTATTCCTTGAGCTTTTCCTGTATCATTTCCGTTAATTATTACACCTACTGCTTTAAGTTTCGCACTTTTTTCCTCAACCATGATGAACTCTGTATTATTATTACTGGTGGAGTTCATTTGCACATTACTTAAAAGGACTCTTCCCCCCTTCATCTTCAGCCCATACTCTCCCCCAAAATTAATCACCCCATTTTTCATCCACAACGACCCGTCTTGAATGGTTATTGCCTCTTTTACACCTGTTATATGTGAGTAATCGAGCATCACATACCCACCATCAGTCACATGAACACCCTGTGTTTTATTATTTCCAATGACCATAACCTTTATAGCAGCAAAATTTGCACCTTTACCTTTGACTTTGATGAAGTTTGTAGCCTGAGCGTTTTTAGTTGCCTTGCTACCCTCATATTTCATAATCACCCCCTTTAACAAAGCATACCCCGTATGGAGACTAATACCGTGCTCTCCGTTAAACGTCATCCACCCTTTTTTCATAGAGAATTCCCCATTAGTAACAGTCACCCCATTGCTCACCTTGCTAAAAATCGCATTTTCTAACACGACCCTTCCCCCATTAGTAACAGTCACCCCATTGCTCATCTTGTTAAAAATCGCATTTTCTAACACGACCATTCCCTTGTCAATTACCCTTATCCCGTGCGCCTTTTCATTTCCATTGATTCTGATGCCCCTACCTCTAATCTCTGCTAAATTTTTAGCATTTCCTGCACCATAGACCGTTAAGAAAGTACTGTCTGGATCATTCCCCGTATAAGTCATAATAACACCATTTAACAAAGCATGGCCCTGATTAAGATAGACTGCGTACTCTCCCTTAAAATTGATCTCCCCCCCCTCCATATGGACAGCACCTTTTGTGATAGCCATTCCATTGTAGATGTTTGTATAAGTTGGCCTAATCAACACGACCCGTCCGCCGTCAACTACCCTCATTCCCTGCCCATAACCATTTCCATCGATCGTGAGATGTGATGCAACAACCACAGCATTTTTTTGTACTTTACCCGTCTTTTCCATAGCATTTGTAGTGTCCTCTCCCACAATCCTAATGAATTCAGCTTTGTTGTTGTTACCCGTATAAGTCATTTTGACCGCTATTAAAGCAGCCATACCCTGGTTAAGATAAACACCGTAATCTCCCTTAAAATTGATTTCCCCTCCCTCCATACGGACACTTCCGTCTGTAATCGTCATCCCCTTATGAACACCTTTCAAGTTTGTACCAGTCAACCACACCCGTCCGCCGTTATTTACACTCACCCCCTGCCCATTGTCTGTAGTGCTCGTGATAATTATATCCTCAGCGATAACTATCCCACCCTTGACCTTAATGAAGTCAGCTGTTTTGTTGCTACCCATATAAGTCATTCTGACATTTTTTAAAGCAGCATTTCCCCCTATGAGATAAACCCCGTAATATCCCTTAAACCCAATCTCCCCTCCCATCAAAATAGCATTCGCCCTATTTTTCACCCACACCCCCGTTATGACCCCCGAAATATTCACCCCCATCATCGTCATCTTCCCCTCACCCCCTACATTCACCCCCGTACCCTTATCATCTTGTCCTGTAATGCTGACACCATTTAACAAAGCATTTCCCCCTATAAGACTGACACCGTAATCTCCATTAAAAGCCACCGATCCCTTGTGCATTATCAACTTCCCACTTATCACCTCTACCCCCTTATCAACCTCTGAAATCTTCACCTCCTTCATCATCAACGTTCCCATCCCCGTTGCATACACCCCCGTACCTTCATCACTAGGACCTGTAATTCTGACATCATCTAACAAAGCCTGCCCCCTTGTGAGACTGACACCACGCTCTCCCATAAACCCAATCTCCCCTCCCTCCATATGAACAACCCCATCTTCGACACTCACCCCCTTATAGACATCCCTCAACTTTGTATCAACCAACCACACCGCTCCCCCATTAGTCGCCTCTACCCCTGTTCCAACCTTTGACATCTCTCCCCCTTTTATCGCCACTGTTCCCATAATTGCCTTTACCGCCACCTCTGTCTCATAACCTTGCCCTGTAATGCTAACACCATTTAGCAGAGCATCTCCCCCTATGAGACTGACACCGTAATCTCCATTAAAAGCCACCGATCCTTTGTGCATCATCAGCTTCCCATTTATCACCCACACCCCCGTTATGACCCCCGAAATATCCACCTCCTTCATCATCATCACTCCCACCCCATTCTGCATAATCACCCCCGTACCCTTATTACTAGGTCCTGTAATTCTGACATTCTTTAAAGCAACCCCACCCTGTTTAAGACTGATCCCATAATCCTTCTTAAACCCAATTTCCCCTCCAAACATGCGGACAACCCCATTTTCGACACTCATCCCCTTATGAACATCTCTTATATTTGTCCCGAACAGATCGATCCTTCCCTCATTAAGCTTGATACCCTCTTGTCCTGTTCTATTTCCCTTGATAGTGACCGCTATTAAAGCAGCCCCACCTTTCTTGAGATAAACCCCGTACTCTTCCTTAAACCCAATCTCCCCTCCAAACATACGGACAATCCCTTCTGTAATCGTCATCCCCTTATGAACATCTCTTATATTTGTCTTGAACAGATCAACCATTCCCCCACTAAGCTTGATACCCTCTTGTCCCTGATTGTTTCCCTCGATTTTGACCCCTATTAAAGCAGCAGTGCTCTTTGAGAGACTGATACCATACTCTCCCATAAACCCAATTGACCCTCCTTTCATCGCTAGTATCCCCCCCGTCACCTCCACCCCCTCACTAACATTTGAAATATTCACCCCACTCATCCCCAATGTCTTCCCATTCATAACCACCCCCTTACTTCCCATCCCAGCCCCCGTAATCCTCGTCCCCTTCAAAGTAGCCGTTGCCTCCTTCCCCACATATACCCCCACTCCATATCCTTTAAACCCACTATTCGTAACCGTAATCGACCCATCCTTTATCTTCAACGTCCCCCTTGACCCCCACACCCCCTCACTAACATTTGAAATATTCACCCCACTCATCACCAACGTCCCCGTTCCATCCATAATCACCCCCGTCCCACTCCCCTCTCCTGTAATCGTCGTCCCCGTGACAGTAGCCAGCGTCACCGATTTCCCCACCCCTATCCCATAATTCCTGTCCCCACTCGTAAACGTAATCGACCCATTGGTCATCGTCAACTTCCCATTAGTCGCCTCTATCCCCATTGCTACATTTGAAATATTCACCCCAGTCATATCCAACGTCACCGCTTTCGACCCCGTTGCATACACCCCCATCCCACTCCCCTCTCCTGTAATCGTCGTCCCCGTGATAGTAGCCGTCGCTGTTCCCCACACCCCTATTCCGTAATCTTTCTTAAACCCAATCTTCCCCTCCTTTATCGTCAACGTTCCACCCTTCTTCGCTTCCACTCCCACTCCAACATTTAAAACATCCACATTGGTCATCTCCAACGTCTTCCCATCCATAATCACCCCCTTACTTCCCTCTCCATTTCCACCCGTCCCACTCCCCGTCCCCACAATCCTTACATCCGTCAAACGAGCCGTCACCTCTCTCCCCACCTTCACCCCATAATTCCCGGCCCCATTGTTAAACGTAATCCTCGAGTGCCCATTTATCGTCAAATTCCCCGCTACTGCCTCTACCCCCATTTTAACCTTTGAAATCTGCACTCCACTTATCGTCACTGTCCCCTCCTTCATCCACACCGCCTTCTCAACATTTGAAATCGTCACATCAGTCATCTTCAACGTCTTCGAACTCTCCATCCACACCCCCTTCCCATCCCCACTCCCCGTCCCCGCAATCGTCACACTCGTCAAAGTAGCCATCGTCACCCCATTCTTCACCCTCACCCCATAATTCCCGCTCCCATTGTTAAACGTAATCGTCGAGTTCCCCTTTATCACCAACGTCCCATTAATCGCCTCCACCCCCATTGCGACCTCTGAAATCGTCACCCTCTCCATCACCATCTTCACCGTACTCCCCATCCACACCCCCTTACCCGTCCCCCCACTCGTCCCCGTAATCGTCGTCCCCGTGATAGTAGCATTCACCGATTCCCCCACCCCTATCCCATAATTCCCCACCCCATCTTTAACCGTAATTGTCGTCCCCCCACTTATCTTCAACGTCCCCTTTCCTAACATTCTTATCCCCATCCCCACATCTGTCATTGTCCCCCCACTTACCGTCAGATTCCCACTTGTCACCTCTATCCCCACCTTAACCTGTGAAATATCCACATTGATCATATTCAACGTCTTCGAACTCCCCACCCTCACCCCATAATTCCCGTTCCCATTGTTAAACGTAATCGTCGAGTGCCCCTTTATCACCAACGTCCCATTAGTCGCCTCCACCCCCATCGCAACATCTGAAATCCGCACATCAGTCATCGTCATCGTCTTCGAACTCCCCATGCTCACCTCTACCCCCTTACTTCCCTCTCCATCCCCATCCCCCTTAATCGTCACATCCGTCAAACGAGCACTTGTCACCCCACTCCCCACCTTCACCCCATAATTGTCCCTCCCACTCGTAAACGTAATCGACCCCTTGTTCATCACCAACGTCCCCGTCGCCTCCACCCCCATTGCGACCTCTGAAATCGTCACATCAGTCATCGTCATCGTCTTCGAACTCCCCATCCACACCCCCGTTCCCTGCCCATCCATTCCCCTAATTGTCGTCCCCGTAATAGTAGCATTCGCCGTCCCCTCAATACTAAGCCCCTTCCCATTTCCATTCCCCTTAAACCCAATTGACCCATTGGTCATCATCAACGTCCCCTGCTTTACCCACACCCCTGTCCCAACATTTGAAATCCGCACATCATCCATATTCAACGTCCCCGCCCCCGTTGCATACACCCCACTCTCAACATTTTTTTATCTCCCCCCCCCCTTATCATCATCGTCCTCGTACTCTCCATCCACACCCCCTTACCCGTCCCACCACTCGTCCCCTTAATCATCGCCCCCGTGATATTAGCCACCACCCCACTCCCCACCTTCACCCCATGCCCAGCCCCCTCAAATGTAATCGTCGTCCCCTCATTCACCATCAACGTCCCACTTCCCATCATAGTTATCCCCGTCTGCACCCCTGTCATCGTCCCCCCACTTATCGTCAAATTCCCACTTGTCACCTCTACCCCCACCTTAACCCCTGAAATCCCCACCTCCGTCAACGTCATCGTCCCCGTCCCATCCTTTATCATCCCCGTCCCCTGTCCACCCTTTCCCTTAATCGTCACATCCGTCAAATTAGCCATCGTCACTCTATCCCCCACCCTCACCCCATACCCACTTCCACCCGTAAACTGAATCGTCGTTCCCCCACTTATCGTCACCGCTTTCGCCCCCATCACCTCCACCCCCATCGCAACATTTGAAATATTCACCCCTGTCATATTCAACGCCCCCGTTGCACCCACTCCCGTACTCTCCATAATCACCCCCGTCCCCTGTCCACCCTTTCCCGTAATCGTCACACTCGTCAAATTAGCCATCTTCACCCCATTCTGCACCTTCACCCCATAACTCCCGCTCCCACTCTCAAACGTAATCGTCGTCCCATCCATTTTCAACGTTCCCGCCCCCGTTGCATACACCCCACTCTCAACATTTGAAATCTCCCCCATATTCATCGTCACCGCTCCCGTCCCCACCACATATAACCCCATCCCCTGTCCACCCTCTCCCGTAATCGTCACACCCATCAAATTAGCACTCTCCGCCCCATTCTGCACATGCACCCCATAATTCCCCCTCCCACCCGTAAAATTAATCGATCCCTTTATCATCTCCAACTTCCCCTTCTGCACATCCACCCCCACCTTAACCTTTGAAATATTCACATTGGTCATCGTCATCTCCCCGTACTCCCCATAATCACCCCCTTACCCTCCCCATTTCCACCTCCCACAATCTTCGTCCCCATCAAATTAGCCGTCCCCGTCCCATCACCT